>JBDGSI010000006.1:0-10654 GCA_042217615.1 Candidatus Nanohalobium sp.
GGACGATGACCTGTGCTTCGAACTTTTCGACAACTGTTGGTGGGTTGTCTGCTGGTCCTGCTACGTCTCCTTTCTTGACGTCGTCTTCTCCGACGCCTCTTGTGTTCCATCCGATGTTGTCACCGGGTTCTGCCTTTTCTATTTCTTCGTGGTGCATCTCGATGGACTTTGCTTCTCCACCGATGTTTCTGTTGAGCCTTGTACTTGCTGGTTCGAAGACTATGTCGTCTCCTGTGTTGATATCTCCTGTCTCGACTCTTCCGACTGTGACAGCTCCGATTCCGGAGATGTTGTATACGTCCTGGATAGGGATTCTTGTCGGCAGGTCGATAGCCTTCTCAGGTTCGTCAAGGTCGTCCAGTGCATCGATTAGCGCTGGTCCGCTGTACCAGTCCATCTCGTCGGAATTGGATGCGACTCCTTCTCCATCGAAGCTGGAGATAGGTACAAAGTCGATATCTGAAGTATCGTAACCGACTCCCTGGATCATTTCAGCGACTTCATCCTTAATGTCGTTGAAAGCATCCTCTTCGTAGTCCTCAAGGTCCATCTTGTTGACTGCTACAATAAGCTGGTCGATTCCAAGGGTCTTGGCGAGGTAAGCATGCTCCTTTGTCTGAGGCTGGATTCCGTCGTCAGCAGCGACGACAAGAACACCGGCGTCAGCCTGAGAAGCTCCCGTAATCATGTTCTTGATGAAGTCACGGTGGCCAGGAGCATCGATAATCGTGAAGTAATAGTTATCGGAGTCAAACTCCTGGTGAGCGAGGTCAATTGTAACACCTCTTTCACGTTCCTCTTCAAGATTGTCCATCGCGAAAGCGAAGTTGAAGGATTCCTTACCTGCTTCCTCAGCAGCCTCTTCAAGCTTTCTCATTTCTTCTTCTGGAAGGTTTTCGGTTTCCCACAGCAGCCTACCGATGGTAGTAGATTTACCGTGGTCTACGTGCCCAATAAATACGAGATTAATGTGTGGTTTATCAGCCATTCTTTTTTTTCACCTAAACTGCGTATAAAACCGGATTACCAGTTAAACTTTAAAAAGGGTTTCCGTCCTGGGTTAGGGCATTGGTAAGGTACTAATTTCTTAAAGATTCTCTAATTTCCTTCCAAGCCTATCTAGACCATCCGCAGCACGGTCAAACCTCCCCTCCTCAATATCCTCCTCTACTCCATCAATAACCCGGAGAATCTCCTCATCGCGCCTAATCTGGCCACTACTCATGCCATGTCTAACCACTTCAATAACCTGATTAAGCTCCTGAACCAATCTGCGTTCCTTATACTTCCTGTAACCAACATAACCCGAAACACCTACAACCGCCAGTACAAGTAAAAGACCTAGCAAGTTAAGAACAAGGCCAAAGATCCCTTGACCTTCCTTTTTACCTTCTGTACTGCCTGCATTATTGCTGTCGTTTAGAGCTGCTAACGATTTACTTATAGCCTCAGAATAGTTACCAGCTCTAAAGGCCTCTCTCGCCCCCATTTTTGCTTCAGAACCTTCAGGAAGCCGTTTTATCAACTTCTCTGCTCTAAGCTTCTGCTCATATAGGCTACAGCTTTTAACTTTAGTCCATTTTTCTGGAACTTCGCAGGGAGTAGAGAAGGTCTTACACTCTCCTTCTGGGGATTTTGCATGCGTAACCTGCTGAACACAGGCCTTTTCCTCAGCGCCGACAGCATACTTGGAAAATTCGCTCGTAGAGGCCTCATAAATAACTGTATTATTGCCTGTGCTTTTGATTTCTGTAGGTTTTTCCTCCCACTTCCGGTCTTCTTTATGGAGCAAAACGACTTTCTCCCGAGAAATACTGTTTTCATTAAGCCATGATCTCTCTACTTCGAAGGTGATATTGATAGATCTGTTAAGTCCATCTACCTCAACATTTTCTCGTTTGACTGTTAAATTATAGGCCTTATAAGCCATATAGCCTTCAGGATCTGCGCTTGAGTCCTGAATGGTTACCGAGTAATCTTTCGAGACCTCGCTACCTTCAATATTAACTGATTTGATGTTTTTGCTCTTGTTCAGAGTTATTTTATCGCCTCCGAGGTTGCTGATCTCAATGCTGTTGTTTTTAACTGAAACTTTAGGGCCTTCAGGGATGAAAGGAGTGGAAGGAACAGATGTAAAGCTGCTGCCGTCATCCCTGGAGTTATCTGAGCTACCTGAGTTATCTGGGTTATCTAAGTTTTCGTTATCTTCTACTGTGAAGCATTTATCCGGTGTTGAGGTCCATAAGTCGCCATGTTTGTCTTCCGCCCATAAATGCCAGCATATGTGAGTGTTGTTGGCTGAACTGTTTGACCAGTTGAACTCTGTCTTGCGCCACGTTCCCTGAGCTGAGTTCAGTCTTAGAGGTGAGGTATAATTTGATTTATTTTCCCAAGTTCCTGTCTCATTGGTAGAGAGAAATACATCTTCGATACCGGAAAAGTTGGCTCGCCATTCTGCTGACAGGTTTATGGAGTCTTTAGGACTTATTGAATCATTGCTCTGTTGAACCTGTCGGTATTCAGGAGGGTCTGTAGGTCTTTGAGAGGTGTAGTTGCACCAGGTGTTGTTTGAACTTCCACATTTTAAGCTGCAAGTACCGGCGGGCTTGTAACCGTTATTTTTGAAGCAGTAATCTAGTTCCGGTGTTGGAACCCAGTGTGTAGTATTGTCTGGACCGCATTTCAATCTCAAGCCGCGGCCCAGGTTGTTGTTTATGCTGCCAATCTCAAAGTTTAGGTATCCGCTGGAGTTAGCGGTTATGTTAGTCTTATGTCTGTATGTGTCGCCCCAGTTCCATATTGTTTGGGCGTTACAGTAATTAGATTCTACTTTGACTGATAGGTTAGTCTCAGGAGGGTTTCTAAACTTCCTAAAATCAACCACCCCCTTGTAGAATATGTAGTATATTGATTTCCGACCATATTTTGCTACCCGCTTAGCGTTGAACATCGCTATATCCCTCTGAATTTCATTTATAGGAGGGTCTGAGGAATAGATACCGTAAGTCATTAAATTGTCATCAATCCAGTATTTAGGCATCCCACTAGGATAGCCGTAAGTGTCGGGTATGCCAAAATAATGCATGAATTCATGGGCGTGAGCAAATTCTCCGGTGTTTGAGAATCCGAATGGGTCGTTAGTGTTAGAACCTATAACGGCCTTCTCTATACCCCAGTAACCTCCTTCTCCAGGACCTACACACACGGCCACATCGCCTACTGAATTATTGTTTTCGTCAAACCTGGCTTTTTCCGGACAGTTTTCATCTATGGAGAAATTCTGATATTTGGTTATTGAGAAGTTTATAGTCATGTTCTCTGAATTGAAGTAGTTGCTAACATTTTCTGTGAAGCGCTGATACTTGTCATAGGAGAAATTAACAGTTTCATTAGTGTAGACATCTGTCTCTATAGTATAGTTCGCCGCAGCGGATGCATGAAGCATGACAAACAGAACACTCAACAATACTGCCGATTTATGCTTCATAGATGGGTTACCGGATTGTAATAAAAAAAGATTGTGTTTAGGTGGTAAGTAGAATAAAAAGAGGATAGAGAATAAGAAGATGATTCACTCTTCCAAGCTTGGCATTTCCTGTTTCATACCTTTTCTTTCCCTGATGCTCATAATTTTCTCTTCCTGAAGGTTTCTTGGAAGAGGTTCGTAGATGATATCAATCAGGGAGAAGAAGCCTTTACCGTTCGTAGCAGACTTTAAAGCTGCTTCGAAGCCGAATAGTTCTTCGACAGGCAGTTTGCATTTGATAACTGAGCTATCTCCTTCTTCTTCCATGTTGATGACGTCTCCTCTACGGTTGCTGACTTCTGTCATTGCGTCTCCCATAGTTGAAGTCGGTGTATCAATCCTCAGCTTCTGCTTAGGCTCGATCAGGCGAGGAGTTGCCTGCAGGAATCCGTTTGTCATTGCCTCCTTCGTTGTAGGGATCATCTGGGAAGGACCTCTGTGGATCGCGTCCTCGTGCAGCGAAGCATCGTGAAGCTTCACCTTCAACCCGATAACAGGCTCGTTAGCTAGAGGGCCTTCATCACTGAACTCTTTGAACGCGTCAACAAGGTACTCCTTGATCTCTCTCAGATTCTTGATACCTCTGGAGGAGTTAATCAAAAGATTCTCCTCGTAGGCCTTCATTACGTTGTCAGCATCCTCTTTGTCAAGGCCTGCCTCGATAAGAGCTTCCTTGATTTCGTGGTCTTCGTCTGCTTCCATCTTAACCTGTTCGTAATCCTCCTTCAAGAACTTTCTAACAGACTCTGGCAGAGGCTCTACCGACATAACAAGTTCGTTGTGCCTGTTCGGCGACTTTCCGGAGACCTCCGGTGATTCGTCTTCGATACCCTCTCTGAAGACAACGATAGGTTCCGAGACTTCAATATCGATTCCTTTCTCTTCAAGATGTCTCTCGATCTTGGCCTCGATGTGGAGCTCTCCAAGGCCTGAGACCTTTGTCTCTCCTGTTTCCTCATCAATGTCTACCTGGATAGTGTTGTCCTCCTTTGAACGTTTTCTAAGCTCCTCGATCAGCTTTGGAAGATCGCTAGTTCTCTTAGGCTCGATTGACTTTGTAACGACAGGTTCAAATACGTGTTCGATCTGCTCGAAAGGCTGGATCTCTTCCTCGCCGTCCAGGATAAAAGTCTCTCCTGTGGAGAAGTCCGGTCCTGTAATTGCTGCAATGTTTCCACACGGAACACTGTCGACCGTCAATTTTCTTGGACCGGAGTAGATTCCGACCTGCTGCGCTCTCTCCGTTTTCTGGCTGCCGATTCCGTAAAGCTCGTCTCCTTCATGTACTGTTCCGGAGAAGAGTCGGGCTGTGGCGATTGTTCCTGCGTGTTCGTCGTCTTCAACGTTTGTAACCACGCCAACCAGTCTTCCATCCTGGTCGTGCTCCATCATGTCCTGACCGACTTCGCTGTCAACATCGCCAGGCCATACTTTTGGAATCCTCCACTCTGCAGATTCCTGAGGGTTAACAAGGTGCTCAACAACCATGTCAAGCACAACTTCCTCAATAGGTGCATCATTTCTGAGGCCTTCATGATCTCCGTCCTCTACACGGTCAATCAGGTCGGAAAAAGTGATGCCGGTTTCTTCCATATAAGGCATGGAGATCGCCCAGTTCTTCAATGCGGAACCAAAGGCTACCGTTCCGTCCTCTACAGACATCTTCCACTCTTCAGCTGTTTCTTCGTCCGCATACTTTCTCAGTGCGTTGTTAACTCCTCTTATGATTTTAGTGAACCGTTTCTGCATTTCTTCAGGTGTCAACTGCATCTCTTCGATCAAACGATCAACTTTGTTAATGAACAGCACTGGCTTGACGCCTTCCTGAAGCGCCTGCTTCATGACAGTCTCTGTCTGAGGCATTACGCCGTCGACAGCATCGACAAGAACTACTACTCCGTCGACAGCACGCATAGCACGTGTAACGTCTCCTCCGAAGTCAACGTGGCCAGGAGTATCAATAAGGTTTACAAGATAGTCATCTCCATCAAACTCGTGGACCATCGAAATGTTTGCAGAGTAAATCGTGATACCTCTCTCCGCTTCCTGATCATCAAAGTCCATGAAACGCTGATCTCCAGCAAGCTTATCCGAGATCATCCCTGCCCGGGCAAGAAGGTTATCTGTTAATGTAGTTTTTCCGTGGTCAATGTGCGCGGCAATAGCGATATTCCTGATATGCTCAGGATCGTTAATTACCTGTTTAATCGCGTCAAGCTCTTTATCAGACATTGAAAATCACTCCGTAATTTTCTGGTCTCCCAGAAATTCTTTGAATTTCAGACATATTTCAAGTTCACCAGTTTATAACCGAAAAATACCTTACAAGTTTTAAAAAAGGGTTTGCGCCAATAGGTAAAAAATGAACTGTAAAAGGCCTTGCTAAAACAATGACTTGATAAGGGAAACTATCCTGCTTCCTGAAGAAAACTTTGGTAGCTTTTCGGCGTTTTCTTCCAGTTTCTCAGCTTCTTCCTCCTCTTTTCCTACTTCCTTTTCTAAAGTCGATGTCACATTCATTTCTTTACCTATCTTATCGCCGCCTTTATCAAGTATCTCCTCTATTTCCTCACGCAGATCTCGAAGATTTTCCTTTCTTTGACCTTCCTGTCTGGACTCTAGCTTGGCAATATCCCGGTCTGCATCCCTTAGAAGGTTAAGACCTGACTCAACTGTTGCTTTCGCTGTATTATGTTCCTCTCTGACATGAGTTTCCAATATTTCTAATTCTGTTTCCATTTCTATACTTAACTCATCGGTATCATCTACTAGCTTGTTCGCCTCTTCTTCAAGTTTCTCAATTTGTCCCTCTTCTTCCTCACCCTCTTCAAGGGCTTTTCTGTTAGCCTGCTGTCTTGCCTCTTGTTCTTCCACTTCCACTTCCTTTTCCTCGTGTTTAATTTCTTTTTCTAAATTGAAATAAGGTAAAGAACAGTCGCTGGCAGAGAAATGTATACAATGTACTTGAAGTAGGCCTTTCCGAAAGCGGTATCAGCTTTCTTCTGCTCTAGGGATAAGACCTGGCGTTTTTACTCATTTTCTTTGAAGGCCTCTATGCTGTTAAAGGGGTAAGAAAGGTTATGAGGTAAACGGAGATAACGAGAAATGAAATGGAGAGGGATATGGGTATGTGGAAAGAGTTGCGTGAAGGCCTTTTTATCGGGCGCCTTCTGCTTCTCTTTCTCTTCTTTCTTTTTCTCTGACTGCTCTGATGTCGTTGTTGCCGTTGTTGGCTTGGATTATTTCGTTTGCGAGGACTTGTTCTGCTGTTTCGCTGCTGGTAAGTCTTTTTTCGTATGCGCCCTGTGCGAGTAGTCTGAGTGCGAGGTCTACTCTTCTCTGTGGTGATACGATTACTGCTTTTCTTGCTCGGACTCCTCCTCTCTGGTATGTGACTACTTCTTCTGTTGGTGCAGAGTTTTCGATTGCATTGACTAGTACCTGGATTGGGTTCTCACCTGTTTCTTCTTCGATTATTTCGAATGCGTCTTCGATGATGTTCCAGAGTTTTTCGCTGTCTCCGGTGTTGTGGCCTGACTGGATGTAGTGTTTCTGTCCTCTGTGACCTGCAACGTAGAGGTGGTTTAGAAGCCGTTCTACTATCGGTACTTCGGCTTTGTAGAACTGTTTTTCAACGTGTCTTCCCTTGCTTCTTGGTGCTAAAATGTTTTCTAGGCTGATGTATCTTACAAGGCCGTCGTCGCTTATTGAGGCCTCTGAGGCATCCCATTTGTCCATTGTAAGTAGTTCGTCTTCTAGATCAAGTTTTGCTGAGTCTGTCACTCGAAAACACCTCGTGTTTTCTGTGTGGCTGAGAAAATCTCTGCATTTTCGTCTGTCATTTCTTTATCACCTTGTTGGCTTCTGCTGGTTTCCGGCTACCAGTTCTTTTAGGGATACGCCGTTTACCTTGATTACTTTGTATCTTACTGTTGGAATATCTCCTTTCGGTCCGGAGTCTGCTCCACCAATTCCCTCGATCATTACTTCGTCGTGCTCATCAATGTGGTCGATCGCTCCGTCTCCAGGTACGAAAGCTGTTAGTTGTTTACCGTTTTTCAGGAGCTGTACACGCACACATTTACGCAATGCGGAGTTAGGCTGCTTAGCCTCAATAATACGTTTTTCAAGTACAATTCCACGACCCTGTGGAGAACCTTCCAAGGGATCTGCCTTCTCCTTCAAGTTCAACATTCTTCGCTTGTAATCCTTATCACTCCAGCGGTACTGCTGGCGTTTCTTCCTCATCTTACGTGCGTTGTACAGTCCCATACGTAACACATCAGTCGAAGTTAACCTTTTTATACCCACTTCCCCTGTGGCTACAACCTAAAGCCTGACACTTCTATCTATCAAAAACCTTTCTGATAAGTATAAAAGCCAGTGCAAGTTCAGCAACAGCTATCAAACCGCGCCATTTGGCAGGAAGAGAGTTGAAAGCAAAAATACCTGCAGAAATCAGGAGGCCTGCGGCAATAACTGCTTCGCCGTTTTCAGAGGCCTTTTCACGTATTATTTCACGTTGTTGTTTCTGGTTGATGCTTTCTATAGTTTCGTTTATCTTGCTAGGTGCTTTGGAGATTAGTTCTTTGTTCTGGATAAGATCAATTGTAAAGGATTCCAGAATGTCTTGAGGGCTGTTGCTCTGAAGCAAGGTCTCTTTTACAATGTCTTTATACGGTTCACGGACATGGAACTCGGGGTAGAGTGTAAGGCCTATACCTTCTGTTGTTACAAGTGTTTTACCTACTAGTATAACGCTTGAAGGCATGTGGATTCCTTTTTCGGATGCTTTTACAGCTATGTCAAGTAGTAGTGATGTGATGCTTTGCTGTTCAAGTGTGCTGTTTTTGAGATCTGGTATTTTTTTCTCTAAGATTTTTTTAAGGCCTTCAAGGTCTGCATCGTCTTCAAGGTAGGCCATTTCTTCTATAACGTTTATTGCTGAGTCAACGTCTTCGTTTATTGAGTGCATTAGGAGGAGGGCTAGTTGATCCCGCGTTTTTGGGCTTAGTCTTCCCATCATGCCGAAGTCGAGGTATACGAGGGTGTTGTCTTCTTTTACTAGGAAGTTTGATGGGTGGGGGTCTGCATGGAAGAATCCGTCCCGTATAGTTTGTTTTATACCGGCTCTTATAGCTGTCTCAGCTATTTCCTGTCTTTTAAGATCTAGTTCATCTATCCTGTCTTTGTTGGTGCATTTTACTCCTTCTACGAACTCCATAACCATTACTTTTTCCGTGGAGTAATCCGGGTATACGTCAGGTGCCTTTACTTTTTCCTCGTTTTTGAGGTTTTCCTGGAATATCTCTGCGTTCCTTAACTCCTGTAAGAAGTCAAGCTCGTCTTTAGTCCAGTCGGCAAACTCATTGACAAATTTGCTGGCCTGGAACTGTTTCATCTTCTCAGAATGTTTCTCGCCGTGGCTCGCAGCCTGTCTTAAGATGTCGATATCGGTCTCCATCTCTTCCTTGATTCCTGGCCGTCTCACCTTTACAGCAACTTTCTTACCGTTGATCCGGGCCTCGTGTACCTGGGCTATGGAAGCGGCTGCTATCGGTTCGTCATTAAAACTGTCAAAGGTTTCAAGGCCTACTTCCTCGTCCACGATTCTTCTCGCTCTATCTCCTGGAAAAGCATCTACACTATCTTCAAGATTCTTTAACTCTTTGATGTATTCTCTGGGAAGTATGTCAGGTCTCTGAGCTAGTATCTGGCCAAACTTTACAAATGTTGGTCCTAGATCTTCTAAAAGTTGTTTTAAACGTTTGGGGGAAGGCTTCTCTTTCTTCAATCGTTTTTCTGCGGGTAAAAGGCTTTGAAGGCCTAGTTTCTTCACTAGATGTGAGTCTTCATGCTGTGCTGTAATCTCTACAATCTCTTTAAGTCTCTGCACATCTTCAACTTCCTGTTTAAGAGGATGCTTTTTCACCTGTGTATTTCTCCCTATAAACTCTTGGGAAAGGCTGCCAAAAAAGGCTATGGCCGTGCCCGGGTTGAGAAAGATTCTTTAGAAAGAGTTGAAGCTTAAGGCCTTTACTCTACTGTTACGTCGTCGACGTTGTGTGTTCTTGCTAGGATGTCCCTGATGGCGTCGATTTTGTTGCCGTCTTTTCCGACTACTCGGCCTTTGTTGTCTCTTGGGACGCTTATGCTTACTTTTTTCTCTCCGTCTTCCTCCTTGATGTCTACTCCTCTGAGGTCGGAAGGTACAAGGTTGTTTATGAATGCTCCCAGGTTGTCGTGGTATTCGTAGATCTTGACTTCTTTACCCATCTGATCCTGGACTTTCTGAACAATTTTACCTCCTTTTCCGATAGCCATCCCTGCTTTTCCCTCTGGGACTATAAAGTAGGCCTCATCCTCTTTGATAAGGCAGTCCCTGGCATTTACATCAGTGATTGATTCAAACATGTTGATGGTGCGGATCATTTCTGTATCGTAGGTTGCTGTTGCCATACTATCACGTTAGAAACTGTATACGTTGGATGTCTGTAACATCATAAATGAACCCAGTTTTTATAAAGGGGTCGGTGGTGGAGGACATGTTTTTACTCGTCCTCCGGACTGAACCGTGGTTTAAGGTCTACCGCCCCGGTGCCTACAGGGACAGGCTGACCTGTTACAATGTTTTCAACCACTCCTTTCAATGGGTCTTCCTCTCCTCTTAGAGTACCTTCACGCAAATGTTTCTTGGTCTCCTCGAAGACTGAACGGGCAAGCATCGAATCCTTATTACCGATTATACCGTACCTGGTGGTTCCCTGAAGCTCTCCTTCCTTTGTCATCATGTCTGCGAGAAGCATGATATGTCTGTTGTCAATTCCAATACCCTGCTTCCTCAAAGTGGCGTTAGTTTCATCTATAATCTTTCTTCTCAAGGCCTCAACTCCAAGAACACGTTTGATCTCAAACAAGTGGTTGGAAGTGGTTCTGGTGTCGTCAACTTCCTCAATTTTCAGGGTCTTCCTCAAAGCTGTTCCTGCAGTTTGAAGCTTCCATTCACCGTCTTCCTCGTTAATTACAACCTGGTCAATACCTTTGAGGCCTTTAATCCTTGCATCCTCGGTGTCTATCTTCAGATCTTTCAGGTCTCTGAGGTCGTAGTCTTCCTCTGAGGATTCAAGT
>JBDGSI010000060.1:0-27959 GCA_042217615.1 Candidatus Nanohalobium sp.
CTTACTGCAGCAATCATAATGTTAGAGCTTTCTACCTGGATAGGAATGATGATGGTGATGTAGAAGATGACAGGGAAGGTCCTTTCATGGAGAACGAACGAGTAACTGTCAACAATATCACGTACAATGTAAGGTTTCCAGAATACACTAGGTCAGCTGGCAAATTCTCTGTCAGTTGCTCGCCTGAAAGGTGTATCCGGCTCCAGAGTTTGGAGTCAGGCCGTTTAAGCACTTTTACCTACAATGTTGAGGCCAGTATTGGAAGAGCAGGGTATGAGAAAAGGTACAGTGAGGCTGATAGGAAGGCCTTGGCTTCCTTCCTGTACGTTTTGAAAGGTTCGAGCAGTATTCCTAGTCTGGAGGAAGGGGATGTGAGTTCTGAGTTTTATGGCGTGATCGGTAATGAGGCCTACCATGTGCGTTTGAGGTGGTCTAACTGATGGAGCGGAAAGGCCAGTTCATGTTTGTCTCGGCTATAATTGTTAGTTTGATTATTCTTTCTCTTTCGGCGACGATGAAGGAGGTTAAGACTAAGACTTACGAGCCCTTGGATCAAGGCCATCATATTGCCTCTATCAGGGATGCAGGTCAGGAACTTGATCTGGCGAAGAAAAGTGACCGGGCTAAGTTCAAGGAAATGGTGAACAGTATCAACAGTTACTCCAGTAAACTGGAGTACTGGGAGGAAAGAAGATGCTACAACGTTACGTTAACCAACCCAGATACAAGACTGTTCATCAAATGTGCAGGAGATGGCTCCATATTTCATGATGGGTTTGAGGACGGGGATATGAGAGATCCTGCATGGATAAAACACCAGATGAACGGAGAGGCAAAAGTAGAGAGACTTTACTCTCCAACAGAACAAAGCTACTCCCTAAAAGTCTCAGAAGAAGGCACAGTAGACACAGCAAACACCGTAATCTGGGAAAAAAATGCAGACTTCTGGAGCAAGAGCTGGGTTGCAGAAGGCCTCTTCCAAATCAAAAACATGAACAAGTCAGTACCACAGCGACACTCAATAGTACTCTACAGCGGCTCCAGCAGAAAAAAGGAATTACAGCTATTCATGGGTGTAAGAGACCCAAAACTGAAAGGAAGCTCGACTAAACCGCTATATGGATTAAGGAATGACACTGTTACAAATACTAATAACCCTGATAATTTCAAGAACTGGAACAGAAGTATCTGGTACGAGTGGAAAATGTTTCATTACGCAAGGCCTGGTAAGGACAGGATTCGGGTCCGTATTTTTGAAGACTATCCTAGAGGAGTCAAAGGTTATGACAGTCTTATTCGTCTTTCAAGTATTCCTTCAGGAACAGGAGCAATAGGGATAAAAGTGAACTCGACTCAGGATAAGGAGCTTACTGTTTTACATGACTATGTCCAGGTAAGAGAGATGGAATGAAAGAAACTTTTTAACCCGGCAGGACTAACCTTCTAAACGTATGAACAGTTTTCGTAAAACAGTCTTGGTTCTCGCCGCCGCTTTTATAATGACAGGTGTTGCGTCCGCAACATTCTACCAGCTCTCATTCAGAGGCCTTCAAACAGGTCAGAGCGCTGTAGACGCGGGAGAAAACTTGGACTTCTCTACAAATATTGTTAATACCGGTGATAATCCCAGGACGGATATAAGGGTTGAGGCATCTCTTGTAAGCGGTTCTGACCGCTCCGTAGTGTTTAAACGTGTTGTAAATGATGATGTGGATCTTGCAGGCCGTGAAGTACTGGGGGTTGGTGAAACTCTTGAAATCCCTGAAAATGTTCCTACAGGCGATTACTCTTTAATGCTGCAAGCAGTTGATAGTTCAGGAGCTACAAAGGCCTTTATCTCCAGAGATATCAGGGTTGAGAACAGTCGTTCGGTACCTGATGTCAGCCTGGGAAATAAAGGTGTTTATATTGTAGCTGAGAGAATTGAAGTAGGAGATGATTATATTAGGCGTTACGAGCAGCCTAGTTACGGTACGCAGGGAGCTAACGTTTTAGCAGGCGTAAACTTTACTGTAGAGTTTAAAATGGAGAACACAGGTTCTGAAACGGTTTCACCTACAGCAGATTTCACGGTTTCTCCAACTTACTCGGAAGGAGAGACGGTAAAGCAGTTCTCCAAGGATCTAGGAACTTTAGCACCGGGAGAAAGCAGAGAATACAGTTTCCCGTTAAAACTGTCTGAACCTGGAACATATGATTTAAACGCGGATATAATGGATGAAGGCCTTAACCTGGGTTCTGGCCAGGTAAGGGTTGTGATTGCAGGTAAGGATGGAAGTATTACAGATGTTTCAAACAGTCAGGATGTTTACTCAAGCAGTGAAGCTGTTCAGGCCTCCGCCACGGTTGTAGGGCCTGCAGGAGGTTCTACAACTGTTGAAAATGCTGAGCTGGATATGAAAGTTTTAAAGCAAGGTTCTGAGATTGCTTCTGCCTCCCGTACTATAGCGGAGTTGCCTAGAACTCCTAAGGATTACTCTTTAACTGTTTCTCCCGGTCAGGATCTTGAAAGGTATACTTTGAAGTTTATTTTAAGGAATAATGGGGAGGTCTATGATACTTATTCTGCTGAGTATCAGCCTCTGGAAGCTGAGAGAAAGCTTACTGAGTCAGGTATGATAAAGGAGGAGGGAGAATGTTTCGACAACAATGTTTGTACGGAGGAAGAGTTTGAGCTAGGTAACTGTTATGACTGTATAAATGTCTCAAGGTCAAAGTTTGAAGATAGGAAGGATGAAAGGCCTGAAACCGGTGAAGGTCCAGGCCTTATAGTGTACTTGCTCTTGGCGGGTGTGGTATTTATGTTAGGTGCTGTAGGTTACAGGAGGTGGTTAAGATGAAGTTTGGGAAGAAATTTGGAGCTGTTTTACTGGTTTTATCTGTTATTTTAATGATGGGAGCGGCTGCAGCGGATCCTGCTAGTCCTCCTGAACCTCCTGCACCTTCTCAGGCCAGCGGCAATAATTATGAGCCTGTACCTGTCTTCAAGACATGTAATCAAGGCTACAATGCGGCTACAGATACGGTAGAGTACTGTGATAAGCCTTACCGCCAGACCAAGACAAAGACCATTTACTTCTGCGATGAGGACGGCGACAGCAATTATGACTCGGGAGAAGTTAAGGGAAGCTGGAGCAACCCAACTCCTTCCTGCGACCCTGGAGAAACTTACAGCAAGCTGAAAGACATGCAGAAACAGTACCTGACCTGTGGAAAGAAAGATGCTACAAAAATATCAGATGTGAATAAAACAACTTCTGTCAGCAGCAACTGGTTCTGCCCTTCAACAAAAGGCCTTTCACTGAGGCATGCTCCGGGAAACCTTGATCCTGGAGTCAGTATTTCCTCCTCAGGCTACAAAAATATAACTTCAATGGAGAGATATGCAGGAAATAACGTCTCATTCGATCTTCTGGCAGCAATCCCGGCATGTGTGAACAGGATTCCGATGATAAACCTGAACGTACAGCTTAATGATGATTACCACGGCGAGGTTGCGGAAAAGACAGGTATCTACGCATCCCACATGACCCTGTACTATGGTCCTACAGGAAGCAGTGGAGAGCTTAAAGAGCTTCAGCTTCCGGAACAGAAGGCCTTCAGAAGGCAGTACGATGTAGAAGTAAATACTAAGGCCTACAGGATGTGGGCCTGGAGACAGAGGTTTGCAGGGGCTGTAAAAGAGGTGGTAAGCCGTAAGAACCTTCAGCTGCCTAGGAATGTTGACGTGAAGAATATCGCACAGAATTACAGGGATCAAGGGAAGAGTGTAGGCGATCTCTGGCTTTCAAGCGATTTCCTTTACGGAGCGGAAGCAGGTAATCCCCAGACCAGGACAAACATCATTACAAGGACGATTAACTCTACCTGTGCCCAAGACGTAACCAAAATAACGGAGAGAGACTTTGATGATCCTCAAGACTTTGTTAACTACGTTAAAGGGCATGAAAGCCAGGTTATCGACTGGCTTGGAAAGAAAGGAAGCAATTACTGCGATATAGGCACCAATGAAACTCTTGTAGATATCAGAAGCGTTGAACCTACAAAAGCAAAGAGAAGTAAAGAAAAAACTCTTAAGGGAAGGATTAAGCTCAGCGAGCTCGGAAACACTACGGAACAAGTAACTGCTGGCTTTGATGTAAAGTATATGGAGGCTAAGTTCCGGAACTCTTCATACCAGATGGAGAAAGTTACAAGCAGCCAAGACTTCATGAAGTTCTACAATCAGGACCCACAGGCTGCAAAGGATGCGTTAAGAGACAACAGGTCCTATTGGGTGGTATATGGACCTAGTATTCAAGGCCTTAAGGTGACAGATCTTTCTGATTTCCAGATTTCAGGGCCGGATAGAATCCAGTTTGATGTAGAGTATATGGAGCCTGTGGATGCTCAAAGCTTCAGCGGTATGAGCGATCGGGAGGTTCAGAACAGATTGGATAAGCATGTTTTAGGTTCTGACAACAGTTTTGTGGGAACTATTAAGCCTGTAGGAAGATTCAGCGGTAAAATGCTTACTCCTTGGCAATGGGGGAATAAAGGAGGGGTTTTGAGCCATAAATATATTTCAGGGAATAGAGGAAGGCTGACGATGGAGACAGTGGATATTGTTGAGAGGAACTCTGTTTTCATTTACACGACTTATACTAAGAAGGAGGCTGCTAAGAGGAGCTGGAACTGGAGGGCGCTTCAAGGTATCAGTATGACTGAACTGGCTAAATGCATGTACAACTGGGATGCATGCATGTCGAATGACAGGTCTTTAAGCAGCCGTCCCTGGACTGGCAGTGAGGTCTATGACGCAGGTTATGGGCCTTGGGAGATGACAAACACGTTTAACTGGTCTGAGACAGCGGCTGAGAACCGGGCCGGGAATTTGAGCCAGGATATCCAGGCTACAAACGTCTACAATCACAGCGTAAGCATTGAATTTGACAAGTACTATGACGGGGCTCGTGGAACTGTTTCCGGCCAGATGACTCCTATAAATGTTTACAGGCCCTGCTCTTCAAGCGAGTCATGGCGTTCACAGAACAGCGAGTTCTACCCGGATTACCAGTTTATCTGCCCTGACTCCACGGATTCGAATCAGGGAACAGTAAAGAAGAGTGAGGTTTACAGATGTGCTAGAAGTCCTGCTCAGCATCCTGCAGAATTTGCGGCTGAGAACCGGTCTGTGAAGATGAACGGCAACTGGTATGTCTGCCTTGAAAAGGGGTCAGCTCAGTGGTTCAAGGATCTTGGAGATCCGAATGTTTCCGTTCAGAAGGAAGGTACAGCAGGTTCACAGTATGCAGAGGTTGCTTGCCTTGATACAGTGAAGCTGGATAGCTCAAGCTCTGAGGAAGAAGTTTACTGTGATGCTTCATCTAAGAGGATGAAGATTTACGAGCCAGGCAATCAGCCTTCCAGCTGTCCAACAGATTTCTCTGAGTATGATGTGAAAGCCTCTAGAAAAGAGATAAACAGCCATAAGTATGTCTGCGCAGCAGCTAAAGACTTAGTTGGAAACAAGGACTTCTCAAACAGTCTTGTGGAGTTCGGTGAAGAAGCAGAGTCTGAAAACGTTGTAGCCACGCTTGAAAAAGAGACTTCAAGAGTAATAGTGCCTGTAGATGAAACCACAGGCATCAGATTCAGAGTAGAAAACAACGCTCCAAACAAGAGGAAGATTAGAATTGAGATAGGAGGATCAGTAAACGCTTCATTCACAAACGGGGGCGATGAAATAACAGAGACAATGCCGCCCGGAGAATCAGAAAACTTCATAATAAAAGTAACTCCTACCTCGTCAGGAACAAAAGACCTGACAGTAGAGATGAAAGACCAGACAAAAGGCTACAAAGTAACTGAATCCACAGTAGTACAGGCAACAACAAAGACAGGAGCATTGAACCCTCAAGATTCAAGATCAGTACCGGGAATAGAACTTATCCACATCCTATTCCTCATCGGGATATCAACCCTGTTCATCTCCGTTAAAGGCCTTAAAACTTGGAGATGAACTCTTTCTCCTCTTCTTCAAGGTCTAGAGAATCAGCGATACTTGGATCATCGCTGAAAAGCTGTGAGTAGACTGGTAACGAGGCCTTTACATCTCTGTTTGACATGTGAAGTTTTTCACCTAGTTTACCGGATATGGATTGAAGTTTTTTCCTGGAGGCCTTGCTTTTACCCATTTGCTTGATTTTGGAGGGGTACTGGTATTTGGTCCATCCCTTGTATTTCTGTTCTTTACTCAAAGCTACTCCGATGCTTGTGAAGTCGTACACGTATTTCAAGAGTTTCCAGTTCATACGGCTTCTTACCCTGCCGTTGAACAGGTCGGCTTGGGATATCCAGTGGTAGGCCTCTGCAAGATCGTTGTTTCTCTTGTATTCTCGGGGTATGTTTTCTCTTACCCACTGCATGAAGGTTTCAGCGTCTTCGTCCAGGTTTTCTGTAGCTTGGTCGGCGTTTGATGCGTTCTCTGTTTTGAATATTATTTTCAAGGTGTCAAATATTTCCTGTCTATTATCTCTCTGCCCTATTACGTCTAGGTCGTCCTTTCCAATTTTTTCTTTTCCTGTAGCTACTGCTTCCAGGTCATTGATAGCTGAACGCATCTGGCCTCCTGCCTGCCGTGCAATTCTCTTAGGTGTCCCGTCTTCGTAATCTATTCCTTCTTTTTCAAGAATATCTCTTAGAAAAGCGGCTATAGAATTAGTATGCACCGAGTCTAATTCCACAGTCTTCGCTTTATTCCTTAAAGACTTGATGCTGCTGTCGTAGGCATCGTTCGCTGTCATTATTATAGGGAACCGGGTTTCATCGATTATCTTACCGATCTCCTGAACTCCCCCCCTATCAGAGTTACCGCTCATTCCGTCGACCTCATCTACCAGAATCAGCTTCTGACCGCCGAAAAACGAGGCCTGACGCGTGGCTTCCTTCAACTCCTCCTCCAGCTTCGACTTGGTCCTTACATCGGAAGCATTCGTCTCAACCAGTTCATAACCCAGATCATTTGCCAAGGCCTCTACGAGAGAAGTCTTCCCGGTACCGGCCTGGCCGTGAAGCAGGACAGGTTTATCGCCTTGCTTCCAGCTCTCAGCCCACTCCCTCAACTCTTCCTTCTCACTGGACGCGCCTCTGTACTCATCCAACGTCTCCGGCCGATACTTTTCAACCCAGATCTTGGCTCACCTCAACAGCTTCTTTCAGATTTTCTGCTCTTCGGTGTGGTGCTCTCAGTTCCTCATTTCTATTCCAAGGCCTTGTAACCATTACTTGAAAGCTTCCGTCCAGGTCCTTGTGCAGCTTCGGGTGATCATCAATATAGATATCGAAGTCTAGATCTTCCTTCTCTTTCTCTATGATTACGCCATCGATAAATCTCTTTATGTTCAGGTTCTCAATCTTTCTCTCTAAGTTAGAGCCGATACTATTGTTTGCCGTGACAATATATAGGTCGCCGTTATTTTCTTCTACAAATCTCCTAAGTCGCTTTACACAGCCTTCAATGTCCTCCTCTGCTTTCTCCAGTTTTTCCGGCTTGTTTCTCCATATTTCTTTTGTTAAGGGGTACCAACCAGCCCATTCTTCACTGTCCCCATAGTAAAACTTTTCGGATACTTTGGAGTCCCAGCCTCTTATTTCTGCGAGCTTTCTCTTCAAGCTCCCGAAACCCCAATTATCTACGTCTTGAACAGAGAACTCAACATTCTTACCATGATTCTCTTCAACGAAACGGTTTAACTCCTCTACAAATACGGCTACGTTCTCTACAAGTACGTCCTCAAGATCAAGAGCAACTCTCATAGCTCTAATTATGTTCGAGGTCTGTCATCTGGGCGAGGAAGGCTTCGATCTGGATGTCCGAGCTTCCGCCTTCGCTTATCCTGAATTCGAATTCGCCGAGGTTTTCGATTATCTCCAGCTTTGCTCTATCCGAGATATCGAGGTCGAAGATTTCTCTGTGCACTGAATTGATAACGTCTTGTCCGTCAAGGCCTCTGTTGATCATCAGGTCGGATAGTTCTTCTCTGGCTTCGATAAAGTTTCCTTCTAGGGATTTGTCCAGTATTTCCCGTATTTCTTCAGGTCTTAGACTGGCTGCCACTCCGTAGACATCTTTTTCTACGATTTCTTTATTGTTTATTGCTGCTGTCTGAAGGATATTGGTTACACGCCTGAGATCTCCTTCTGAGACTCTCATCACTGCGTCGATAGCGTCTTCTGAGATTTTGAAGTCTTCTTCTCTTCCAAGCCGGGTGATGTAGTCTTTGACTTTTTCTTCTTCTAACCTGTTGAATCGGAAGACGGCGCATCGGGACTGGATCGGGTCGATGATCTTTGAAGAGTAGTTGCAGGAGAGGATGAAACGGCAGTTATCTGAGAACTGCTCCATCGTCCTTCTCAAGGCCTGCTGAGCATCTGAGGTTAATGCGTCGGCTTCGTCCAGAAATATTATTTTGTAGTCTGCGTTCATGGACTTGGTACGGGCAAAGTTCTTGATCTTCTCCCTTACAACGTCGATACCTCTCTCATCGGAGGCGTTGGTCTCCATAAAGTTATCTTTCCAGGAATCGCCGTACAGATCCTTCGCCAGAGCAACCGCAGAAGTTGTCTTACCGGTTCCGGCTGGCCCTGCGAACAGCATGTGAGGGATTGAGTCCTCCTCTACGAAGGCCTGAAGTCTCTCTACTATCTTGTCCTGGCCTACCACCTCTTCCAGGGTGTCCGGCCTGTGCTTCTCGGTCCAGACATCAATCATTTTTGATCACCTTGGCTGCAGAAAGTCGTGTCAGTCTTTCGAGTCCAGACATCTATCATTTAGGGATTCACCTCATCTATTGGACAGGTGCTGCATTGAAAATGTTCTTTCATATGAAAGAGAGTTCGGTTGTTGAAGCTTTTATGCCCTCCGACTTCAAATGTTTGATGTGAAAGCAGTACTTACAGGCACCCCAGGAACCGGGAAAACAACGGTTTCAGAACGAATGAGTGAGGAAGGCTTCAACATTGTACATCTTACCAGGTTCCTTAAGAGAGAAGGCCTTGGAGAAGAGAAAGAGGAGAGAGAGGTAGAGATACCTGAAATGGTTAAGGCCTTAAAGCAGAAAGATTTTCAGGGCAAAACATTGATTGAAGGTCATTTATCCCATCATTTTTCTGCTGATGTATGCATTGTTTTACGTTGCAGGCCTGAAAAACTGGAGGAAAGGCTTTCAGAACGTGATTATTCTGAGGAGAAGGTAAAGGAGAATGTGGAGGCAGAGGCTCTTGACTTGATACTTTCGGAAGCTGTAGATATCCAGGAGAAGGTTGTTGAAGTGGATACGACTGGAAAAACTGTGGAAGAGACTGTGGAAGAGATAGAAAGTTTGGTTGAAGAAGGAGAGGAGAGTTATGGTAAAGTAGACTGGACAGATTTTCTCTAGGACTTGTTTTCTTCAATCCAGTTTTTAAGACCTGGCTCGGTCATAAGGCCTGTGTTCCTGGCTTTTTCCTCTCCGTTTTCAATTATAATCAGTGTGGGAAGAGATCTTACTCCGTACCGGCTTCCGAGGCTGCTTTGCTCCTCCATATTTACTTTTCCAAACTTGACGTCATCGAACTCTTCAGAGACTTCTTCAAAGACCGGTGCCAGCTTCTTACAGGGGCCGCACCATTCAGCCCAGAAATCTATAACCCAGGTTTCCTCAGAGTTCTTGACCTCTCCCATTTTTTCCTCATCAACTTCAACGGGCATAACCCACACCGATGCTTGAAAACTTAAGAATCCTTTTCAAATAAAAAAAGGGAATGAAGGCCTTTACTCCTGGTCTCCGTTTTCCATGTAGACGGTTCTGATCGGGTAAGGTATGTCGATACCTTCTCTATCAAATCTTTCCTTGACTTTCTGCGTTACTTCGGAGGCTGCAGATACCATGTTGGCTTTGGAAGGCCTTGACCAGGCACGAAGCTTTAAATTGACAGATGAACCACCAAGCTCATCTACAAGCACTTCAGGACTTGGCTCCATTTCTACTGCCTCTGATTCTTCGAGCGATTCTTTTGCAAGCTCTTTCGCCTTCTCTATGTCATCGTCGTAGCCTACTCCAACAATTACTTCAAACCTTCTTTCATCGTAGGCGGTGTTGTTCGTTACAACATCATTGTAGAGCCTTGAGTTAGGTATAATGACTTTTCTGCCATCGTAGGTCTTAATATCCGTGGCTCTGACCCGTATATCTTTCACAGTGCCTTCCTCTCCCTGTGCCTTGATCTGGTCGCCGACGGTGAAAGGCCTGTTAACCAGTATCATAAGGCCTGCGATAAAGTTGGAGATCGTGTCCTTCAGTGCAAAGGATAGACCTAATCCTAGAAGGCCTACAACAGTTCCTAAAGCTGATAGAGGCACTCCGAAGACTCCTAAGATGACAACTCCTGCAATACTGTAGACTCCGTAGTTAGAGGCCTTTTTTGCTGTTAAAGCTGCGTGCTGATCTCCTGAACGTTTTTTAACTGTTTTTTCAATTGCCTTGTTGATTAGACGGTTTGAAATTACTGCTGCCGCAGTTACAACTAAAGCGGCGATAACTGTGAAAGGGTTTAGTGAGAAACCTAGCACAGATATTTTCTGCCAGCCTATTTCAAAGAATGAAGAGCTTATTGCCATTTTTCAAGACCTCCTACCATACTGTTAAAGGATTTTACACTGAAAAATCCTTTTACTGTGGAAGAAGTCTACTCCCGTCTCCGCGCTACAGATCTCTCGGAACAACAGATAAAGAGTTTACAGAGATCAAAAGTAGCTGTAATAGGGCTTGGGGCAACAGGAAGCGTAATAGCAGAAAGCCTTGCACGTTATGGCGTAAAGCTGAAAATAATAGATAGAGACTACCTTGAACCTAACGACCTCTACTCATCCAGCATCTATACTCTTGAAGACGTTGAAAAATCGCTTCCAAAAGCAAAAGCCGCCTCCAAAAAACTTGGAGAAATAACAGAGGTGGAAGAGAGGGTCGAAAGCCTCAGGCCAGGAAACATCTCAACCCTGCTTGAAGACATAGACCTAATTATAGACGGAACAGACAACCTGGAAACCCGTCTTCTAATCAATGAATACTGCCAGAGAGAAGGAAAGCCATGGATATACACAGCAGCACTGGCAGACCAAGGCTACTCAATGCTTCTAAAAGATAAATGCTTCAACTGTATATTCCGCCAGGTAAAACCGGAAAAACTAGGAACCTGCAGATCCGAAGGCATAGAAAGAGATATAGCAGCCATGGCAGCACACAGATCAAGCTACAAAGCCTTCAAACACTTAACAGGAAGAGAAGTTGAACAAGACCTCCACATCCTCCCTGAGGCAGAGGCCTTCAAGGTAGAATGCAAAGGCTGCAAAATATGTAAAGAGGAGGAATACGAGTATCTTGGAACGTCTAAACAGGTTTCAAGTGTCTGCGGAGAAGACAAATACCGTATAACAATAGATGCATCGGATGAGGTAATAAAAAAGTTTGAAGAAGAGGCTGAAGAGTTAAAGGCCTCTAACAGTTATCTGGTAAGAGGATGTGTTGATGGAAGAGAAATTGTCGTTTACAGATCCGGAGAGATTTTGGTCGAGGCAGAGAATTCTGGGCATGCTGAAGCAGTTTTATCTGAAGTGCTGGGAATTTAAACCTGCAGGCCTTAATACTTATTTATGGACCTGGAGCAGGACTATATTCTATACGGTTTGCAGGTGGCTCTAGCGTTTATATCTATCTCCGCAGCCTATATGGTAAAGCCTTCTACACCTGTAACGTATCTTCTGCTTGCTCCGGCGACAATACTTCTAGGCTTCACTGTTTATACTTCGAGACATCAGTTCCGAAAGCATTCTCTGCTGCCCCTTCTAATCCTGCCTTTTGCAGCTTTAGGAGGTGTAGTAGCGGCGTTTGCGATAACGGTGCCGGTTCTGAACATACTGCTCTCATTCTTTTCCAGCGGCGAAGGATTCCGAAACTACTACGGGGCAACATCGCTGCCATTACTGCTTACAGGCCTCTTACTTGGAGCAGCGATATATGGAGCGGCAGCAACCAGTCCTGAAACTGCAGAAAAAATCAGAGGCAATGCAGCAAGTATCACAGGCAGCCAAGCCGAATACATTGTAAACCAGAGCAACATGATGCAGGCACAGAAAGATAAACAGAGCAAAGCTATTAACAAGACAGCAAACAGCACTTTCGTCCTCACAAAGACCTCAGTCCTGAATGAGATAAGCAAAAACAGTACTATCGGCCCTCAAGAGTACAGAGATCTTCAGGAAGCATTCAGAAACGCAGAAGCAAGGGTAAAGGATAACGTTATGTCCCGTTCAACTGAAGCTATTGAAAAACAGTCAGTAGATGTCTCAAAACGTGTAGCAGATCTCACTGAAAACACTTTGAAAGGGAAGGCCTTCCTAATGATAATACCTGCCGTAGCATTAATTGTCTATGGCCTTCATCCGGTTATAGGCCTTATAACAGCTTTCTGGGCATCATTATTTTACCTGGTTGGGCGTGGAGATAAGCAGCAATCTGATTCAAAAGAGTTAAGTGACGACTTTTCAATGTGAACCCGGTGAAATTTGCGGAGGAAGATCGGGCCTCCGAAACATTGCCTGAAGAGTTTGAACCATACGTGAAAAAATGGTTCGACGAAAGCTTTGAAGGCCTTAGTCCTCCTCAACGTTACTCCTTTGACCTTATCAGTGAGGGAGAGAACTCTCTTATCTGCGCTCCGACTGGTTCAGGTAAAACGCTTTCTGCGTTTCTAGCAGTGTTGAATGACTTGTTCCGGATGGGGGATGAGGGGGAGCTTGAGGATAAGGTTTACGCAGTCTATGTTTCTCCTCTCAGGGCCTTGAACAATGATATACAGCGCAACTTGGAGGATCCTCTGGAGGGTATAAAGGAGAAGGCGGAGCAAATGGGTTATGAAGTGCCTGAGGTTAGAAGTGCTGTAAGAACGGGGGACACTACTGATGCTGAGAAGTCTCAGCAGTTGGAGAATCCTCCGCATATACTGATTACTACTCCGGAGTCGCTTGGAATTGTTCTTGATTCTCCGAAGTTTAAGGAGTCATTGAAGGAGGTCAGATACTTGATTACGGATGAGATACATTCTTTAAGCGAGAATAAGAGAGGTGTGCATCTTTCTCTTTCCTATGAAAGGTTGGAGGAGATGGCGGAGACCTCTCCGACTCGTATAGGTCTTTCTGCGACCCAGGCGCCTATAAAGGAGATAGCCAGGTATCTGGTGGGGTATGAAGCTGATATAGAGGTAGGTTCTAAGCAGACAGATTACGGTGAGATCAATTCTTCGGAAGTAGCTGGCTTTGAAGAGTATGAAAGCAGAGGCTGTACGATTGTGGATGTGGCTGCGTCCAAGGAAATTGATCTTGAAACTGTTTCACCTGTGGAAGACCTGATACATACAGATCCGGATATAATAAACGAAGCGATGTATGATAAAATCCATAATCTTGTTCAGGAACATGAATCGACTATAATTTTTACGAACACTCGCTCCGCGACGGAGAGGGTTGTTAACAACTTGAAGGATAAGTACCCGGATTACTACAGCGAGGATATTGGTGCTCATCACTCCTCTATGAGTAGGGAGAAACGGCTTGAAGTGGAGGAGAAACTTAAGAGAGGAGAGATGAAGGTCGGGGTCACATCTACATCTCTAGAGCTAGGAGTCGATATCGGCGCCGTAGACCTTGTACTTCAACTAGGATCGCCAAAAGGCGTAGCAAGAGGAATACAGAGGATTGGACGTAGCGGACATAAAATAGGAGAAAAAGCCAAGGGAAAAATGATTGTAGTAGACAGAGACGATGCAGTAGAGTGCTCGGTACTGACAAAATGTGCCAAAGAAGATGAACTGGACAAAATACAGATACCAAGAAACTCGTTAGACGTCCTTGCCCAGCATATAGTAGGAATGGCATGCAACCATCGCTGGGATATAGAACATGCCTTCAACGTGGTCAGAAAAAGCTACTGCTACCGGAACCTTGAAGAAAAAGACTACCAAGCAGTTCTAAAATACCTCGCAGGAGAATACGAACTAGAAGACCAAAACGTCTACAGAAAAATCTGGAAAGACAAAGAAAAAGGCCTATTCGGAAGAAGCGGTAAAATGACAAGAGTAATATACATGACCAATATAGGAACAATACCGGACGAAACCGGCTACGATGTAAAGACAAGAGGAGACAAGGAATACGTGGGGACGCTGGATGAAGAATTTCTTGACAGATTGACTAAAGGCGATATATTCACGTTAGGAGGATCAACATACGAATTCAAATATGCTAAAGGCCTTAACGTCTATGTCGATCCTAAACCAAATGCTTCCCCAACAGTTCCTTCCTGGTACTCGGAGAGACTGCCTTTAAGCTATGATTTAGGTCTTAAAATTGGCGAGTTCAGGGCCAAGGTTAAGAAACAGATTGAAATGGGTGCAGAAGATGAAGATATAGTTCAGTGGATTATGCATAACTACTATCTAGATGAAAACACTGCAAACGCGATCTACAGCTATGTAGCGGAACAGTATCGTTTCTCTGGAGAAGTGTCAACTCATGAAGACATAACTGTAGAAAAATATATCGATGAGGATAACAAGCAGAACTTTATATTCCAGACAATCTATGGTAGAAGAGTCCACGATGCCCTTGCCAGGATAATAGCCCATCTACTTCAGAAAAGAATCGGCAGCAACATAGGAATGGTGATAGATGACAACGGCTTCATAATAATTACTCCAAGAAGGCCTGTAGACCTCGAGAAATTGGTCGGCCAGCTTCAAGAATGTAATCCTGAAGAAGAACTTAAACAAGCAGTAAAGAAGACAGAACTGATGAAACGCAGATTTAGACACGTAGCAGGAAGAAGCCTTATGATACTTAGAAACTACCAGGGAAACTCTAAAACAGTAGGACAACAACAAATGAAAGGCCATTTCCTGCTCTCAGCAATCAGAAACAAACACACTGAAGAATTCCCAATGATCAAAGAAACCTACAGAGAGATCATGGAAGATTCTATGGATATAAAACACGTCAAAGAAGTAATACAAGGCCTCGAAAACGGAGAAATAACATTTAAAGAACAACAAACTGATATACCTTCCCCATTCAGCCACAACCTTCTACTTCAGGGAAGTACAGACGTGATAAGAATGGAAGACAAGAAAGAAAGACTTCAACAACTCCACAAGAAAGTAATGGAAAGAATAGAAAACAAAAACTAACAGGGAAAAATAAAAACGCTTTAGAGCACTCAACACGCAAAAAGATAATATGCTGCAACAGGCCTTAACCATTCTCTCAAACTATTTCCTCAATCCTGCAGGTCTAGCAGCACTTACAGCCTTAATACCTCTCATAATCTTCTACCTAATGAGGCCTTCACCACAGGAAAAAATAATGCCTTCCATGAAATTCTTCCAGGAAGATAAAAAACCTGGAAAACTCCAGAAGGCCTTAAAAGTACTTCAAAGGAATTTCATGTTGATTCTACATATTTTAGTAGTTGTAATGCTTGCTTTGGCAATTGCAAACCCTTACATAAATGCGGAGAAGTCTCCTGAAAAATCTGTAATAGTCTTGGACAACTCTGCAAGTATGAAACCAGTATTTCAAGATGTAAAGCAAAAAGCAATCTCACATACAGGTAAGGAGAACACAGTAATACTGGCAGGAAGCAAGACAAAGGTTTTGGTGGAAGAAGCATCCCGTAGAAAAGCTATAAATACTATAGAAGGTGTAGAACCGGCGGAAACAGGAACAGAAATAGGCAAGGCCTTGGAAATGGCTCAAACGTTCCAGGGAAAGATTTTCGTTGCCTCAGATCTTGATGAAACAGTTTCCAAAGATCCTGTTCAGAAGGCAAGAGATATAGCGGCTTCAAGGCCTTTCAGGTTGATAAATCCATCTAAAACCAATAAATGGGGTATAGTCGATCTCAAGTTAAATGAAGAAAATGCTACAGCAGTTATCCAGAGTTATATGGATAGAAATAGAACATTAACTCTTGAAACAGAGTCTTCGAGTTATCAAATAGATTTGGAAGCCGGTCAAACAGCTGAAATCAAGTTGAAGACAGTAGAAGGCGAAAATACGTTGAAGCTGCCTTCAGATGGGTTTAAAGCAGATAATAAGGCATTTATATATAGGCCTGAATCTCAGAAAACCAGGGTTTCAGTTTTAGGAGATAACAGGTATCTTAGGAAAGCGGTAGAGCTTATTGAAAATGTTAAGCTCGTTGAAGGGGGTGGAGAGCTGCCTTCGGCAGATGTCTATATAGCTATGAGGTATACGGACTCTGAACTGGAAAATCTTTTTGAGAAAGCTGAGCAGGGGAAAGGCCTTGTAATAAATACTAAAAATGGTTCTGAGGACTTAAAGAAGTTTTCAGAGGCTCTAGTATCTGTTGGAGGTAGAAAAAATGTTTCTCTTAAGATTAAAAATCCTGTAAAGGTTTCGCTTGGCAATGTAACTGTAAGAGAGCTTAAACTTCGGGGGGAGAGGGCTATGGCTTCCCCAGGTTATGCGTTGGCATCTGTGGATAGAGGTAAGGGTGAAGTAGTATTTTATGGTTTTGAGTCCGGGAAGTTCCGCCAAGACTTTATGTATCCTGTTTTCTGGAAGAACCTGATTGAACGCCTTGACTCCAAGCTTTCTACCTCTGAAATCCAGAGAAAAGTAGGTGAAACTGTTGTAACCGGGGAAGAAGCTGTAAAACTGGAAGAAACCGGTTTCAAAGATCTCAATAGGAATACTTACGCAGTAAATCTTCTAAACGGCGATGAATCCTCATTCCTCAACGTAGAAATAGAAAGTGAAGCCGAGTCTGTTTCAAGGCCTAGAAGCCTGAGGTTTATCCCTCTTGCAGCAGCTATAGTACTTGCATTAGTTGAGATAGTATACCTGATGAGGCGAGGTGAACTACCGTGATAGAACAGATCGGGTTCCAAAGGCCTTTCATGCTTGTTACAGGGCTGACCTCGCTAATAGGATTGTACCTAGTCTATAAAGGATCAGGTAGGGAGGAAAAACTTATAGGCCTCCTTAAAATTGGGTTCTTTCTGCTTGTAGCGGTTTCACTTGCAGGGCCTTTCCTGCAACATACTGCTGAAGTACAAGAGGAAGTCAAGCCTATATTACTGAAAGATAATTCTCGTTCTGCCCAGTTAATAGAGGAAAACCAGTTACCTGAAGGTTTAAATGCTGAAAACATTCTTTCAGCAAATCAGTCAAATCTTGCGTCAGCGATGAAGACAGAGCTAAGGCCTAACAGAACTTACATACTTGTAAGTGATGGTCAAACATCGGAAGATCTTGAACCTGTCCTTGACTCTTATAGAGAGGCAGGCTCAACTGTATCAGTTCTAAAACCTGATATGAGGTCTGAGAAATCTGTTTACATTCAAGGGCCTTCGAATACAGTTCCAGGAGCTGAAAACAGTTTTCAGGTAACGGTTTCAGGGACTGAATCTTCTGAGGAAACAGTAAAAGTGGTTTTAGACAATAAAACCATTTTTGAAGGCTCTGTAAACGGTTCCTGGGAGTTCTCCCGAAGCTTTGATTCGAAAGGAGTTCACAGGTTAAAGGCCTCTATACAGAACAGCGACAGGTTTGAAGAGAATAACAGGTATTTCAAAACAGTTGAAGTCCAGAAGAAGCCGGAAATACTGTATATAGGAGAGGAAAATAGTCTGGTAAGCCAGTTGCAGAATTACTACGATGTTGATGTGAGGCAGACGGTTCCAGAGGACTTATCCAAGTATTACGCCATTTTTTCCACTAGAGAGATAAGCAGCAACCGTTTATCAAGATTTGTTTCGCGTGGAGGAGGCTATGTCCGTACAGGCAGTTATGAAACGGCAGAAGATTTTGTGCCGGTAAGGCCTTCTAATGAGAACTATAACTCTAAAAATACAAGGGTTGTAATTGCTATAGAGTCTTCTTCTCAGCCTCAGGGATCGATTAAAGGGTCTAAGGAGCTTGCGTATTCTCTTGTAAAGGCCTTGCCTGCGAATACAAAGTTAGCTTCTCTCTATTATTCTGAGGAGGCTAACCTTTTGACTTCTTTAAAGACTTTGGCGTTTAACAGGCAGAAAGTGCTTGAAAGGATTTCAAGCCGGTTTAAAACAAAGTTAGAGGCTCGACATGATGTAGGGCTTAAAGCGGCGAAAAAAGTTGCTGATGGTGAAGGAAATATTGTTTTATTTACTGACGGTAACTTCCATGAAGGGCCGAAGAATATTGTAAAGCAGCCTGCAGAGGTTAGGAAGGATGCGTTAGCTACGGCTGAAAGTTTGGAAGCAGATCTCTATGTAGTTGGTGCCGGCCGTAACCCTAACACTGATTTCTTGAAGGAGCTTGCGGAGAGAGCTGGTGGAGAGTACATGGCTGCAGAGGATGCGTGGGAACTAGGCTTCAGATTTGGGGCAGGAGGAGGAAGCTCAGAGTTTAAACCGTTGGTTGCGGTAGACAGCGATCATTTTATAACAGAAGGCCTTAACTTGGGTTCTCGGGCATCGCTTTTTGATGAAGTGAAGCCTCGGCCTACCTCAGATGTCCTGGTTTCAGGTCCTGGGGAGAGAGAGTTCCTTGTCACCTGGAGATATGGTCTTGGCCGGGTAGCAGCTTTTACGGGAGGCCAGCCCGGGCTTGACAATCTTCTCCGTACAGATCCTGGTCTGGTTCTTAGAACGGCTAGTTGGGCGGTTGGAAACCCTGAGAGAAAGAAAGAGAAATGGATTGAAGTTGAAGGTGCAGAAGCACCACAGAAACCGGAAGTAACGGCTTCATATCCTATGAAAGGCCTTAGATATGATGCAGGGAGGTATGAAGCTTCTTTGAATCCTGAAGGATTAGGTTTCCATAGTTTCAGAGGCAGAGAGCTGTATAGCTATAATTATAACTCGGAGATCAAGGAATTAGGTTATGACATGGATCAACTGAAAGAGATTGCTTCAAAGACTGGTGGAAAAATATACAGTCCGGGCCAGATTGATGTGGAAGAGCTTAGCAGCCAAACTACTGTTCAAAGAACTAGTAAGACCTCTCTCACTCTTTACTGCGTGGCTGCTGCTTTAATTGTGTTTTTGCTGGATGTAGGGTTTAGGAAGTTGAATGGAAGGAAGTAGATTGCTTCTATTCCTCGGCTTTATAGGTTTTTCCCGGACCTTTATTTACTGCCTCCGCTAAAAAGTGGTTTATGGGCGCCCTTGACAAGATAAAGGATTCCATGCCTGGATCAAGTTCTTCCTCAGATTCATCGGATCTGGGAGATTTTGACACAGATTTTGGAGAAGACCTTGACACCGATACGGATTCTGGTTTCGAAGGCTCAGTAGGTAATGACAACGGTTCTCCGGATAGCGGGAGAAGAACACGTCAAAACAGTCAAAGGCCTCATCCATCTAATCAGTCTACTAGTTCAGGAGTCCAAAGCCAGAACAGAGGAAGAACCCGGAGTCAGCCACAGCAAGGCCGTCGACAGAACCCGAAACAGGCTCAAAGCAGTCAAAACAGTAGATCAAACTCGAGGTCACGAGGAGGAAACAGTCAAACTGGTTTAAACAGTAGAGCTGACAGCCCTAACCCGAATTCGGGAAGGCCTTCTCCTGGAAACTCTCAGCCCCAGTTAAGTCAGTCAACTAAACGCAAGATGAGGAATGCAGGGATGAATCCTGACAGGGATTCTTCTTCAGGTAAATCTGTTGCTGAGTCCCGAGATGATATAGAAGAGTTGAAGTCGCAGAATGAACAGATTATAGAGCTTTTGAAGAGGATTAACCGGAATTTACAGGGTTAAAGATTCATAATTGAGAAAGTAGTCCAGACTCCTTTAAGGAATAGAAGGCCTGCAATATAGGTTTTATAGGCTGCCAGGATAGGAGGTTGGCCTAGGAAAAGAATTGCTGCGGATAGAGTGTCTGCTGCTCCGCCTAGAACATATACAGGCATTCCTCCTACCGGTAAAGGCCTTATTATTGTTGCCAGGCCTTTGAATATCAGGAATGCGGCATGTACCTGTGAGATGCTTTCGGGTACCGGTGAGGCTGTGAACATCAGTAGAAGCCCTGATAGGAGGTCTAGAATCCCCATAGGATCTATTCTTACTGGAAACATGTTTTTTCTCTGGGTACTGTTTTACCCAGGTATTTTTTTATTCGAGTTTGACTACTTCATCGGCTGCGTTTCTGATTGCTGTTGAGAATCCTGGCTCCATCCCCATTACTACGGTATGTTTTCCGTGCTCTTTTGCTTTCTGTATCACTGGGAGGAAGTCTGTATCTCTTGTAACCAGTACAACTGTATCAATGTTCTCATCTAAAGCTGATTCGATAGCGTTTACAGCCATGTACACGTCTACATCGCTTTCCTTGTCTTTCTCTCCTCCTAGGCCGAGGTCGGCTTCAAACCCTTGGGAGACAATGGCTTCAATCAATTTATCTGACGCGTACTGGTTTAAAAATACTTTACTGACTTTAATATTTCCAAACTCTGATATCTCTTCTCTTAACTCGTCAAAATCCAGGTCAAACTGTTTTCTAACCACGTTAGGGCCGTCAACAAAAGCTGCAACATTAGGCTCCTTGCTTACTGTATCTCTGAACTTTTCCAATACCATGATATTTCAGTCCTCCACAAAAAACAACTTTCTTCAAACACCTTTATGGACTTAACCATTCATCCGCCTGGAAAAAACAACGTGAATTCTCCGCAGTCACATCCACAACTTCCTCAACACTGACATCCTTCAAAACAGCTATCTTCTCAGCACTCTCCCAAACATTCGCAGGAGAATTCCTTTCCCCTCTGTAAAGAAACGGAGAATCCGTTTCAAGCATCAAATCACCTAAATCCAAGGCCTTGACAATTTCCTGCACGCGATCAGAGTAAAGAACCTGTGTAGTAACGCCCACCTTCATATCTTTCTCCACAGCTTTCTCAGCAAGTTCAGGCCTGCCGTTAAAACAGTGAAGAAAAATCCCTGGCAGCGAGAACTCTTCAAGAATCTCTAAAGAATCTTTCTCAGCGTCACGGGTATGCAGGACAGCCGGAAGGCCTTCATCCTCTGCCAGAGAAAGCATCTGCCTGAAAACCTTTCTCTGTTCTTCCCTGACATCTTTTTCCTTGACGTGGTGGTAGTCAAGGCCTATCTCCCCTACTGCGGCTGCTTTTCTATTTCTTATCTGCTCTTTTACTTTTCCTATATACTTGAAATGGTCTGTGTATGTTGGATGAAGCCCCAGGTTGGGTATTATGAAGTCGGGGTGTTTTTCAGCAAGTTTTACTGTTTTCCTGTTGTTTTCTGGGCAGGAACCTGCGTTTACAATGAATTCAAGTTCTTCTCTGCATTTTTCGATAACTCTGGCTCTGTCTTTATTGTACTGTTCAAAGTCAATATGGCAGTGGGAATCTACGGCTTTCAAAAAAATTTCCGCCTCTTTTAAAAAGTTCTGTGTTCTCCGTTTATCATTGATTCACAGAGCTCTGGAATCCTGTTAAGATGTTTTTCTACGGCTTCTTCTACTTCTTCGTTCCCTGCACCTGTCTTAACTGCTACTCTGCGAGGTCTGTCAATTTTCTCACCTATCTGCGAAACTATCTTCACTTCAGCAAACTTTCCTGTCTCCCTGAATATTTCCTTGGCTATTTCGCCGGCTAAAATATTGTATATCTTCCCTACATGAGTTACAGGGTTTTTACCGGAGGCAGCTTCCAGGCTCATAGGTCTGTTAGGAGTGATTAAACCGTTAACACGGTTACCTCTTCCAACAGAGCCATCATCTCCGTTTTCAGCAGAGGTACCTGTCTCAGTCAGGTATACAGAGCCTTCTTCAAAGCTATCCGCAGTATTGACATGTACTTCCGGCTTAAATCCTTCTTTTTCAACTTCAGATTCTACAATATTTCTTACTTTTTCAAGGCCTTCTCTGTACTCTTCTACGTCTTTAATCCTGTTTGATATCCCGGCTGCAGCTACTGTCACTTCCAGGGTTTGATCTTCTTTAACAGCCATTACCTTTACGTCTTCTCCAAATCTCTCAACTTGCCTGACATTTTCTTCCACAGTTTTCACTGTTTTCTCTACCGGTGAGAGCGGTGCGTGACCTGTCCCAAAGCTTGTATCGTTTGAACGCGGTACTTCTCCTTTGAAAACATTTTTCAGATCTGAGCTTGTCTCCCCTATCCTTGATTCTATCTCAAAGTTGTCAGGGGTTAAGGCCTTGAAACAGTCTTCAATATATTTCTCTGCGGCGTTTACTGCTATTTTATCTACAGGTATTTTCTGTCCTCCATAGTTTTTTGTTGCTCTACCTGTCAGCAGCAGGTATATTTTTTCCTGGATTTTTCCTCCTCCGAACTCTGGATCCGATTTTCCTGCAACCAGCTGGACTTCATCCGTGTTGTGGTGAAGCACTTTCCCAAATTTTTCTCTGTATTCTCTGCTTAAGGCCTGTGAAACTTTTTCTGCTATGCCGTCACATATTGAGTCGGGGTGTCCAAGGCCTTTCCTCTCCACTATTTCTACCTGTGCTTTCTGTACAGGGTCCTCGGTTTTTTCTGTTGTTATCCGTCCCTTTTTCATCTATGTTCCTCGTTTAGTCGGCTTCCTGTCGCACCTTCCTGTTTCATATACTTTGAGTCTTTTTTCTCGCCGTAAGGGTTTTCTGCTTTACTTGTCATTGTCTCAAATACTACCTGGCAGATCCTGTCCTCAGGGTAGATTGTGATCGGTACATTTCCCAGGTTCTGGATTTCCAATGTTATCTGGCCTTCGAAACCAGGGTCAACAAATCCTGCCGCTGCATGCGGGATAAGGCCTAGACGGGCGTAACTGCTTCTTCCTTCAATCCTGGCCACCAGGTTGCTAGGTACGTCAAGCTTTTCCAGTGTTGAGCCTAGAACAAACTCTCCGGGGTGAACAACCATTCCCTCCTCTGGCGACACGGTTTTAGAGTTCTTAATATCAGTGTACTGATCCATTTTACGGGTGTCAATCGCTTTAACCCTCCTGGTTTCAAGCACGCCAAACTCGTAGCCCAACCGTAAATCCATGCTTGAAGGCCCTAACTGCAGATCAAAATCGATTTCAGAGCCTTCATCGACTCTTACAGCATCCTCCTCTCTGATAATCTCACGGAGATCCTTATCGGACAAGACAGTCATAACACCAGTATTCTATCGCAGGGCTTAAATGGATTCACTCCTGACAAAAAAACTATAATGCAGAGTAAAGGCCTTCTCCTGCTTGTGCTTGTAACTGCTTTTTCAGCTGCTGCAGCAGCCAACCAAGTCCACTATATAGTGGATGCAGACCGTGAAACAGCAAATATGACGGTACAGGTCCGTTTTGACTGTGAAGCTGACTGCGCGGAGCAGTGGCAGCTTAACTGGGATCTACCGCAGAACGCTTCAGTTGAAAAAATAGTGAACGACGGCCGCGAAATCAGAGACTACACGGTAATAGACAACCGTTTAACAGCTTCCTCATACCCGGACAGTGAAGAAGATCCGGAAGTCTTTCACCTGCACCTGAAAATTGATAGGAAGGCCTCGAACGTGTTCAAAGGCCTTTACAAAAGAGAGTTTAATTTAAGGTCGTTTGAAGAAGCAAATACAACAGGGAGGATCCAGGTAGAAAATCTCCTCTCCTTCTGGACAAGTCACGGCGTTAAAACCTCTTTAAACAGTGACAACCTGTCTTTCAAGACGGAAGGGCCTCTAAGAATCCGGTTCAAAACAGGTAACGGTTACAGCACAGAGTACTACGAGTTTTTCGGTGCCGAACCAGAAGAAGCAGAACTAGCTTATAAAGTCTCTGCAGGAACTACAGGCCTTTCACTCAACTCTCCGAAACTGCCTGTAGCCGTAATGCCTGAAAAACGGTTTAATAAGACGGTTTCTCCATGGAGCTCAGGAGAATATACAGAGGGCAGTGCGAAAATGCGTCAAGGCCTTGGAACCAGGTTTTTACCGGTTCTTGCTCATGAAACAGTTCATGCCTTGAATGAAAGATTTTTGAGCTGGGATAGAACCTCTTCCAGTTTCTTTGAAGAAGGTACGAGCAGTTACATCGAGTTTCTTGTAACCAAGAAGCTTTACAGGACAGGAGAACGGGATAGGCCTCCTAGAACGCTTTTTGGAGAGGATAAACGTTTTGATCCTGATCCTGATGATAATTATTACAGGACGCTACCTTCTAAAGGTGATAGAGAGGTTCTCTGGAACTACTACCGTAATGATAAAGAGTTTATGAAGTACTGGAGCCCGTTTGATGCTTCAAGCAGCGAGGTAAGACGGTTTGGATATGCTTACTCAGAACTCTTAATACAGAACTATGTTTCCCGGATGAATGGCAGCCTTAGAGAGCTTTACACCGCGATAAGCCCGGAGGAAGAAGTTGAAAGCCCTGAGGAAAAGTGGAGGATCTACTCCCGGTACTTAGACATGACTCCGTGCAAATACAGCAGCAGAGACCGGTTCCAGCGGTGCCTGGATAGGATCAACAGTTACAACTACACAGGATTTACAGCGGAACCGGGGGCCAGTGACGGTGAAGTCCAGGTCTCTCCACTGAAGATGCCAGAACCTCCGGAAAAAGAAGAAAAGAAAGAGAAAAAAGAACAGAGAAACAGTACGCCGGAATCTGTGGAAAAACTATCAGCAGACCTTGTAGACTTTATCCAGAGCTTTCTGAACCATTTCTACCAGCTTCTGAACCAGGAAATGAACTAGCAGAAATAAGTGTTTTTTCAAAAGGCCTGAACCACAATCACTTAGATATGATAGCGGCCGAGGCCTTGATACAGTTAATCCAGCAGTACGGAGTATTGGCAGTTATATTCGGGGTCTTTATCGAGGAAATATTTGTTCCTATGCCTTCACCGGTTGTACCTATGGCTGCCGGCTTTATAGTGGTTCAAGCCTCCACACTGCCTTCAGCACTTCTACAAATAGTATTTCTGATTGTTATACCTGCTTCACTGGCCTCAGCTGTAAGCTCGTACTTTGTCTACTTCCTTGCCTATTTCGGCGGCAAACCTGTAATCAAGAAGTATGGAGGCCTTCTAGATGTTTCCTGGGAGGAGGCGAAAAGGATGGAGGAACACTTCACCTCAGGAAAAGAACATTACTACGTCGCCTTGTTCCGGGCAGTACCTGTAGTACCGCTTTCACTTATCTCAGGAAGCGCAGGCCTTTTCAGAATGAACTGGAAGACCTACGGGATCTGGACACTGATAGGCATGGTTCCAAGAACATTCTCACTGGCATTAGCCGGTTGGTACCTCCGCGGCAGTTTCCTCCAGGCAGCAGCATACATAGACAGCATCTCAACTCTTGTAATGATCCTCGCAGCAGCAACAGTAGCAGCAGGATTTTTCTACCGCAGATACGGCGACATATACAAAAAAATACTGTTCTCAGACAGAGTTAATTCCCTTCTAGAGCGTCTATAGATACTGCAGCAGCGATCAAGGCCTCTCTAGGGATTTCCCTGGAGTCATCGATTTTGACAACGTATTTATCTCCTATACTGAACTTTCCTTCAATCTCTCCGATTTTCTCTCCTTCAGGAGTCTCAATGGTGTATTTATGCGGCAGTAAAGAGAAAAGATCTGAAATAGATCTTAAAAGGCCTACGATTTTTCCTCTACTGGTTATAACTACTGAGGCCTTTTCGGAGCTAGGTTCTTTCAGTTTCCATTTGTGTTGAAGAAGCTGGAACTTTTTCTGAAGTACTGCAAAGGTTTCACCTGTTTCAGAGTCTTTAAGGCTGTAGTCTCCAGATATGTCCAGTACTTGTTCTGCATCTATTTCAAAAGCAGGTTCTCCATCACCGGTTTTGAAAGTGATGTTCTCTTTAGGCCTGAAAACCTTCTGACTGGCCTTTAACACTGTTTTACCTTCAGGGTCAAGTACTTTGTACTTGTTACGTATCAGCTTCTGTTTTACTGTGTACTGGTCTTCATCAAGTTCTAATACCGAGATACTGGATTTGTTTAAATCTTCACTGAATTTCTCATCATCTATATAGTCCAGGACGCCTTCAATCCGTCCTTCCTCAAATCCTTCTTCCTTCAAAACCTCTATAAGTTCCTCTTTCGTATATCCTTCCTTCAGGGACTCTTCTGCGTACTCCCGTATATCCGACTTCTCCATAACCAGAAAATTTGTCGGCTAAGGCCTTAAAACTAAGCTTTTTCAAAGAGGTTTTTATCCGCTGCTAATTGCCTTCAAGAGCGTCTACAGCTATAATAGCTGCTACCATAGATTCTCTAGGTAGTTGACCGGAGTCATTTAACTTAACCTTGTACGTATCTTTTAGGGAGAACTTGCCATCCATTCTTCCCAGGTTATCCCCGTTTGCATTTTTTATTACGTAGCTGTGAGGTATCAATGTGAAGAAGTTAGGTATCAAAGGAATGAATCCTCCGTAACGCCTTAAGGCCTGTACAATTTTGTTTGCACTCTCTATTTTTGCAACTATGGCTCCATCGGAAGGATCCCTTACTTTCCAGACCTGGCTAATCAAAGTACGTTTCCTGTCAAGAACCGCTATCTTCTCATCCTTTTTCTCATCTCGTAACACATAATTGTTGGAAGTATTCAGTAACTTCTTCGACTTGACACGGAAAACAGTTTCCCCACTTTCAACATCCTTAAACGGTATATCAGCGCCTATACTAAATATCTTGCTTTTAGCTTTCAAAACCTTGTCTCCAGAACCATCAAAAACGTTGTAACGACTTAAAATAAATCCTTGCTGCACCTTAAAAGAATCTCCTGTCAGCCCAAAAGTTGTACCTTTCTGACCTGAGAAACCTTTTGAACCACTTTCAACCTGTCCCCCAAAGGCCTCTGATCCAGGATTTCCTCTTACATCTTGTTCAGCTGGTTTGCTTTTCTGTTCCTGTTTTTGGACAGATCTTTCAGGTTGTGAGGATTTTTCTCTGTCTGTTTGACTTTTTCTACTGTTCTGCTGCCCTTGCTGGGCTTGTTGCAAGGCCTTGTTAATTTTTGAGTGCTTCATCCCTTGATCTCTGAGAACTTTCTTAATCTCTTCCTCCGTGTATCCTTCCTGAAGCGAATACCGGATTTTTTTCACTAACTGCTCCTGATTCACGTAGATAATTAATCTCGAGCCAGGATTTAAATCCTAGGTTTTTGAAGCCTTTACAGCTTTTTTCACCGGATCCTGTACCTGAGAATGGCTGCAACGCCTCCCATATTCAGTAACCTTTGACCTTCTTCATGACCTGTAGAAATTATTTCAACATCTGAATCCATTTCCTCAGCTACCTTGCCAAGAGCATCTACTATGTCGCTGATCTCCTCCAAATCCATCTCCTCATTGCACTCCTCACACTCTACAGAGTCCTCGATTCTGGCCTCCTCCTCAAAAACCTGCTTCTCATGGCCGTTAGGACACTCATAAGTAGCCTCAAACATATCAACATCCTCGGAAATCAGCAACGTATCCACAGCTCCCATCTTCAAGGCCTTCTGCACAGGCTTGACACCGTACTCGCTCTTCCCGTTCTCCTCCTTCAAGTTGGTGAAGAACTTGTTCACAAGCTTCTTCTCTTTTACAACTTCGGAATCCTCTATCGCATCCTCAGCCTTTGAAACCAGTTCCTCCAAGGCCTCTTCCCCGGAGTAGTTCAATGATTCGACTGCTACAACTTCATCTTCCAGTTCCTGGTGGATATAGCCATCGTCCAGGAGTTTGTCCTTTACGAAGCCAGGGCCTCCTATTATAATCCCTAGAAGGTCGTCACTTCTCTTTTTATCCAGGAAAGCGTTTTTAGATTTCTCAGCGATCTCCTGGAGGAAGGACTTCAGCATCTGCTTCCTCAGTCTTGCGAATCTCTGCGCGGAGTTGTGGACTATCAGGTTGTTGGCTACGAAGTTTCCTGCTTCCACGGTT
>JBDGSI010000061.1:0-6411 GCA_042217615.1 Candidatus Nanohalobium sp.
GGTATATTTTGATGCCTTCCAAACTCCTTAGCTATGGCGAGGAAGAGTTTGAAGAGGCGAAGGAGAAGTTGAGGGATGAGGGTTTTGAGGTGGAGGGGTGAGTAGGTTTGATCGTCGTGACCTGTACTTTCTGTTTGAAGGTTTTTGTTTGGGGGTTGCTTCAGTAGTTGCTCTCTTGGTTTTGATGATGTTTACGCCTTTGCTTAATCCTCAGCCAGGGTTGGATTATGAACTCGATGTCGTGAGTTTCAATTCTACTCATGAGGAGGTTTCATGGTGGACGGAACACGCGGGCAATAGCTCTGTCAGTAAGTATGTTAAAGCGGAGGACGGTTCATGGTACCGAGTTGGCAGAGTGGATGCTGGAAACGGAACTTATCCTTCTGCAGTTGTCGATATTCACTCTGTCAAGAATCTGAATTATGGGGGCAGGACTTTCCGGCCGGAAAATATTACGGCTTACAGTGTCCGAGCAGAGTCCTGGAGGCATAGAGAACTTAAGTCTTGGACGGTTCTGAAGCTTCCAACATCTGAGAAACTGAACTTTACGGGAAAACCAGCGATGCAGGTTCGATAATAAGGATTGTTGAAAGGATAGAAAAAATTGAGGGAAGAAGAGGTTAGAAAAGTAGTTACTCTTCTGATTCATACTCCCAGTCTTCAGGAATGTTTCCTTCCTCCCTGTGGTAGTCCGCGACTTTCCTTACTTTGTCTTCGGTCAATTCTAATCTTCTCTCTGCTTCCTGATCATTAGGATTATCTTGCAAGTGTTCTTCAATGTTTCTGGCTTTGTCTACAAGGTTTGCCAGGTCTTCAGGGAGTTCAGGTGCTGCATCGTTCTCCTCAAGAATCTCAGTTACTTTCTTATCTGTAACCTGTTTAACGGAGGGAATGCCGTACTTGTCACGAAGCGCTAAACCAATCTGTGAAGGGTCAAGGCCTTCACTTTCCCTGAGTCTTACAACAAGGTCTTCAACTTCTTCAGCGTCGTATTCAACCCAGTCAGGGTTCTTAGGATCTACAGGTTTTGAGGAACCGGATTCTCCACGTCCATCAGAATGCATTTTAGCCATTGTATATCACGTTTACCGATACGGCTCAGCCTTACTAACAGACCTTACCGCTCTAAACCTACTCATTTAGATAAAGTTTTTTATATCAGCGATAGAACCGGCATTATTTCAACGCTTTCAAAACCCTGTAATTATCTTTCTCATCAAGCACTTCCGTATCTTTGAAAATATCTTCAAGCTCCTGCTGAAACCTCATATTTTTGTTGTATACTAAAATCATTTTACCGCCGTTTCTAAGCCTGTTAAAACTTTCTTGGAAAATTTCATCGGTCACGCTTTTCCCCTGATGCGTTGGAGGATTGGAAACCACGGCGTCAAACTTTTCTTCCTCAAAGCCGTCGATACAGTCCCTGTTCTCCAAATGAAATCTTTCTACACCGTTCCTCTCCAAATTCTTCCTGGCATAATGCACTGCCAAGGCGCTGTCATCAGTCAAAGAAACCTCGGCATCAAACTTTTTAGCAGCATAGATTCCCAAAGCTCCGTAACCGCAGCCCACGTCCAACACCTGCTCCCTTCCAGATAACTCAAGATTCTCCATAAGCAGCCTAGAACCATCATCCAGTTTACCAGAAGAGAAAAGGCCTTCACACGTCTTAAAACCTAGTTCAACTCCTCCAACGGTTGCAGTGAAACCTTTCTCGATTTCAAGGTTTTCAGGCCTTTCATCTATTTCTTCCGTATACTTGTAGAGTTTCTGACCTCCATTCTTCCCGATTTTCTCTACACTGCCTTCCAGGCCTTCAAGATAATCTTTATACCGTTTTATACCGCTGTTTCTGGATCCTGCGATTAAAAGCTCTGCTTCAGGTCTCAGAAGACCCACTATGTTTGAAATCCTGTTTTTTACAAGTTTTACTGGTTCGTAGCTTTTAGGTGCGTACACTGCTTTGTCAAAGCTTCCATCTAATTCGCTGTAGAAACTTGTTCTCAGGGCTTTGGCATTTTTAACGTTGTTTCTTTCCAGGTTGATATTTGAGAGCTGGATCGCCCGGTCGCTTGTGTCGCACATCAAGACTTCTCCATCTGTTTGTGGGGCTGCAACTGTTCCAAGAAAGCCGTAACCGGACTGAACAACCAGAAGATCCTCATCACTCAGTCTTAAATTGTCTGCGATCAAGATTTCAGAGTCTCTAAAACCTTTCTTAGGCGTTACACCGTCTGCAGATACAAAACTGTAAACATTTGACCCTTCAGGCCTTTTGCTCTTAACCTCAAACTCGTATCCTGGCTTCTTCACTTGTAGCGGCCTCTTTTCTCCACTTCTTCTAACTGTTTAAGAACTTCTTCCGATTCTTCAAGGTCTTTGTAGCCTTTCAGAAAGTTTTCCCAGGCTTTTTCCGCGACTTCAGGGTGAGAGCTCTCTAAAACCTGTTTCAGAAGATGTATGTCCACAGCCTTGTCTTCTGTTCTATCTGACTGGAAGGAAAGTCCGAAGTCCAGGAGGAAGACTTTTTCCCCGCTGATTAAAGCGTTGCTGGTTGTCAGGTCTCCGTGGATTATTCCTGTAGAGTGAAGACGGGCTACGTTTTCACCCATTTTCTCAAAAACCTCTTTCTCACTGCCAGCAACTTTTTTCAGGCTTTCTCCCTCTATTTTCTCCATTTCAAGGGTTGAAATATTTTCTTTCCTTATCTTTGGAGTGTTTACTCCGTACTTGCTGGCCTTCTGGATCAGTTCTTTTTCTGTCTCTGTCCTCTCTTCCCTTATCTTCTGATCAAGTTCTGGATGCCTGTATTTTTTTGGTTTTCTCTTCTTCAGTACTTTTTCATCTCCTATCTCAACTGTAGCCTCCGCACCTTGCTCGGTTCTCATTCCTGTTCACTGAGAAGTTCTCTAATCTCTAAAAGGTTTTTTCTCCTCAACTCCTCCCGGTATCTTTCATCCTTCAATACTCCGTTTATATGGTCTGCAAGCTGTTCAGATACCAGTAACTCAGGTACTTCAACGTAAAGACATTCATCAACAAATCTTGAGGCCTCTTCAATCGTTGTACACCTGACAATCAAGTCAGCTTTCAAGTCTTTCTGTAAAAGTCTTTCTGTAACCTTATTGAATGGAACGGTTGAGATAACAAGTGAGGCCTTCTCTGCCCTGGCTTTCCTCCAGGCAGACTCGTTCATTACATCATCGAAGATATAGTTTTCAACCTGTTCTGAGGCCTCCATAAGATTTTCAGGATTGTTTTCAATTACAACGAAGTCCGCTCCTTCTTCCTGCAATGCTTCAGCTATAATCTTTCCCTGCGTATCAAATCCTATCAAGATTACATGGTTTTCAAGGCCTTCTTCCACATGTGAACTGTCTTCATCTCTTCCTTTTCCGGGATGCCAGATATCTAAGGCGTTCATTTTCTGGTAAAGCAGTTCTCCATGCCTGCTTGTATACGAGGATATTAGGAAGGATGTTGAAGCCGCCAGTATCAGGCCGTGAAATGCTTCAAAGCCTATAGTGCCGGCCAGAAAGGCCTCTAAACCGATTACCAAGGAGAACTCGCTGATCTGATCAATGTTAAAACCGGTGAGGTGGGCTGTTCTCAGGTTAAGCCCTTGCTTGGCCAGTGCAACAACTGATACAAGAGGCTTGACAACCTGAGAGAAAAATAGGAGAACACCTGCTATCAGCAAGGCCTTAAATGATGGGATGGATATTAAGGCACCTACAGATACGAAGAAGAGCAGGATGAAGAACTCTTTCAAAGGCTCCATTACATCTATCACCTCTACATTGTAGGGGAAACGGGAGATTGCCATGCCAGCGGCGAAGGCACCGACTACTATAGAAAGGTTTAAGGCCTCAGCTGCTGCGACAAAGGCTGTAAGAAAGCCTAGACTGGTTATAACCATTAGCTCTCGTTCTTCTTCGATGAAATCTGCTACAAATTTGTATATGTATTTTCTGGTAAGCAACCCGGTTCCTAGAACGACCAGGCTCAAGAAGACGTGTGTAAGAACGGTGTTAGATGATGTGTGGACTGAGTTAAGGGCTACGACAGCTATGATAGCTATTACATCCTGTAGGAGCTGTGAAGATTCTGCCAACCTGCCGTGAAGAAGATCAATGTCGATTTCCTTGTGAAGAAGCTGCATACCTATTAGTGAGGAGCTTAGGGAGACTGCAATGCTGAGGTAAATTGCTTCAACAACTGTCACTCCTACTAGAAGCATCACTGGGAGGCTTAGAAGGCCTACAGATGCTATCTGGAGCGTTGTCATTAACTGGCTTTCGGATGCTACAGATCTTAGCCTGTCTGGTTCAAGTTTTACGCCGAAAATGAATACTAGGAAGGCTACTCCAATCTCTGCTGCTGTGTAGAAGGCAGAGGCATCGACAAAGAGGCCTGTTAAAATTCCTGCGCCGATATAAGCGGGAATATAGGGGTGTGAAAGCTCTTCCATCAATAAAACAAGCATTGAAGCTGCTGCGAAAACTGCTGCCAGTAAGTATATTACTTCAGACACTTCTATCACCCCATTTAATTCTTTCAATATCGATCCTGGCTTCCTCCAGGAACAGCTCTCTATCCTCAAGATACAGCCGTAGGTATTCGCTGATCTTCTCACCTGCTAACTCATTCTCCTGTATAACGTAGTGTGCTCCAAGCTCGTAAAGCTCAGCACACTCCGTCAAAGAACCTCCCTTTACAAAAACAGTTGCTTCCTCTGAGGCCTCACCAAGTATCATCTTATTAATATCAGGATCAGGCACCATAGACAGTATAAAATCAGCTTTCTGGATTTGAGAGGCCTTACGTATCTCGCCGTGTCTAAAGTCTCCGTAAATATATTCGTAAGGAGAATTACTTAGCCTCTTCACTTTACCAGAGTCATGGTCTACTACGATCACGGTGTCAAACTCGTCTTTCAGTATCTCTGCTGAACGCTCCCCTATAGTGTCAAAACCTACGATAACTGCATGATCTCTCAGCCTGTTAACTTCAACCTCTTCCCTCTCCCCCGAATCAAGGTCATCCAAGAACCTCTTTGAATAACCGTAAATCTGTTCACTGAAATTAATCAGGTAAGAAGAAGCACTTACAGAAGTAATCATTGTCAAACTGATAAAACCAAATACTTCAGGACCTATAAAACCTTTCTGAACGCCTAAACTTCCTAAAATAAGTGAAAACTCGCTCATCTGGCTTAAATTCAAGGCAGACTTAAAAGAAGTCTCAGGAGTAAACTCCAAACGGTCAACAGCTCCAAACAAAATAACAAATTTCCCAATAATCAAGACAAAAGCCGCAGCCAAGGCCTCAAACAAGAAAGCCGATAGAGAACCGGCAGTCAACCCAAGACCAATGTTAACGAAGAAAACAGCCATAAAAAAGTCCGTTAAAGGCCTTATCTCCTCCACCAACTCCTCGCTGTAAGGGAGCTGTGCAAGACTCAGGCCTGCGAAAAACGCTCCAATCTCCATAGAAAGACCGATGTAATCAGCTAAAACGATAAAAATAAATGCCCAGGCTATCCCATGAATGAAAAAGGCCTTACGGTTCTCAGAGACTTTTTTAAACAGTTCCGGCAATAGTTTCTTTGAAGAGAGGTAGGAAAGCCCTCCTATAACTGCTACCATAAACCCGACCTCCAGGAAACCCTTGACAACTTGTGAAAGTCCTGAAGCGCCTGTTGAAAGTAAGGCAAGTAAGATTACGGCTGCCAGATCCTGTACAAGAAGTACTCCTACACCGATCTTTCCTGGAAGAGTAGGTAACTGATCCTTAGCTGTTAAAAGCTTTACAACAACTGCTGTAGAGGAGAAAGCAAATGCAATAGCTACAAAAAGAGATTCAACAAGGGAAAAACCTATTAAATGACCTACTATAAATCCGAGGCCTGCTGAAAGACCCATCTGCACTACTCCGATTAAAACAATCTCATTAACAATGTCCCTAACATCCTCCAGCCTTATCTCAAGGCCTATAAGGAAAAGCAGGAAACTCAAGCCTAGCTCTCCAGCAAGAACTGTTAGTTCCGAACGAGAAATAACATCAAGGAAAAAAGGTCCGAGAATTAAACCGGTTATAATATACGCTATAACGGTAGGCTGACCGGTTCTTCTAGCAACAGCTCCCAAAACCGCAGCTAAGACAACTATAAATGCAAGTTCGAAAGCCAGGCCTCCTGAAGCAACCATATCTAGTTCAACGCCTCTTCCAGCTCCCGCTTCCTCACGGGACCTCTACGGTGTACTACAACTTCTCCATTATTAACTTCTGCGATTGTAGAGGTAGGTCTCTCCTCAAGAGCTCCTTTGTCGATCACGTGATCCGCTTCTTCCAGTAGTTTCTTGGAGATAACGTCAACGCTGTAGGATGTTTCTTTTCCGGCGATGTTGG
>JBDGSI010000062.1:0-3477 GCA_042217615.1 Candidatus Nanohalobium sp.
CGGAAACTCAAGTCATGAGATTTTGGGGGCAGAGGCCTATTCGATTGGCCTGCCTCCAAGCTACGGGTTTCACACTGAGGAGAGTCGTGAGACTTCCGTGGATCTTATAGTTACAGGAGAACAATGAAGGTGAATAATTTAATGGATCTTGACATTACTGAGAAGGATGACCGGCGGATAGTAGATTTCAAGCAGAATCACACGCTTGCAAACCTTGTAAGGAAAGCTATCTGGGAGAATGGCGGAGAAGCTGGTTACGATAAAGGCCACCCTCTCGGAGAGGAAAGCCATTTAGTGGTGAAATCTGACAGCCCGGAAGAAGACCTTGAAGCTGCAGCAGAAACCGCCGAAGAATGGATGAAAGAGCTCAAGGAACAGATTTAACCCTTTAATATCCTTCAACGCATAGGCAAGCATCTAAAAGCAAACTCAGACTACCTTATAACTTCTCTGCATTGGTAATTTATGTTCAGAGGGTGGGTACAGGCTTTACATCCAGGAACATGTAGAGGCTTGGCTAACTAAAATCGAGCTTAAATCTACTGATTAAAAACAGTCAGAGACAACAAAAAATATATGGAGTGGAAGGATTCCTGGCAGAAAATAAGAAGCAGTGAGGTCTTCGAAAACATTTACTTCCTCGCACTTGCATTGATACTTGCTTACGGCACACTTCAGACCACAGGAACTGTTTTAAATACAGACAAGGCCGTGGTATCTGTTGTATCCTGCTCAATGTACCCTGAAGAGGGAGAGGAAGGCCTTTACAAAGGAGATATTCTTGTGGTAAAAGGAAAGCCTTTTGAAGAGATCAAAGAAGGAGATACAATTGTTTACGAAGTTCCGGACCGTGTCGAATTCTCCGTAGCAGGTCAAAAACATGTTCTGGAGAAAAATAGTTCTGTAAAAAGGCCTTCAGTTGAAACTGCTCTCGGAAAAGTCGTTCTTGTAGAGGCGGTTAAAGGAAGGAGGAACGTTGACAAGGCCTTACTTAAATTGGACGGCAGGAAAGTGGCGGTTAAGGAAGGTGAGAGTTATAATCAGGGAAGTATTAGTTTACGGGTTGGAAGTATTGAAGCTATGCCTATACCTGTTGTTCACAGAGTTATCAGGAAGGAGAACAGTTCTTTGGAGACTAAAGGGATTAATAATCCTGGACAGTTTGATTTTGAGAAAGATGTAAGGCCTGACCAGGTTTATGGCAAGGTTTTCTTTGTTATTCCACGTGTAGGGCTTTTGAAGATTGGAGCTATGGACCTTGCTGGTTTGAATGGTGGAAAGCCTTTGGTCTTGGATACTTCGCAGAGCTGCAGTGTTAAAGCCTGAAGCTTTTAAAGGGGTTTTTTAAGTTTTCAAGTCGGTTTTAGGTGAATCATGGAGTTCTGTGACGATTGTGGTGGAATGCTGGTATCTGAGAAGAAGGATGGGGAAACCGTTATGAAGTGTAGGAACTGTGGCAGCATTCAAGACGTTGATTCTGAAGAGATGAAAGTTACTGAAGAGAAAGAAGAAGACCCTATGGACCGTTTAAACGTTAATGAAGAAGGAAGCGAGGAAAGCACCCGGCCGACTACGGAGAAGGAATGCCGTAAATGCGGAGAGGAAACCGAACACGAGTGGTGGATGGAGCAGACAAGAGCTTCAGACGAGCCACCTACAAGATTTTACAAATGCAGAGAATGCGGAAACGTCTTCAAAGTATACGATTAAAGGCCTTTACTCAACCCTTACCTCATCGCTGTCAAACCTGTCTGCCAGGTAGTTTACAGAGGATCTAAGCTTTGAGATCTCGCGGTCGACCTTTTCCCTTCTATTCTCCCATTCTTCAGGGTCTGGAAGATTATCAAGCCTTTCCCACTGGACATCAAGCCGTTCGCTTACGTTAAGTACATCTTGCTTGATACTCGATCTTTGATTCGAGGCCTCATCAAGGTTCTTCTCCAGTCTCGACATTCTTTTCTCAAGCTTGGAAACCCTTGTCTTCAGAGAACCGATACTGGCTTCATTCTCCTCAATATCATCAATATTATCCTGCTGAACGCCTAGAATCCTGTTCAAAAGATTGGTGACCTGATCAAGTTTGCTGGAGAAATCATTTCTGAGGCCTTCTACATCTCTTTCAGCTTCTGAGACATTAGAGGCTTCAGCTTCTACATCCTGTAAGGCCTTGTCAAGTGCTTCTACCCTGGATTCAATGTCTTCAACTCTCTGAGAGATGTTTTCAACTGCCTGACTTGCTTCTTCTCCTTCTTTTCCCAGCAGGTCCATACTGTTTAGGTGGTGGACGCCGGTATTTGAAACCTTCCATATTCGCTGTTCAGAGTTAAAACATTCACGCGCCCAGATTTTATACATGCCTGAACAGCAACAGCAGAGAAGGTCCCCGGCCAGGCCTAAAACCATTAAAGATATCGACCCTCAAACCGATATAAGAGTCCGGATAACCGGCACAGTTCTCTCAAAGGACTCAGATTCCATAACAATAGATGATGGAACCGGTTCAGTAGAAGCCTTCCTCGATGAAGAGGCAATGGAAGAACTGGAGGAGAACCAGAGAGTAAGAGTGTTCGGCCGCGTACTTCCAACACCTGACAGCTTTGAAATCCAGGGAGAAATCGTTCAAAGCCTTGAAGACCTTGATCCAGAGCTTTACGACAGAGTTAAAAAGGTTGTTAGCACAACTGAGTAACTATAACGGGTTGTTGTAAAAATGTTCAAAGCTGAACTTGAAGACGTCGGACTTTTGAAGGACTCAATGAAAACCATTTCAGACCTGATAAGTGAAGGCCTTTTCCAGTTACAGGAGGATGGGATCAAACTTGTTGCAGCAGATCCTGCAATGGTAGGCCTTGTAGATTTCAAGATTGAGGAAGATGTATTTGAAAGTTTTGAGTTGGATAAAGAGACAAAAGTAGGCCTTAACCTTGAGAACCTTTACTCTATTCTCCGACGTGCGAACAGCAGCGATACTATCACCCTTGAGTTAAAGGAGGATGATTCAAAGTTCTACATTAAGATGGAGAACTCTTCCACACGTAATTTCTCTCTCCCTATCCTGAACCTGTCTGAAGACGATATTCCAAGCACTGATCAGCTTGACTTCACGTTTGAGGCCGAACTGGAGACTGATGTGCTTGAAGGAGCTATTAAGGATGCAATGGTTGTCTCCGATGCAGTCACTGTTTCAGCAGATGGAGATCAGCTTGAGATAGAGGCTGAAGGAGACCAGTCAAACGTTGACTTCACCATTACCGATGGCTCAGAAGGCGTCCTTGAAATGGAGGGAAGCGAGGCAAAATCCATGTTCAGCCTGGACTACCTCTCCAAAATGATCGGGGCAAAAAAGCTTAGCGACACAGTAACGGTAAAACTAGGTCAAGACTTCCCAATGAGAATGGAGTTCATCATCCCAGAAGAAGTAGACCTAAGCTTCGTACTGGCACCACGAATTGAGGAAGAATAATCCTCAATTCTTTG
>JBDGSI010000062.1:3577-6991 GCA_042217615.1 Candidatus Nanohalobium sp.
AAAAAACATTTTTCCTATTTCCCTCCTTTCTCCTCCTACAGTTAAGACTAAAAGCATTTGAAGGCCTTTTTCTACTGTATGAGCCAGTACCCTGAGCCTATAGCCGGTGTTCTGCCTGTAAACTCTGGTGGAGAAGTCTTTCTCATGCAGAGTCCTAAGTGGGAGGATAAGTGGACGGTGCCTGGAGGTCATGTAGAGATAGGGGAGACGATGAAGGAAGCTGCCAGAAGGGAGACTGAGGAAGAGGTAGGCCTTGAACTTGAGGATGTCAGGTTCCTCAGTGTTTCCGAGGCCGTTAATCCTGAGGAGTATGAAAGAGAGGCTCACCACATCTACCTCAACTTTCTGGGATACGTGGATAAGCCTGGTGAAGTAGAACTGGATCAGGAAGAAGCTGTTAACTATGTCTGGATGAAGCCTGAGAAGGCCTTGAAGAACCTGGATTTGAATCAGGGGGGAGAAAAGTTTTTGAGAGAATTTATTGAGGAAAAACCAGTTTTTTAGCTTTACTGAGCAATACTTGGACTATGGGGGATGAGGAAGGGGGCAGGCCTCAGGACTGGAAGATCAGGCAGTACTATGAGCAGGAGGAACTTGTAGACATATTTCTTGAAACAGCTGAGTACCGGGAGATAGCTCCTACATATCCTAACGGCTTCGGTAAAAGACCTGACGCGATAAATTTTCGCGGAGACTTCAACGAACTGGTTCAAAACGGTGCAGTAGCCTTCCACGCATCAGTTGAAAGATGGAGAAACCCTTTACTCATAGACAATGTCTCCAACCTAGATGACCTCAGAGAGACCTGGGACCTGGTAATGGATATTGACTGCGACTACAGTTTCGAGCTTGCAAAAGAAACTGCAAAGCTTCTAATCGATGAACTAAAACAGCACGGAATAAAAAACATTAGCGCAAAATTTTCAGGCAACAGAGGATTCCACATCGGAGTACGTGGAGAGGCCTTCCCCCAGACAATCAACGGAGAAGGGTTCTCCCAGCTTTATCCCCGTATGGCCCGTGGAATAGTAGACTACCTTAGAAAACAGCTTGAAGAACAGTTAGAAGAAAAAGTCAGAGAATACGGGTTTCAAGAAGAAATGAGGACAGATGAAGGCCTTAACCCTTTCCAGGTATCCGATATTGAAAATGATTGGGGTCAGCGCCACCTTTTCAGGATGCCTTACTCTTTACACGACGGTTCATGGCTTGTATCTCTCCCTATAAGGCCTGAGGAGATCGAGAGCTTTGAGAAAGAGCAGGCAGAGATGGAGAACGTTGAATTTGAAACCAGGTTCCTTAACAGGTACGAAGAGGGGGAAGCAAAAAATCTGGCAGTCCAGGCCATGGATTTCATTGAGGAAAGAAGAAAAGAAAAACAGAAAGAACGTGTAAAAAGCAGTGAAGAATATAAAAGGCCTGAAGACGCGATACCCGAAAAGTACTTTCCTCCGACGATTAAGAATATTCTTGAAGGCCTTGAAGATGGTAGAAAACGCGGTTTATTTATTTTAATCAATTTTTACAGGGCTGTGGGTTATTCCTGGGAGGAGATTGAGTCCAAGATCTGGCAGTGGAATGAGAGGAATAAAGAGGCCTTACGGGAGAGTTATGTGAAAGGTCAGTTGAGGTGGCACAGGAACAGGGAGGAAGATGTCCCTCCTCCGAACTATGATGCTAACGGGTACTACAAGGATATGCAGGTGTATGAAGGCGATAACTTGGAGGAGCAGGTACCGAACCCTGTAAGCTATGCTTTCAGAAAGGCTAATAAGAGGGAAGACAGCGGTGAAGAAGATGAGAACGATCTTGTATGCCCTTACTGCGGCAAGGAGTACGAGATGGAGAGTTATTACAAGAAGCATGTGAAGCAGTGCTTTGAGTAAACAGAATTTCTCCACCCAGAGTTTTTCCCGGTTTTGATAAAAATCTTTCATTCTCAGCTTTTCCTGTATGAGTGATGACGAGGCCTTGACCTTTTCTGAGCTGAGGAAAATTCAGAAACAGGAGAGACGGCAAGATGAGCTGGGAGATCTTGGAGAAGACTTTATAGCCGATGTTGTAGAGTATCTTTCCCGGAAAAAGGAGATGGCCGAAGGATCCAGAGAATACAGGAACGCTGAAAGAGTATTTCAGAAGATTATCTCCCTCAGAGAAGACAAAATAGTGAAGAATGCGAAACTAGCAGTAACTTCCAAAGTAGAGCAGGAAGAGCTTAACCTGCTTCCAAGAGAAAAAGAACTTTTCAGAAAACTAAAGGAAAACTTTACAGAACACAGGGAAAAAATGCTGGATACAGAAAACAGAGGAAACGTGGAAATACAGGAGAAGGCCTCCAAAGAAGAAAGCAAAGAGGAAGAAATCGGCAAAACCGGTGAAGAAGAGGAAAATGTGGAAGACAGTTCCGAGCCGGAAACGGATGTTGAGGAAGGTTACCGGCTTGTAAAAATCACTTCAGAAGTACCAGAGTTTATGGGGACAGATCTAGAGTCATACGGACCTTTTGAAGAAGGAGAAGAAGCCGAAATACCTGAGGAAAACGCTGAAATACTTGAAAACCGTGGAAACGCAGAAGTACTGATTTAACATAACTCAGAGAACAAAAAACCAATTGAATTTTTCAAACAATGAGATACGACAAAGTGTTTGCGGTAGGAGGATCAATCTATACGTCAAAACTGGGTAAAACACCGGAGATAGCGGAGGCCTTGAATCAGCACAGCCCTGTCTGCGTAGTAGTTGGAGCAGGCGAGCTTAAAAAGAATATTAACGCTGTTAAGGCCTCTGAAGGAGATAAAGATCTTATCGGGATACAGGCAACCAGGCTGAATGCTAGGACGCTTGGAACACAGATGGAATCTCATCCAAAAATACCTGAGACTGCGGAAGAAGTTAAGGAAGTGGCTAAGACAGAGGAAAGTATTGTAATGGGAGGTTTGAACCCTGGTTTTTCTACGGATGCAGTAGCAGCTATTGCAGCCGAGTTACTGGATGCAGAACTGTATATTGTAACTGATATAGATGGGGTTTATACCGATAATCCTGAGAAAGCTGGTGCAGAGAAACTGGATGAAATTTCTGTTCCTCAGATCAAGCAGATTATCAGCGGGAAAAGCAGCGATGCAGGCAGTTACGAGCTAATTGACCGGACGGCCCTGAATATCATCGAAAGATCTGAGATACCGGCTAAAGTTATGAAAGGGACGGTTGAGAACCTGGAAAATCCTGAAGAAGCCACAGGCACTGAGATAATCCATGAACCCTGAAAAAACCAGGTTGCCTGAAGACGCGGACAGAGACTTTGTCGCCGGCGCATTCATAGTTGAAGATGGAGAAGTTCTTTTTCTAAACCACAAGAAGTACGGGATATGGCTGCAGCCCGGCGGGCATGTAGAGGAGGGTGAGACGCCGGAC
>JBDGSI010000063.1:0-5278 GCA_042217615.1 Candidatus Nanohalobium sp.
AAGGTTATCCCGGCTTCTGTAAGGCCTGTTACTAGGTATAGGAATGCTGTGATTATCATCATTGCGTTTCCGAGCAGCATCAATCTGTATTCTCGGACTATTTTCTTGTGGTTGAGGTTGAATGATGCCAGTGTTTCGCTGTCTCCTTTCTTTATGTACCAATATACGAGCAGTGCTAGGCCTGTGAATAGAAGTGATAGCAGAAATTTTGCCCAGTCAAGTATGAAGATAGCCTGGTTTTGCATCCCTGTCTATTAGGTATATGTCTTTGCCTTAAAAATGATAATGTGAAACAGTATTCAAACATTTGTCTCAAGGCCTTTGGGGAAAAAACAGATTTCTGCAAAAAAATATAGCCCCCCCAGGATTCGAACCTGGGTCGAGAGGGCCAGGGCCTCTCATGATTGGCCGTCGATCTCAACTCCGAGATGAGGGTCGTTGAGAAAACCGTTAGGTTTTCGACTTTGACCACTACACCAGGGGGCTTTTTACCTGAGTGTAAGCCGAAAATCCGGAAAGGGATTTTCAATTCAGTCCTCTCAATGAGACGACTGTACACCAGGGGGCTTTTTTGAACAATGTTTCTTTAGGTGTGTAACTCTTAAAATTCGATACCCCCTTTCTCTAAAAAAGTCTGGAAACCGGTTTTAAACATATGAGCAGTGAGGGTTTGAGAGGCCTTGAGCGGAAAGTCCTGTTTATCTGGTTTTTACAGGTTTCATTGGTTGTAACGGTTTCTGTAGTTCCTTTTGCAGGCCTTATTTTGTTGGATTTGGCTCCGGTGTATTCTCTGGCTGTTCCTGTGTTTTTGGAGGCTGTTGGATGTGTTTACATGATGCAGAGGTTGGAGAACTGGGGTTTTGAGTTACGGAGCGATTACCTGTTTTTGGATCGAGGTGTTTTGAAGCGTACCCGGTCAATGGTTCCTTATGTCCGTGTACAGCATGTTGATACTCAGAGAGGGCCTTTTTACAGGTTGCTGGGTCTTTCAAAGGTTGTTGTTTATACTGCAGGGTCTAAAGGCGCTGATGTAACGATTCCAGGTCTTTTCAGGGAGGATGCGGCCAGGATTCAGGAAAAGCTTAGGGATCTGGCGATTGAGTCGGAGGACATGGACGCGGTGTAAAAACGTTATGAAGCTTTCAAAGGCCTCTATACTTTACAGAGCGTTGAAACGCGCTACAGTACTGTTCGGAGTGTTCTTCTTCACCCAAGATCTTCCTGCAAATCTTTCTGAAAACATTTTCAGCCCTGGTTTCCTAGGTATTGTAATTGCTTTTTCCTCTCTATCTGTAATTTTTTTCCTGGTCTGGGAGTACCTGGTTTGGAAGCGTTTTGATTACTTCTTTGAAGAGGATAGTTTGAAGATTACTAAAGGAGTTTTCAGAAGAAGTGAACGTGACATACCGTATAAGAGGATTCAAAACGTACGTATAAGGAAGAATATTTTTCAGAGATTGCTGGAGATTGCCAGAGCCGAGTTTGAAACCGCTGGAGCCGCAGAAGCCGAGGCCTCCCTAAAATACGTATCCATGGAGGAATCTGAACAGATCCAAAGCAAGGTTAGGAAGTTTAAAAAGTCAGAGAAGGAAGAAACGTCATCAAAAGAGAAAGTATTTGAAATGTCTGGCTCAGACATGGCTGCGTACAGCTTTCTATCCTTGAACCCTAGATTCTTCGGTATTCTAGCTGTTTTCCTGACTTTAACAGGCAGCATAGGATTTACGTCAGGCCTTCCTTCTGCATCATTTATCCTAGGCCTACTAATGTTTTCAACAGTTTTAGCAGCAGTTTTATGGTGCGTAAACGCAGCCTACAACTATGTTCAGTACTACGGATTTACCTTGTGGCGTGAAAACGAAACACTGGAGTATGAGTACGGTATGATTAACCGTTCGGAGGGCAGCATTCCTTTGGAGAAAGTTCAAGGCCTTACAGTGAGCGAGAACTTTTTGAAAAGAGTTTTCGGGTACTCTACTCTTGAAATTGAGACTGCAGGCGGTGTTTCAAAGGAAGATAAGAAAAAGATTCAGAAGAAGGTCGCGGTACCTCTTGCAAAGAAAACAGAAGTTGAAGAGTTTGGGAAGAGGATAGAAAACTTTGAAGGCCTTCAGATCTCAGGGATTCCTTCAAGAGCCAGGAGAAGATACTTTGCCAGGTACAGCATCGGCATCCTTACTTTGACCGGTTTAGGCCTTGCAGCTTCTTTTTACACGGATTTCAGTTACTGGTGGAGCTTTTTAGGCCTTCTACCTGTAGCAACAGCTGCAGCCCATTTCAAATGGAAGAATAAAGGCTTCCAGGTTCAAGGCAATCATTTCATCACGATGAACGGGTTCTGGAACAGGAAAACCTCTATAACTCCTTACTACCGTATTCAGAACCTGATACAGTCCGAAACAGTGCTTCAAAAAAGATGGAAGCTCTCCACACTCATCCTTGACACAGCCAGCTCCTCAATAGTACAGGACTCGAAAGCAGTTGACCTAGACACAGAAAAAGCAGAGAAAACAAGAGAAAAAGTATTCGAAAAATTCAAGGCCTCAATACAGAACTAACCTCCTAGTTCTTCCATCGCCTTCTCTGCCAACTCTTTCTTACCGAGTTCGCTGTGAGCCCTTGATAAAATATCTAAGGCTCTCTTATTTTTAGACATAGGTTCTTCCAGCTCTTTCTTCATTTCAATAGCATTATCCTTGTAATCTTCTGTATCTGCAGTAGATCTTTCCATAAGCTCTTGAAACTCATCTAAGTCATCATACAACTCCTTTATTTCCTCTTGCGACTTTCTGATCTCTTTTACAAGGTATTCTATACATTCATCGCTTACATCTTCCAATTTTTCTTGCTCCGCCATCTCACGTCTTATTTTTTGAGCTTCCTTCCCTGTTTCTTTTTCTAACCGTTTTAAAGCCCTTTTTGCCTCCTTAGAATCTTCGCCAACTATCTCAGCTTTATTTATCAGTTTTTCCGAGTTCTCAAGTTCCTCAGCTTCCTTGTTCTCAGCTTTTTCTGCTTCAATTATTAAGTCAGCTAGATCATCAAGGCCTTCTGTTAAGTTAAGCTCTTTTTTCTCTACATCGAGTATTCCTTGACCTGCAGCCTTGAACTTTTTCCAGGCAGCTTTAAACCCTTCTTTATTTGCTCCTTTATTCTTTATCTCTCCTAGCATGTCTTCAAGGCCTTCTAAAGCCTCTTCCTCCATTTTCTCTTCTTGCTTAACTTCTTCTATAGCTCCCTTAAACCTCTTAATTATTTCTTCTTCCTCTCTTTCAACATCTCCTAAGCCATCAATAATCTCAGCTATCTCCTCCTCAACCATATCAACATCACTTATGGATTTAAGAAGCTCTTTTCTTGATCCATCCTCTGCAGCTTGTTCAATCTCCCTAAGAACTTCTTTCTCGACCTCATCAACTTCTTCTTCTTCCTCTCTTTCTACCTCATTCACCTCATCCCACTCGTTATCAAGTACATCGCTTACTCCTGACATAAGGCCTGTTATTGCTTCACTCGAATATAAATTGTTTGGTAGGAGAACTGTCTTCTTTCTAGTCTGTTAATGCGTATAGTAGGAGGATTGTAGGTGAGGAGAGGAGTACTGCGGGTGCGAATACTTGTAGGATGCTTTGCTGTAGTACTCCAAGGTTGATCCCGATTAACAGTATGACAAGTGTTTCTATATCAAGGGAGATCAGGGATGCTGCTGCTTTGCCGGAGCTCTGTATACCGTGTTTTTTAGCGGCTAAGTAGCCTATAGCCAGTTTTCCTATTGTTGAAAGTGAGAAAAGGAATACTGCAGCCGGTAGATAAGCTATCATACCGTGGCTTCCAAAGATATGAAGCCCTAATCCGAACCAGGCGAAGAAAAGCGGTATGAAAAGGCCTTCTCCTATGGCACGTATTTTTTCCTGGAATGCTCTGCTGTTGGTGAAGTCGCTTCTGGAGACGAGAACTCCTGCAAAGAATGCTCCGATCACGCTTGAAAGGCCTATAGTACGTGTTATGTAGGACATGAAGAGAAGAAGGGCGAATGTTATGGCGAACTGAGCCTCCGATTCTTCAAACATCATTATATAGTCGTCAAGTTCGTGTATAAACTCATGTAGAACGTAGAATGCAACTGCAAACCCTACTATAGACCCTACTTTCAAGGCCTGGGCCTTTAAACTGTCTGAGGCAAGTACGACAAGCAGTGTAAGCGCCAGGAAGCCTGAAGTAACGTTTATGACCGAGGATTTTATCGTATAGCTCCCGAAATCTTTGTCGAAAAGGCCTTTGGAAAGCATTATTTTGGACGGCACTCCGATGTCGACGACAGAATAGGCCAGTGCTACGAATATGAAGGCTTTCATTCCTTCTACAGTCAGGAAAGAAGGTTTGAAGAAGGTCAGGATGGCAAGGATGAATATGAATGTTCCTGTAAGTACTGCAGTCCCCATTTGAAGGCCTTCCTTATTGGTGAAGATGTCTATTACGTTTTCTTCTTTGAGGCCTGCCTGGAACAGTATTAGCGTCGCTCCTACTGTTGCAAAGCCTGCTATTGATTCAGGTGCTATTGCAAATGCTTCAGGTATAAAGTTGAAGTGTTTTGCAGCGTTTGCCATTCCTGGACCTAGCGCTATACCTGTTACTATGTATCCTATTATTGATTCAATGCCTATTCTTTCGAAAAGCTCCCCTACAAAGAATGATACGGCCAGTATGACGCCTACAGATAGTAAAGTGGTGCTTGACAGTGCTGCAGCCATTTTTCTATACCTCCTCCACTAATCTGTTTTCGTGGACCACGCCTATTATTTCATCTTCTTTTTCTACAGGTACAGAGCGAAGATCCTCTCTATCCATTATGAACGCTACTTCCTCTATTGTTTCATCGGGAGGAACTGTTACCTCATGCTGATTCATAAGATCTTCCGCAGTCTCCGCAACATATCTGCGGTCAAGTGAAAGGCCTAGAACCCCTATAACTCTTTCTTCATCAAGGCGCTCCTGCGGTACTATCTCCTTCAGCAATGAATGCTCGTGAACCTCTCCAACCACTTTTCCTTCTTTCCGAACTATTAAAGTGTTTTCTTCACCTTTAACTTTCTCAGCAACTTCCTCTACAGAGGTATCAGCCTCTACAAAAACAGGATCCTCCATTAAATCCTCCGCAGTTAAACCCATTGAAGCCTCCACCTCATCATTACTACTTATTGAGAAGACAGCTGTAAATAAAGGTAAGGTCTTTGAAACAGGTTTTTCGGTATAGGAGACGAAGACGCCGGAGCTGGGA
>JBDGSI010000064.1:0-8338 GCA_042217615.1 Candidatus Nanohalobium sp.
TGACCTGGTCGGTCCTATCCTGCGCACCTTCAAGGTCGAACTCCTCACCGAGCTCTTCGAACTTCTCCGCGAACTCGTCTTCGTCCCCGATAATCTCTTGGATGTCTTCAGCGGATTCGATGAATTTCTCTCTTATTTTCTCATTCTCCGGGTTTTCTGCCTGTATAGAGCCGTAGAGCCCTGGTTTCTGGTTCAGCATTCTCGCTGTAAGGTCGGTGATTAACTGGTAGACAGGGGAGGAGAACTCGTTCATCTCTACGCCGGAAAGATCGCTTTTTCGGATGACGTCCGCGACCACGAGCTCGGAGAAATGCATTAATCCCTGTACCAGGGACATCGCCTTGTCATGATCCTCCGGCTCTGTAAAGTGTATATCTGCGCCGTTTTCTGTCCAGAACTCTTCCATCTCAGTCCATTTCTTTCCCTTCGCGGGACAGAAGACAACTTTCTGGCCTTCTACTGAGTTGGATGGTGCGTACATCGGATGCATTCCCAGAACCTGTTCAGAATACTTTTTCATCGCTTCAACAGGCTCCTGCTTCACACTAGTGATATCGCACAGCAACGCATCCTCTGAGACGTAAGGCCCGACCTCTTCAATCACGTCAACGGTTACGGAGATCGGAACCGCGACTATAACGACGTCAGCGTCTTTAACTATCTCAGTGTTCTCTCCGGCTTCCCAGCCATGTTTTTCGGCGACGGCTTCCGCTTCCTCCAGGGTTTCTCCGGAGATAAAGACCTCGTTCTTCTCCTCCAGGCGTTCTCCAAGGTGCTGTCCGAACTTTCCTGTTCCGCCGACGATCGCAATTTTTCTGTCAATCATCAGAAACCGTTCTCCTCCAGTATATCGAAGGCTTTCTCGATTTCTTCCGTAGTAGTGGAGCCGAAACAGATCCTCACGTTTTCTTCGCTTCCCGGTCCCATCGGCTCGCCTGGAACCATTGCCACGCCTTCCTCAATCATATCCATGCAGAACTCCCAGGAATCTCTTCCAACATCGGGGAAAGCGTAGATTGCGCCTTCGGGAGCGACAAAATCCCAGCCAAGCTCTTTCATTCTTTCCACGAGAACATTTCTTCTCTCCTGGTAGGTCTCTCGCATCTCTTCAACGTGAGAATCGTTTTCCAAGGCCTCGATTGCTGCGTACTGTGAGATACGTGGCGGACACGCTGTAGAGGCCCGGGAAACCTTTGCATACTGCTCAATATTCTCAGGCGTGTCAACCACCCAGCCGACCCTCCAGCCCGTCATCGCATGGCTCTTGGAAGTCGAGCCGATAACCGCTGAGTTCTCAGCGTATACAGCTGGCGAGTAATGCTCTCTCCCATAAGTCAAACGATGGTATACTTCATCTGAGAGCAGGAAAGTATCGTTTTCATTCGCGACTTCTGCGATCTCTTTCGCCTGAGACTCGCTAATCACGTAGCCTGTCGGGTTTGAAGGAGAGTTAATGACCACCATGTCCGCTTCCGCGATCTCATTCCTGGCCTCCTCCCTAAGCTCTCTTTCCTCGTTCCAGTAACGGACCTGACTCCATTTATTTTCTGAGACCTCGCTTATCATTTTGTAAGGCCCCCAGCACGGGTCGTTGAACACGGCCTTGTCATTTTCCCCGAGCCTGGCGGCGAAAACGGCGTAAAGCGCTCCCATTCCGCCCGTAGTAACCATTACGTTCTCTTTTGAAACATTAAATCCTTCTTTCAAGTTCTCTTCTTCTGCAGCTGCTTTCCTCAGTTCTTCAAGACCCAGCATCGGAGAATAACCTTGTTTCTCCGCCATTCCTTCTTTCGCGGCTTCTTTAACGTGTTGGGGAGTATCGAAGGATGGTTGTCCGATATCAAATCTTATGCATTCGTCTTGTTCGGCGGCTTTCTCCGAGATCTTTCTTATTGACAGGTTGATGTTTTCTATTCTCTGTCTCATGTATGAGGTTTTTGTCGGTGAATTCTTTTCTTAGTTTCCGTCTTTTTTCTTGGCGCCATGAATGTTTTAAGATAGGAAAACGTATTCCTTGTTATGTCGGAAGGTACTTTGTATGACAAGGTGTGGGAGAAGCATAAGGTTAAGGATCTTCCTAATGGTCAAACCCAGTTGTTTGTCGGTCTTCATTTGATGCATGAGGTTACAAGCCCTCAGGCGTTTTCAATGCTGGAGGAGCGCGATTTTGACGTTGCTTTCCCGGATAGGACCGTAGCTACTACAGACCACATTGTTCCTACGAAAGATGAGGATCGTGGAAGGCCTTTAAGCGATGATCTTGCTGAGGATATGCTTTCTGCGTTGGAGAAGAATGTTGATGATGCAGGTATTACTTTCTTCGGTCTTGATTCTGATAGGCAGGGTATTACTCATGTTGTGGCTCCTGAGCTTGGTTTAACTCAGCCCGGTATGACTGTAGCATGCGGTGATTCTCATACTGCCACTCATGGTGCTTTAGGTTCTTTTGCATTGGGGATAGGTACCTCTCAGATACGTGATGTTTTGGCGACCGGTTGTATTGCTGCTGATAAGAAGAAGGTTCGCCGTGTCCAGGTTGAAGGCAGTTTGCAGGATGGTGTGTATGCCAAGGATGTTATACTGAAGATTATCAAGGAGTTAGGTATTGAAGGCGGTGTAGGCTATGTCTACGAGTACGGCGGCCCTGCTATTAAGGAGCTGGATATGGAGGGCAGACTGGCAGTCTGCAACATGTCTATTGAGGGCGGTGCCCGAGCCGGTTATATTAACCCTGATGAAACCACTTTTGAGTATTTGAAGGGTAAAGAGTTTGTCCCTGAGGGCGAGGCCTTTGAGGAGCGGAAAGAGTACTGGAAATCTGTCAGAAGTGATGAAGATGCTGATTATGATGACCGTGTGGTTGTTGATGCTGGAGGCCTTGAACCTGTTGTGACCTGGGGAACTAATCCTGGTCAGGCTGTGGAGGTTACCGGTGAGATCCCTGAGTTGGATAAGCTTCCTGAGGATCAGCGGGGTGAGGCTGAGACTGCGATGGAGCATATGGATGTGAGTCCGGGTGATAGTATGGAAGGTTATCCTGTGGATGTTGCTTTTATCGGGACGTGTACGAACGGCAGGTTCTCTGATTTCAGGGAGGCTGCAAAGGTTTTGGAAGGTAGAGAAGTAGCTGGGGATGTTAGAGCTGTCGCCGTTCCAGGTTCAATGACTGTTAAGAAGAAGTGTGAGGAGGCAGGTATTGACGAAGTGTTTAAGGACGCTGGTTTTGAGTGGAGGTCCGCAGGCTGCTCAATGTGTCTTGCCATGAATGATGACCAGATCTACGATGATGAGGTATGCGCCTCTTCCTCCAACAGGAACTTTATAGGCCGGCAGGGATCAAAAGAAGGTAAGACCATACTTATGAGTCCGGCAATGGTGGCTGCAGCCGCAGTCAATGGCGAAGTAACTGATGTAAGGGAGGTGATTGAATAAATGGGCGGAGACAAAAAAGTTTTAAAGGTTGAAGGTCATGGAGTGCCTCTCAGGGGCGATGACATTGACACAGATCAAATTTTACCTGCCCGGTTCCTGAAGGAAACAAGCTTTGAAAACATGGGAGAGTATGTCTTCTACGATGCCAGGAGAGACTCCAATGGAGAATTAAACAACCATCCTTTCAACCAGTATGAAGGAGAAATACTTGTAGTCAACGACAACTTCGGATGCGGCTCCTCCAGAGAACACGCACCTCAAGGCCTTATGAGATGGGGCATAGAAGGGATTATAGGAGAATCATTCGCTGAAATCTTCCAGGACAACTGTAAATCCCTTGGAATCCCTACAGCAACTGTAGACCATGAAACCGCTTCCCGGCTTCAAGATAAACTGGAAGAAGATCCAGAGACAGAGATAAGGATCAAAGTAGAAGAAGAAAAAGCAGTTATCAACGGAGAAAAAGAGATAGACATAGATATAGACCGCAGCATGAAAGAAGCTCTTACAGAAGGAATCTGGGACACCACAGCACTGATGAAAAGCAGTATGGACCAGGTGAGAAAAGTCTACAACCAGCTACCTTACACAGAGACCTAAAAAAAAGAAAAAAACAAAGGAGGCCTTTTCCCCTCTTTTTCACTGCTTTTTTCTATCCAGACAGTTTACAGCGTCAGCCACTGCCTCTACACTGGCCACAGTTATATCATCATCTGAAGAGTTAGCGTTAGCTTCAAGGCCTTCAGATCCCTGAACAGTTACCCTTACACATCCTACTGCATCGCTGCCTCCTGTCACAGCATCTATATGAAAGTCTGTGATGTCTACGTCGAAGTCATCTACGAGAGAGGTAATTGTCTGTGTTGCAGCGTCTACAGGACCTACACCTGTACAGGCCTCGACTTTCTTCTCTCCTCCTACTTCTGCGGATATGCTGGCTACAGGTCTTGTTGATGTACCTGTTGTAACTGTGATGTCCTGTAAGTTGACCAGTTTCTCTGACTTTGGAACGTTTGAGGTTACATCGTCTGCTATGGCGAAGACGTCTACGTCTGAAACGGTTTTGCCTTTTCCTCCAAGGTCTTTTACTTTTCTTGTTACCTCGTTTACTTCTTCTTTTGTTGGATTGTAGCCTGCATCTTCCAGTACTTTTCTCACGCTGCTTCTGCCGGTATGTTTCCCTATAACAAGTTTTCTTTCCTGGCCTACCATTTCTGGCGTCATTATCCCTGGTTCAAACGTGGAGGAGTCTTCTATTACTCCTCCTGCGTGAATACCGGATTCATGTGAGAAAGCGTTTCCTCCTACTACAGGCTTGTTACCGGGTATAGGGACATCAGACAGTCGTTCAACCAGTTTTGAGATCTGGTATATTTCCTCGGTATCTACCCTGGTTTCAAAGTTGCAGATGCTTTCCAATGCCATAACAACTTCTTCCAGCGCCGCGTTACCTGCTCTCTCACCTATACCGTTAACCGACACCTGGACCTGGCTTGCCCCTGCTTCAGCACCTGCAACAGCATTTGCCGCAGCGAGTCCGAAGTCATCATGAGTATGAACATCTACAGGCACCTCCAAATAGCTTACAACCTCAGAAATCATTTTTCTCATAGCTGAAGGATTTATAACACCTACTGTATCCGGTATATTTACTATATCAGCTCCTGAGGCCTCAGCTCTGTCCAGCACTTTCAAAAGATATTCAAAGTCTGTTCTTGTCGCATCCATTGGGGAGAACATGCATTCTGCCTTGCTCTCTGCTATAAGGCCTACTGCTTCTTCTGTCATTTCTATTACTTCTTCTCTGCTGGAGTTCAGGCTTTTCTGTATCTGGACATCGCTTGTTGAGACAAATGTGTGAACCATGTCGACTTCTGCATCCAGGGCTTCCTCTATATCTCTTTCTTTAACTCTGGCAAGGCCGCACACCTTTGCGTCAACTTTCCTTGCTATCTCTTGGACTGCCTGTTTCTCTTTCTCCCCGTTCACAGGGAAGCCGGCTTCGATAACATCTACACCTAGTTCATCCAGTTTTTCCGCAAGCCTTATTTTTTCATCTACGGAGAAAGAGGTTCCAGGCGTCTGCTCTCCATCCCTTAAAGTAGTGTCAAAGATTGAGATCTTCCTGTCTTCCTCCTCCATAAACTTCCGCATAGCTTCAACCATGGAGGACCACCTCAAGAACAGAACTCAAGAAAAAGCCTGAGTTATCAAGATTTTCGATACAACAGAACGCGTCCACCCTTCATTCGTGGTAAAGGCTTCATAGATGAAAGAAAAGAGAATCAGAAGTATAAAAACCTTTTTACTAGCTGGTTTCAGGAGTTCTGCCTCACCCTTTCCGCAACTTTCTTCCCGAACTCCTGTGTCGAGGCCTCTCCTCCAAGATCAGGGGTTCGAACCTCTCCTGCCGCCAGAGTCTGGTTCAAGGCCTTTTTCACTTTCTCTGCAGCTTCACGGCGTCCAAGAGTTTCAAGCATCAATGCTCCTGCCCAGATAGTTGCTGTAGGATTTGCAACGTTTTCACCTGCTATATCCGGCGCGCTTCCGTGCAGAGGCTCGAACATGCTTGTACCTGACGGATTGATGTTGCCTCCAGGTGAAAGGCCTATTCCTCCCTGAAGCTGGGCTCCAAGATCTGTTACTATATCTCCAAACATGTTAGGTGTGACAACAGTTTCAAACATTTCAGGGCTTTCAACCATTTTCATGGTTGCGGCATCAACGTAGACGTTGTCCTGCTCGATTCCCGGGTATTCAGAGCTTTTCTGCTCCAGTATCTCCCGCCACATACCGTACATCTCTGTAAGTACGTTCGCCTTGTCAATCCCCGTCACTTTTTCATGACCTTTCTCCTCAGCCTTTTCAAAAGCGTATTCAATTATTCTCTCCATCCCTTCACGGGAATTAACCCCTATCTGATACGCGATCTCTTCAGCATCCGACTCAGCATCCAGACCAAACTTGGCCTTATACATCTGTCTCTCAAGCTCCAGCTCTTTCTCAGACTGGCCTTCAAACCTGTCACCAAGTCCAGCATAGAAGCCTTCAGTATTCTCCCTGTAAACAGTGAAGTCAATGTCTCCAGGGCCTTTACCCTTCAAAGGAGTTTCAATACCTTTCAGAAGCTTTATAGGCCTTAAATTAACGTACTGATCCAGTTGGAACCTGAGCGTAAGCAGTATCCCTTTCTCAAGAAGGCCTGGCTCTACCCTTGGATCTCCAATCGCTCCCAGATAAATCGCATCGTAGTCCCGGAACTCTTCTACCGCAGCATCCGGCAATATCTCACCTGTATCTAGGTAGTGATCCGAGCCGTAAGGATACTCTTTCCACTCCAGCCCAAAGCTCTGGACATCGCTTACAGCGTTTAAAACACGTTGACCTTCCTCAATAATTTCCGGGCCAATGCCATCGCCCTTTATAACCGGTATCGTATGCATAGATCTAAACCCTCTAAACACAGATTCTTCCCCAGGAATAAAATTTTTCCCCTTTTCAAAGCCATCTAGAAAGGCCTCTCCGCCTCAGAAAATCTTCCTAATATATCAACCTTTCCATACGTTTCCAGACAATTAACAGCTTTATCCAGTTTCTCACCTGCTGCCTGAGCCTCTACGAAAAAGAAATACTTCCCAAGGCCTTCCTTAGTAGGCCTCGACTGTATATGAGTCAGATTTATACCGTGGCCGGCGAAACAGGAAAGCATGGCATGCAAAACACCTGGACGATCCTCCTCAGGCTCAAGAATCAAACAGCTCTTATCCAAATCTCCTGACTCAGGTCTGCCCTCTAATACAAGGAAACGGGTGACATTAGTGTCTCTATCCTGAATACTGCGTTTCAAAACACTTACATCATTGATTTCAGCAGCGATTTCAGAAGCAATAGCTGCCTCCTCTTCTCCAAGGCCTTCAACAGCCTTTGCAGTTGAATCCACTTCCTCCGTATCCCAATCATGCTTCTGGATAATTTCTTTGCACTGCGCCAAGGCCTGAGGATGTGACTTTACTTTTTCAATGTCTTCAACGCTGTCTTCATCCGATATCAAGGCGTGCTGAATCGGTAAAACTACTTCACCTGTTACTCTCTGACTTCTCTGCTTCAACAAGTCTATAGTATCCGATACACCTCCGCCAAGAGAGTTCTCAATCGGAACAAGCTTTGTCCCCGCCTCCGAGTCAAAGACACCTCTGATAGTAGAGCAGAAAACAGGTTGAAGGCCTTCAAAATACTGTTTCGCAGCCTGATGTGTATAAGTGCCTTCAGGACCGAGTAACGCAACTTTTACCATTCTCCAACCAACCTCTTCTCCATGTACCGGTTCATGTAAACCTTCAACCCCTCCAACCGTTTAATACTTCACGTCTATTTAACTGCCTCTTCTCAATATCTTTCCTTATAAGTTACTTCTTCAAAGCCATCACTAGGCTTACCCCGCTCCCAACTTGCCCTAATATTAGGTTGACAAGATATAGAGAGATCATCTTTTTCACTCCACTCATAGGCCTGTTCTTTACTATCAGGGAAGGTAGGATCTCCTCTTGCCACTTCACGATCTTCCGTTTGCCAACCATGTATAGTATAGGAGGCTATAGAGCCATATGAGTCATTACCTACTGTAACTTCATCTACATAGACCTCATATTCTTCTCCATTTATAGTGAGAACTACTAAGTCTCCGGCATTCAGTTCTGCAATTTTCCCTGCTTCATCTGGTTCAAGTACATCGCCCGGTTTTAGATGTTGTTTCTTCGGTTCAAGCTCACGTTGGATCCCTACCATTTCTGTTCACCTCAGTTCCTCCGCTTTCTGTTTTCCTCTCTGGAAGAGGTTTCCTAGTTTTTGGAGGTCGGTGTTTCCGCCGCATACCAGCGTGGCGACTTTCTCTCCATCCACTGAAACG
>JBDGSI010000065.1:0-14462 GCA_042217615.1 Candidatus Nanohalobium sp.
ACGCAAAGGAAAGAGTAAGCGAGACACGGCACAGCATAGCCGAGCTCATGGACCCCTCCGGAAAGTACCAGGACGCCTACAGCGGCGAAAACAGCAAGTGGGGGAAGTACTGGGCACGAACCTCCTTACTGTTAGCCGCTCTCTACGTAATATACTTGCTATTAAGGCCTTTCTAGCTCCGCTCATCAACCAGGTTGTTCGCCTATCGCAAACACTCATCTTTCCCGCAAATTTCGATAAAACTCTTTCTGAAACTGTGATTCTGCCGTATAGGCTCTGAAACTTGGAAATATAAAACGGAAAAAGGTTGTTCGTAGCTCTTTAACACTCGCTCCTTTAAAAGTAGTTATATAGTAGCTGTCGAACAGTGAAAACAGCAGATTCTTAAATATATAGGATGTTCGTATTTATCCAACACATTGTTGTTCTTCTGCATCGAACAGTCTGGATGTGTTTTGTGAGTTTCAGAGAGTGGAAAGATCTATTTGAAGAGGAAAACTTCTTGATTAAGGTCTTGTCGCTGGAAGGGTTCTGGAGATTTGGTTGGGGTTGGGTTCTGGTGGCTGTGTTTTTCTCTTGGTCTGCGTGCTTTGTTTCCTTCTTTGTTCTTTATTGAGGTGTTTGTGGGAATATTAGGGCTTCATGATGATGGGTACCGTCCTGTTTAAATTAATGCAGGCTCTAAGTTCTGTTTAAGGTGATATAAAATGGAGTTTTCTGTTGCAAAGATGAAGGACATGGTTAAGGAACAGGGAGAGAAAAGAGTATCTGAGGACGGAGCCGAGGAACTAGGTAACGTTCTTGAACGTTTCGCAGGCGACATTGCTGAAGAAGCAATTGCGATCGCTGACGAAGATGATAGGAAGACAGTCAGAGATGAAGACATTCGAGAGGCCTTGAAGTAGAGAGAAATTCCGTGTTCCACATTTTTCTTCACTTTTTTTCTTTAAGGAGTTTTTTCCGGTATTTCCGGTAGAGAGGGTCAGGGATTTAAGGTTTCCATCACCGGTTCTTCATGTATGGAAGCCGAGGATATTATTGAAAGAATTGTCGAGGAGTCAGAGCTTGAAGAAGACGATGTCCGTGAGAAAGTTGAAGATAAAATGGATGAGTTTGAAGGCCTTGTCAGCGAAGAAGGTGCTGTGCATCTTGTTGCTAAGGAGCACGGCGTTCAAGTAGCTGAGGAAGGTAAGGAAGACTTGAAGATTGAGAATATTGTCCCTGAAATGAGGAAAGTGCATTTGAAGGCCCGAGTTGTAAATATAAGTGATGTAAACACTTTTGAGAGGGATGAAGACGAGGAGGATGGAAAAGTTCAGAACCTTGTTCTCGGTGATGAGACAGGTACGGTAAGAGTCACTTTGTGGGATGATCAGACGGAGATAGCTGAGAAGATTGAGGAAGACGATGTAATCGAGATCTCAGGTGCCTACACTGTAGAAGATAACCAGGGTAACGCAGAGCTCAGGTTAGGAGATGAAGTACAGGTGAAGATGGCGGACGATGATGCTGTGCCTGAGGTCAAGGATCCTAATGAGGCGCAGGAAGTTGAGATAACAGATGTAAGCGATGAGGGAGCGACTTACAGAGTTAAGGGAATGGTGATGAATGTCTACACCTCAAATCCTTTCTATAGCACCTGCCCGGAATGCGGGTCCTCGGTAAGGGAGAACGATGAAGAAGAATACGTATGTGAAGAACACGGTAAAGTAGAACCTGACAAGGCCTTGGCAATTTCCGCAGTGCTTGATGATGGTACAGACAGTATAAGATCTGTTTTCTTCAGAGATCAGGCCCGCGACCTGCTTGACATCAGTGAGGACGAGGAGCTTGAAGGAGACATTGAAACGGTGGAAGAGGCAGCAGAGAAGGCAACAGGTAAAGAGATAGAGATTGAAGGCCGTACCCGGTACAACGACTACTTTGGAAGAATCGAGATTATTGCAAACAGTTTCCAGCCTGTTGAAACAGGTAAGGAGCTTGAAAAACTGTTAAACGTGCTTGAGGCCTGAATAAGGAGGTTAAAAATACTATGGCTGAAAACGATGTTGAACTTGAAGATATCAAAGGTGTAGGAGGAAAAACAGCGGAGAAGTTGAGAGACGCCGGCTACGAGGAACTGATGAGTATAGCAACTATGAGTTCTGGAGAGCTTGCAGAAGTAGCTGACCTTGGGGATAAAAAGGCGCAGAGCATCATCACAGAGGCGAGGAAGCATCTGGACATTGGCTTCGAGTCCGCAAAAGATCGATACGACCAGAGACAGGAGATGCAGAGGATCAAGACCAGCAGCGAGAACTTTGATGAGATCCTCGGCGGCGGAGTCGAGACACAGTGCATCACAGAAGTCTACGGAGAGTACGGATCCGCCAAGACACAGCTCTCCCACCAGCTGGCGGCAAACGTCCAGCTACCGGAGGACGAAGGAGGCCTTGGAAGAGAGGCGATCTACCTCGACACGGAGGACACGTTCATCCCCGAAAGGATCGAGGACATGGCGGAAGCCAACGGACAGGACCCGGAAGAAGTCCTCGAAGGCATCCACGTCGCCCGCGCATTTAACAGCGACCACCAGATGCTTCTGGCGGATGAGGCGCAGGAGATCTGCCAGAACAACGATATAGGGCTTATAGTCGTCGACTCGCTGACAGCACAGTTCAGAAGTGACTATGTAGGAAGGGGAGAACTGGCGAAAAGGCAGCAGAAGCTGAACAAGCACATGAACACGCTGCTGAGGCTTGCAAACAGCCACAACCTTGCGGTACTGGTCACGAACCAGGTCATGTCCAATCCTGACCAGATGTTCGGAGACCCTACATCCGCGATCGGAGGACACATCGTCGCACACAACTCCGCAGTCAGAGTCTACCTCAGAAAGTCCAAGAAGGACAAGAGAATTGCCAGGCTCGTTGACTCGCCGTACATGCCTGAAGGAGAGGCCGTCTTCAAGGTAAAGGACGAAGGAATCATCGACGGATAATTTCCTTTTTCTACCTTATTTCTCCAAAAACACTTAACTTTTGCCGAGAAGCAGTGTTTGTATGAAGGTTGACGCCGAGGACGGCCGGATCTATATCCCTAAGGAGACGCGGGACAGGATGGGTACTGAGTTCGAACTGATCGATAGAGGCGATAAAATCATTCTGCTGCCTATCCCTGAGGACCCTCTTGAAGAGCTTCAGGAAGAGTGGAGCGATGTGGATAAGTCTGTGGAGGAGCTGAAAAAGGAAGCCAGAGAAGCAGCGATGGAAGAAGCAGGGAGATAAAATGTATGTAGAAACAGACTTTCTACTGGCTCTTCTCAAGGACGACGACTGGCTGCAGGAACCGGCGAAAAACGTCTACAGAGAACATCGAGAAGAGTTATGGACTCGAGAATATACCTTGATAGAGCTTATGCTTGTGGCCTACAGAGAAGACCGGAACGTGCTTAAAACAGTAGCAGGAGCCTCAAAACTGGTGGAGATACGTGGCGAAGAATCTCTAATGAAGGAAGCGGCAAGCTACGTGACAGAAAACGGTTTGACGCCGATGGACGCAGTACACCTGGCATCATCCGGCGAAGACAAAATCCTCTCAAGCGAAAAAGAATACCAAGACCTCTCCGAAGTAGAAAAACTGGATGAAAAGTAAATTAGAGGATGTCGTCTTCGGAAACTATTACGAAGTCTCCGACGCTTCTGACCGCGGAGAACGGGATAATGCTTCTTCCTCTGCTGTCCTCTTGAAGCTTGGCTTCATCAAGGTGTTTAGTTGTATCAGCTACTAGAAGATTCATTAACTCGCCAGTATCTGCGACGAATGAAATATCCTCCACTGTTCCGAATTTTTTACCTTGTTCCTCAGAAACAACTGTTTTGTCAATTATCTCGCTGGCACGCGGGTTATCTGGCATATTCAGTTAAACACCTTACAAATAATTATTTAGAGACACAGCATTAAAAGAATGTATGGCCAGGGCCTTCTCAGCAATCGATATAGAAGACAGTGAAACCCTGGCAAAACTGGAAGAAATCAGAGACGCACTCAACCTCGGATTCAAACCGGTTAAAAAACAGAAAATGCATATTACACTCCAGTTCTTCAAAAACCTAAACAGTGAAGAACTCGAAGAAGTGAAGAAAGGCCTTGAAAATATAGAAGTAAAGCCGTTCAAGGCCGGGATTGAAGGCCTCGGCGCTTTCCCTTCAAAGGATTTTATCAGGGTTCTATGGGCTGGAGTTGAAAATCCCTTGCTTTACAGGTTGCAGGAAGAAGTCTCAAACCATACGGTAGAAAGTGATAACAACCACGAGTTCAGGCCTCACATCACCCTTCTACGTGTGGAGGATATGTCACCTGGGCAGAAAAGAAAGGTTCAGAAAACCCTGGAGAACTATGAAGACGCCAGAATAGGTGAAATCAAGGTTGAAAAAGTAAAGCTTTTCGAAAGCCGTTTGAAACCTGAGGGAACCAGGTACGTTAAACTTGCGGAGAAAGAACTGTGAAAAAAGACTTACTGATAGCTGCTTTAACCGTTGCAGGCCTTTCCATACTGTATATAGCTGCAGCACAGCCAGCGGAAAAAGTAGACATATCTGAGATAGGCAGGAAGAATTTAGGAGATAAAGTCAGGGTTTCAGGAACTTTAAAAAACGTATCGCCTAGAAGAAACGTAGTTTACTTTCAGATAGAAGATGAAGAAGCTGTTAAGGCCTATACATTCAATAAAAATCTTTTAATCCTTGAAAACAACTCTGTTACCGCTATAGGGAAAGTTACCTTGAACAGAGGTCGTCCTGCTCTCCAGGTAGAAGATATAGAGTTCAAGGAATAACAGCTTTCAAGGCGTCAGCAGCTCGTGCCAAGGCCTTCTTAGGCGGCAGCCGTGTAAGTGTTTTAACAAATTTTTCCGCTCTCTCATAGAATTCTTTAAGCCGTCTAACCTTCTCAAGGCCTTCCTTATCTCCTTTTTGCTCCATTTCTTTTTCTGCTTCTTCCAAGGCCTCCCTCATTATCTCTATCTCTTGTGCGGCCTCGTTTTCCATCACCTTCATGAAGGCTTTCTCCAGATTTCTTTCAGGAGTGTAAAACTTGGTTTTACCGTGGCCCTGCTTCTTGTGACTTTCAGCAAGGTAAAGGTTCTCAAGAGTACTCATTCCTCTGGAAGCTGTCGACTTAGATAGACCTGTTTCCTCACTGAGCTCATCCAAAGTCATCTCTTCCTCAAAGAACAGGGTGCCGTAGAGCCTGGCATAACTCTCATTAAACCCGTAAAGGTCTGCGATTTCTTCCATAGCTCTTTTTACCCGTTCTCTCGGTGAAAGCTCCGACATACCTATACTTAGTACAGTTTTGAAACTTAATAAAGGCGAAGATATTTCACAGGAATCAAATTTTTCCACCGGCTTGATAAACATACAAGAGATAATCTTGATGTATGAGCCTGATCAAGTTAGAGGAAGTAGTGAAAGAGTATCAGATGGGAGAGAACACTGTAAAGGCCTTGAGAGGTTCCAGCCTCGAAATCAAGTCAGGCGATTTTGTAGCAATTATGGGGCCTTCAGGCAGCGGGAAAAGTACTTTGATGAATATGGTAGGTGCTTTAGACGTACCTACCTCTGGAAAGGTAGAGCTGGATGGAGAGGATCTTTCCACGCTTTCTGAGAACCAGTTAGCTGTTTTAAGAAGTAAAAAGGTTGGCTTTGTATTTCAAAAGTTTAATCTTATCTCCTCTATGACTGCTCAGGAGAACGTTGCACTACCCATGCTTTTCAGAGGGAAGTCAAGGAAGAAACGTATGAAAAGATCGAAAAAACTTCTCAGCGACATGGGGCTGGGAGATAGACTGGATCATATGCCTTCAGAGCTTTCAGGAGGACAGCAGCAACGTGTTTCAATTTCAAGAGCCTTGGCCAACGACCCCGATATTGTATTAGCTGACGAGCCTACAGGAAACCTGGACACAGAGACCGGGGACCAGGTTATGGAACTGTTGAAAGAGCTTAACGAGGAAGAAGGAAAAACCATAATCATGGTGACACACGACCCTCACGATGCAGAGTACGCAGAATATATAGTCGATATCACAGACGGCGTAACAACCAAGAAAAAGAAGGAAGAAGACTACAATCTTACAAACAGAGCTTTAAACCAGCCAAACGAAAAGGCCTCGGAAAACAAAAAATAATACTATGGAACAACTAGCCACACTTACAACGCTTTTAATCCTTTTAACAGGATTTACAGCCGCAAACACAAGTATAGAAGTTCAAAAAATGAGTACAGAGCCCTCACCTTTAAAAGTAGGGCAGTATGCAGATGTACAGTTTAAGGTAGTTAATACAGGAAGCAGCGATGCCGAAAACGTCTCTGTAGAGTTTTTGGAGAAGTATCCTTTCTCTGTAGACCCTGACAACACCAAGAAATGGAGAATTGCCTCTCTTGAAGGTGGAGATGCTTACCAGTTCAGGATGCAGGTACGTGTAGACCCTAACACTCTGCAGGGAGATGAAAAACTAGAGTTCAAGACTTCTTCAAAGAGACTGTCAAGCAGAACCCATTTGCTGCCTGTAAGCGTTGAAGCAGATGAAGACGGTTTGAACGTGGAAAAAGTTGAGTTCCCTGAAAAAGTGGTTCCAGGAACCAGCAGGACCATGAACTTCACCCTTGAAAACACAGCCAACACTTACTTCAGGAACATAGAGCTATCAGCCAATCCTTCAGCAGAGACCCCTGTGGTTGTACTCGGAACCTCCAAGGAGAACGTGGCCAGAATCGGACCTGACGAGTCAAAAACCGTTTCCTTCCGGTTAGCTGTAGACGAATCAGCAGATAACGGAGTCTACAGCATCCCTGTAGGCCTCAGTTACGAGACAGAAGCAGGAGCAAAGATACAGAAAGATGAATCAACCGGTATAGTAGTAGGCGGAAGGCCTCAGATCGAGCTCGGTGTAAACAACGGCGGAACCATTCCAGCAGGTTCGACAGGGACAGCAACGCTTAGGTTTGTTAACAGAGGGGAAGGAACCGCCAAGTTCACAAAGATAGAGGTAGAAAGCGGTGAAGGCTACAGCATTCTCTCCGGAGACAGCGTCTACCTCGGAGACATGAACCCTGACGACTACCAGACAACAGAGCTAAATGTTCACGCCGACAAAGAGGCAGACACGGCTGAAATCCCTGTAGAGATCACATACCAGGAAAACGAGAAGGAGAAAACTGTTACAAAGACCGCTGAGATAAACGTGCTGAACTCAACCGAGCAAAGCCTCTACACGGAAAGCGGAGGATCCCCGATCCTTCCAGCAGCAGTAATAATCATCCTACTAGCAGCTGGAGGCCTCTACTGGAGAAGAAGACGGAAAAAGTAAAAAAACAAGGAAAGAACCATGTTTGACTCCTTCAGACTGGCAGTCAGGAACATAAGATACAGGAAAAAACGTTCCTGGCTCACCATCATCGGCACACTCGTAGGAATACTTGCCATAGTCGCCCTGATCTCCATAGGCCAAGGCCTTCAGAACTCCGTCCAGCAAGAGATACAGGATCTTGGCGGCGACAAAGTCTTCATTTCTCCCGGAGGCGACAGCATATCCTCACGGTTCACAGCCAGCACCGCCAAACTCGAAGAAGACGACCTCCAAACCGTCAGAAACAGTAGAGGCGTAGACGAGGCCTCAGGTATAATATCCTCATCACTTCAAGGAAGCTACGGCAGCCAGAAAGAATTTCTAACAATACTGGGACTGCCAACAGGCCCTCACTCCAGCTTAATCAAACAGACTCAAGGCCTTGAAATCAAAGAAGGAAGATATCTTCGGAGAACAGATAAATACAGCATCATGGTAACCGAAGAATTTGCTGAAAACGCATTTGACGATCCTCTGGCCCTGAGATCAAAGATAGGGATAAACGGCACAGAATACAGGATCGTAGGGATAGTAGAATCATCCGGAGCTACACAGGGAGGCGGAGTCTACATGCAGATAGACGAAGCACGTGCCGTAACAGGTAAGAAAAACGAATATGACCAGATTATAGCCAGGATAAGCGGAGGCTTCCAGCCAGAAGAAGTTGAAAAGAACATAAAACAGTCCCTTAGAAGCGCCAGAAACCTGGAGAAAGGAGAAGAAGACTTCACCACCAGGATAGCAGCAGATATTATAGACTCCTTCAGAAGCCAGCTATCTCTTATAAGAGGATTCCTTGTAGGCCTCGGAAGTATATCACTGCTTGTAGGAGGAGTAGGAATCATGAACACAATGTACACCTCAGTAACAGAGAGAACAAAAGAAATCGGGGTAATGAAAGCTGTAGGCGCCACAAACCGGCAAATCCTGAAAATATTCCTTATAGAATCAGGTATAATAGGCCTTATAGGAGGTATCCTAGGCATAATCTCAGGCCTAGGAGTAAGCTTTGCAGCCTCAAAAATAATTTCACAGCAAGTAGGCCTTACAATGGAGCCAGGAGCCAGTCCAGAACTAGTCCTAGGCTCTCTAGCGTTCGCATTCACTGTCGGAACAGTATCAGGATTCTTCCCAGCACGAAAAGCAGCTAAAATGAACCCTGTAGAAGCTTTGAGGTATGAAAAGTAATGATAGAAGCCTACGCCAAAATGAGTTACAGAAATATCTTCCGAAGAAAAAGAAGGACTCTTCTAACAGTTATAGGGATATTCATCGGGATTTCAGCAGTCGTTGCACTTGTATCGTTAGGTCAAGGCCTTGAAACCTCCATAGAAGAAGAGTTTCAGAGCATAGGCGCCAACAAGATATTCATCAATCCCGGAGGAAGCCTGACATCAAGCGGAGGACAGGTCTCCAGAAAACTTGACTCACAAGACCTTAGAGCCGTAAGATCTGTTAAAGGCATCTCAAAAGCTGACGGCGCATTATTCATGAACACAGGAGTCAGCGTAGGAGAAGAAACCGGCTTCCTACCTATAATAGGGATACCGGCCGAACAAAAAGAACTCGTCATGGAAAGCTGGGCAATGGAAATCAAAGAAGGAAGAATGATAAGAAAAAACGACCAATACAACGTCGTAATAGGCAGCAGAGTCGCAAACCAGGCCTTCAACGACAAAATAGGTGTAAGATCCAATATACAGATAAACAACGTTAAACACAGAGTAATAGGAGTGCTTGAAGCTACTGGAGACCCTTCAATCGATACAGCGATCGTAATACCTTTGAAACCGGCAAGAGATCTTATGGACAGGGAAGAAACATATGACTGGCTGTTTGCAGAAGTAGATAAAGGCCTCAAAACCGAGAAAGTCAAGGCAGACGTTGAAAAAGCAATTAGAAACGAAAGAGGAGTTGAAAAAGGAGACGAGACATTCACTGTTTCAACCCAGGAAGACCTAGTAGCATCATTCTCCAGCATATTAAACGTTGTCAGAGGAGTAGTCATCGGGATTGCCTCAATATCTCTGTTTGTCGGCGCAGTAGGAATCATGAACACAATGTACACCTCAGTAACACAGAGAACAAGAGAAATCGGAGTAATGAAAGCTATCGGCGCAAAGAACGAACAGATAATGATGCTGTTCCTCCTGGAATCCGGAGCGATAGGTCTACTAGGTGGGATAACAGGTCTTATCTTTGGAGCAACACTCTCCTGGCTCGCAGCCATAAGCGCATCACAGTACGCCTCCCTCACCATAACACCTTACCTAGGACCAGAACTCCTACTAGGATCACTAACATTCTCCCTCATCCTAGGAATAATCTCCGGAGTGCTTCCTGCGAGGAGGGCAGCAGGCCTCGAACCAGCAGAGGCACTCAGATACGAATAAAAAAGGGAATTTAACCCTAGAAGTAGTCAGGGAAATTCTCGGCAGCATCGACAATAAAGTCGACTGAGGCCTTGATGTCCGCCATCTTAACGACTTCTGTTGCCGAGTGCATATTTCTAAGAGGCACACCTACAGAACCTGTTGGAATACCTTCTTTCACCAGTTCTATGCCTGCAGCGTCAGTTGCCCCTCCTTCAATAATACCACGGGAGAACTCATGATCACCTTCCTCCGCAGTCTCTATAAGCCAGTTACGCACAGTCTCAGGAGTGATGAGGCCTCTACCTGAGGACTGGATCATCTGTATATCAACTCCTCCCCCAAGCTCAAGCTCAGACTCATCTGGTTCGACTCCAGGCACATCTCCTGCAATGGAGACATCAACTGCGAGCGCTACATCAGGTTCGACTCTGAAAGTACTTGTTTTTGCACCTTTAAGGCCTACCTCTTCCTGAGTGGAGAAGACGACAGCAAGTTCTTCCTTCCCCTCATACTTTTTCAAGGCCTCAATACCTACAAGACATCCAACTCGGTTATCCATTGATTTTCCTGTCACCAGGTCGTCTCGAAGTTCTGCGGCTTCTCTTTCAAATGTTACAGTATCACCTACTTTCACACCAGCTTCTTCAACTTCTTCATCATCTTCAGCGCCGATGTCAATGAAAAGCTGCTCTTTCTCAGGCAGCTCCTCTCTCTTATCCTTATCCATCAAGTGAAGAGGTTTCATCCCTATGACACCAGTAACTTTTCCCTCTTCAGTATGAATTGTAACCCTCTGATTCATCAAAGACTGAAGCGTAACCCCGCCAACAAAAGTAAACTTGATAAACCCGTTCTCATCTATCCTTTTCACAGCGAGGCCTATCTGATCCATATGAGCGGCAACCATCAAAGTTTTATCGCCCCCACCTTTTCTCACAATCAGGTTGCCCATGTTATCTACTTCAACGCTGTCAGCGTATTCTTCTACTTCTCCACGGATTTTATCTCTTATTTCGCTCTCCTGACCGGATACTCCAGGAGTCTCCACGAGTTCCTTAAGCAAACCCTTCATGTAAAGGCCTGCTGATTCAACCTTTAAATCTTCAACACAAAGGCCTTAACATGCTCAGATACCTTGCTGTAACTCTTCTAATGCTGCCTTTCGTTGATCTGTATTTGTTAGTGGCTGCTGCAGGTTTTTTCGGTTTCTGGAAGACTTTGGCTGCGGTGCTTTTGACAGGTCTTGTGGGTGCTGAACTGATTAGAAGGGAAGGCCTTCACATTTTGAAGAAGCTGCAGATGTCTGTTACGGGTGGAGAGATTTCCCGGAATGTTTTGGAAGGTGGTTTGCTGGTGCTGGCAGGCCTGTTCTTGTTGACACCAGGATTTGTAACTGATGTTATGGGCTTTGCCATTGTTCTACGTCCTATCCGTGAGAGAGCTGTAGCACATGTAATGAATAGGGCAGGCGGTAATTTCCAGGTAGAAGTTCAAAGATTCTAAACAAGTTTTTTCAACATTTCTGGGTTACCTTCAGCAAGGCCTCGGACAGTCTCTCAACCTTTCCCTGCAGGTCTTCAAACTCTTCACGGCCAACCTTTTCTTCCTGTGCACGATCCAGTTCTTCGACCTGGCTTCTCACCCCTTCAACCTCTTGCCGGAGATCGGAGAAAGCCTTGTCAAACTGGTCGCCATCAACTTTTTCCGAGTCAAGAGCTTCCACCCGGTTATCTACACCTGAAATATCTTCCTGGATCTCGGAAACCTTTTGCTCAAACCGTCCCTGCTCAACCACATCTCTAGACTCAAGGCCTTCAATCCTCTGCTTAAGATCGGATAAATCCTGTTCAAACTCTTCTCTGCCAACAGCGTCTTCAGCAAGGCCTTCAACTTCTTCCAGCCATCCTCTCAGCCTGGAAACCTCTTCCTCAAACTCTTCACGTGCAATATTCTGGTCCTCAAGCTCTTCAAAACCTCTAAGCCTTTTCTCAACCTCTCCAACACGGTCACCGAGGTCTGCAACAAGCTCGTCAACTGCAGAAACTCTTTCCTCCATCTCACCCTCTGATACAAGGCCTTCAAGCTCTTCTCTGTCTGCCTTGGATTCCAGTTCTTCTCTAGAGGCTTTCTGCTGCATCTTCTGTTTCAGGTCGGAGATACCGGATTCATGTTCTGAGAAACGGTTTTCGAAACCGGAAAGCTTCTGCTCCAGCTCCTGCATTCTCTCAGAACCTTCTGACATTTTCTCATCGAACTCTTCACGGCCAACCTTATCCGACTCCAAGGCCTCAACACGTTCCCGAAGACTGTCTTCAACAGTTCCCAGTCTCTGCTCCAGTTCCTCGATATCCTTGTAAGTACCTCTTATTTTCTCCTCAACTTCTTCCAGGTCTTCAAACTCTGTATCTGCTAGCTCGTGAACCTGTTCAAGTTCTTCACGAAGATCTTCAACCTCTCCTTTCTCCGCCAACCGGTTATCCAACCCATGCTTTACCTCAGCCAGCTTTACACTTAGATCATCCCTTACATCAGCTATACGGGCCTCAAGCTCCGAGGCCTCAACCTTATCATCTAACTCAGCCTTCTCAAAATCTTTTTTATCCAGTTTTCTCTGCTCAAGGCCTTCAATCGCCTCCTGCTTCTCCCTGATAGAGGACTCAACCCTGTCAACCCTGTTATGAGCCTCCTCTACAGAAGGAAGAACTCCGTCAAGCTCCTCCATCCTCTCATCCAGGTCGTTTCTTGCCCTCTCTAATCTACCGGATATCTCAGATATCTTCTCCTGAACACTGTCCAAGGCCTCAGAGTTCCTAGTTATCCTTTTATCAACTTCTTCCGCATCTGCTTTCTCCTCCTGAATGCTTTGAACTTCTTCAAGCACTGATTCAGCGTTTGAAAGGTCTTCATCCAGTTCCCTAAGCTTCTCCGATATACTGGAGACTTCTTCCTCCAAGCCTTGAAGCTCTTCAAACTCTTCATCATGTTTCTCCCCTATCATCTCTATAGAGTCCCAGAGAGAATGTATTTCCGACCTTGAAGCCAGTTGCTCCCGCAGCCTGTCAGCCAGTTCAATCATGTTTACACCGAGTTCATCCCTCAACTCCTCCAGCTCCTGATCAAGCTCGGAACGATCCACTTTCTCCTCTACAGCAAGATTCTTCAAACGCTCCCGCAGCCGGGAAAGCTCCACAATCTGATCGCCACGAACCTCCTCAAGCTTCTGCTCAAAACGGGCACGGTCAACCTTCTCCTCAATCTCAGCATCCTTCAACTCCCTCTCCATCTCAGAAAGCGACTGCTGAACACCGTCAATCCTTGTCTCAAGCTCTCTCAAATCCTCAAGGCCTTCCCTCAGAGAATCAAGACGGTTACGAAGCTCCTCAACCTCTTCCTCAGTAACTATAGACTTCTCCTCAATCTTCTCAACATCATCAAAGGCCTTCTCCACGGCCGGAAGAAGCTCTTCAACCCTCTCACTTTTCTCCTCAAACTCCTCCATCATGTCCTCAAACTCGAAATCATTAGGTAACGCACCGTAATCAACTTTCAGGTCCGCAACATCCTTCTTCAAATCATTCAGTTCCTCAAGCAGTTCTTCCTGCCTCTCCTTTACTTCAGCGCCTTCAGACTCTTCCAAACGGTTCTGACGGTACTCTAACTTGCTTACACGGTTCAAAAGCTCCTGGATCTGGCTCTCTTTATCTCTTACACTGCCTTCTTCCCCAGCCTTCTCTTTAACATCTGAAACCGCTTCCGATACTTTATCCTCAACATCAGAATCCAGCAATCCCATCTCTTAAACAGTAATTAAGGAAACCTCAGTTAAAAAATATGCCCGAAAAGAAGAGGAAGATCAACAAAAAACCTTGGAAAAAATTACTCCACCTACCTGTCCAGGAAAACAGGTTCACCCTCATCAAGAACTTTTTCATCGTCAAACCAGACAGTTGGTGACTCACAGACACTGTCCCAGTGTATTCCGCATGGATTTGCTCTTTCCTCTCCGACGTAAAACGTGTTATCCCCGAAAGCAAAGTGAACGGTTCCAAGTACTTTCTCATCCTGGATAGGGACGCCTATCAGCGTTGCTTCAGGGTTTGTTCCAAAGCCGAACTCCGCAATCCTCCTTGAACAAGGCTTTTCGTCGAAGGCTTCAGCCAGTTCAGATGAATTAACTCCTTCAGGATGCTTTATGGCCGTAACTTCACCATCTTTGATTTCAACTTTCGTTCCTTCAGGTGCGAACGGTAAATGATCAATCACCAGTTCGCCGTTTATTCCAACCGGGAAGCCGTCTGTCTCGCCCGCAGGCAGATTACCTAGCTCCCCCTTTGAACCAATTATGCCAGTATCTTGATCATATGTTCTCAGGTCAACCTCAAACTCCAGTTCTGTGCCGGAAGGAGTTTCCACTCTAATCCTTGAAGTATCCTCTATCAAGGCATAGGCCTTCTCTGTGATCTTTTTGACTCGAGAATAATCTGTCTGAAGGCTGGTCTTCCAGATCTCCTTGTTCACAAGCGGCATCGAGGCAACTACGGTGCCTACTTCACATGCTTCCTCTCTTGCCTTAGTATGACTTATGCTCTTATTAGTCGGAGCTATCACAACATCAACAGTTTTCATCGCCTCTGCAACATTTTCAGGAGGCTCAGAACCATGGCTCTCCGGCTCCTCATACTCCATCAACCTCCAA
>JBDGSI010000066.1:0-10581 GCA_042217615.1 Candidatus Nanohalobium sp.
TTCCTGAGGTGCAGATCGCGTCTTTGGCGACGAACGGCACCCCTTCAAGTTCTCCTGAGTTCTGTGTTTCCTCTGGTTTTATTTCTCTCATCAGGTTGAGTTCCTGGTTTTTCTGTTCCAGCTGTTCCAGAAGTTCTTCCCTATCAATTTGTTCTCCTTCTTCAATTATTTCCCTGAGGCCCATAGAGAAAAGGTTTCAAGGGAATCTTAAAAAATAATTCAATCAACTTCCCATCTCAAAACTATCCAGCCATTACCGCAGTCATACGAGTCGAGCCCCACAGAACTGAAACCTGTTCTTATACCGGTTATCCAGCCACGGGGTAACTTCAGCTTAAATACTGATTTGTTCCTGAAATCTCCCGCTTGATGTAAAGGTTCGGACTTTTCCCCTCTCTCCTACCGCCCAAACTTCTAACTCATCGGGTCTCCAGCCAGAATGTAAGACCGCGCCCACCGCATCCTCGGGGAGTCTCTGACTTTAATTCGTCCACAGAAGAGAAAAAGTTTTTCTCAAGGCTTAACTATTCTTCCTCTACGCAGTCCTCTGTATGGAAGTTTTCGCCGCATTCCGTGCATTCAGGGAAGAGAGGGCGGTAACCTGAGAACTGCATCCTGCCGCCGCATTCCGGGCACCGCAACTTCAAAGTTCATCACCTGGGAAGAACTCGACTTCCCCTGATTCTATATCAAGGACTGCGATGTGAAAACTTTCTTTCTGCCCTGGCAACCTGATTCCCCCGGGATTTATTTCGACAGTATCATTTTTCCGCTCCAGTTTTCTCTCATGGGTATGACCCCGGAGAACGTAATCGTACTTCTCTGAGTCAACCAGGGATTCAACAACCTCTTCCTCAGTTCCATGATACGCCGCGATTTTCCTCCCTCCAAATTCGAGCTCAGCGATATTGTTGTAGAACTCTCCGAACTCTTCTACAGTTTCCTTCAGGTTCCATTCCCCGTCATTGTTGCCTCGGATATAGTAAAAGTCGAATCCGCGGTCGAATAATTCAGCGGTAAAAGGTGCAACCATGTCACCACAGTGAACCACTTTATCCACATGATTTTCAAAGAACTCTGCCGCGGACCTTGCCGCATCCAAGTTATCGTGTGTATCCGAGACAATCCCAATCTTCATGGAAAATCCTCGAGTCTAGAAAGTTAAGTGAGTTTCCCAGGAAAACAAAAACCAGGGTATAACTGCAGAACAGGAAAGGGAAAAAACAGATTATACTCCTTAAGAAATTTGCCTAAAACATTGGCGCAGTCAGGCGCTCGGCCCTTTGAAGTATCCATCTTCCTTATTTTCTGTGTTCTGAAACACCTGTTCCCTGTCAAGTGTCTCTTCTTTTTCATCTTCACGGCTCCGGGACTCCGTCTCGACCGGATGGAACGCGGGTTCGACATCTTCAGTATTTATCTCGTCGAGTGTTTCGAACATTTCAAGTATGTCTTCGAATTCCTCTGTGAACTGCTGGATCTCTTCGTCCTCGAGTTTGATCCGAGCGTTTCCCGCGACTTTTTTGACTTCCTCAGCATCTACCATGGAAAATTATTGCAGTCAAGATTTTTGAATTAACCTGGATTTCCTGGAATTTTCCATCACAGATTTTTTCGTGAACGTTCATGAACAGTGAATTATTTCACCCGAGTGACAGAAGATTTATAAACCAGTGTAGAAAATGTTAGATTAAGACAGATACTTCGTCCTTGGGCGGACGAAATACGATTCATGTTTCGACTCGCGGGCACGAGTTCGAAACGGGCTTACAGATTACGATTGAACGTTTGGTATCAGCTTCGAACTTTGGGCAAAGTTCGAGTCAAGTATTTGGGCATGTATTCGAGTCTTGGGCAAGACTCAACTAGTTCTATAGGAGAGTTAGGTCTCTCGACTTAAAAAGGTTACGCTATACCGCAGGCTGATACTACAATGGAATCGATAATCGATAACGCTGAAAACGAAGGCAAAACCGCTGAAAACCTTGACGATGTAAAAGATGCTAAGATACTCGTAGTGGGAGCGGGAGGTGCTGGAAACAACCAGGTTACCCGCATCCAGAACAAAGATGTTGAAGGTGCAGAAACAGTCGCGATCAACACCGACAAGCAGCACCTGAAAATGTCTTCTGCCGATAGAAAAATACTGGTAGGCAAGGACCTGACCAAAGGGCTTGGAGCCGGTGGACAACCCAAGAAAGGTGAAAGAGCTGCAGAAGAAAACCGTGCTGAACTCAGAAACCTTTTCAAGGACGCTGACATGGTATTCCTTACCGCTGGACTCGGTGGAGGAACAGGTACAGGAGTATCACCGGTTCTGGCAGAAATCGCAAAGAAAGAGGACTGTATAGTAATTGGAACAGTGACAATGCCGTTTGAAATTGAAGGAGCAAGAATGAGTAAGGCAGAAGACGGATTGTACCAGTTGAGACAGTATGTTGACACCGCAATTGTAATCGAAAATGACAAACTGCTCGATATCGCTGGCGACATGCCGCTCGACCAGGCCTTCGGCGTAGCCGACGAATTAATCACCACGATGATCAAGGGGATCACAGAGACAATCTCCAAGCCTTCACTCGTCAACCTGGACTACGCAGACGTCCAGGCAATCATGAATGAAGGAGGAGTCGCAGTCGTAGGCTACGGAGAAAGCGATACAAACAATAAAGGAGAGGAAGCAATCCACGAAGCGCTCTCAAATCCATTGCTTGACGTAGAGTTTGAAGGAGCAAACGGAGCACTCCTACACGTCGCAGGAGGCGAAGACCTCACACTCAACGAGATCAACGATGTAGGTCAAAACGTGAAGCAAAAACTCGATAAACAAGCACAGGTAATCTGGGGTGCAAGAATCAAAGAAGAACTCCAAGGCAAGATACAGGTCATATCAATCGTTACAGGAGTAGAATCACCTTACGTCCTAGGAGACATAGATAAGGAACAGGAATCAGAAACCGAAGTAACAGGAGACGTCAACGACCTAGGCCTAGAAGTAATGAACTAAACAGGTCATGAAGGCCTCAAGGAAAGGCCTTTAAACCAATATTTTAGAGGAGGAAAGCCAGGTTTTCAAAAACCCCTCCCCCTTAACCCCCTTAGCGGCTTTCCTCCCCTAAAAACATTTTTCCTTACTATCTTCACCGAAAACTGTTTAACTCTTCCCCTGTAACAAATTACATGTGGATAAGAACGAGTTCTATCTTAAAACCTCTGCAGGTGTTTTAACAGCGGCTTTGTCAGCGGCGATACTGGTTCTCAACCCTCCTTTCAAGTTCGCGGTTTCAGCTTTATTTCTGGCTGCTTCAATAACTGTTTTCTGGAAGACACATCATGATTCAGTTAGGACAGGGAGAACCAGGAAGATGAAGGCCTTTCTTGACGTTGCCTCTGCTTTAAGCGAATTAACCGTTGTCTGGGCAGGCCTCTTTGCTGTATCTGCACCTGTTTGGATTGCTTCCGCTGTAGCCAGCTTTGTACTGCTTCCTGAGCTCCTAATTGAGAAGTTTACGAGACAGGAACTGTTTTTCGGGAGGGAGGTACGCACAGGCTTCTTGCTTGTAGGTCTTTGCGGAGGTTTACTTAACAGCTACCTTTTCTTCTACAGTTTAATTGGTTTAGGCCTTGCAGGGGTTTTTGACTGTCTCTATATCTTGTTTGAGGCCTGGAGTACTGAGTAACCGTTTTTGGAGGAGAGGGAAGTGTTTTCGGCCTCATGTATTTAATTTTTCCCGACACCGTTGTATGATATGAAGGCTCCAATCTGTAATGTATGTCTTAAGAGCGATGTTCTCTGCAGCAAGTGTGAGGAGAAGCTGGAGAACGGAGAGATAACAGAACTTGAAATCGAAGTATCAAGAATCTTGAAAGATCTAAGCAGCGAATACGGCTCACTGAGGGATTCAGAGATCCTTCACGTCTACGACACTGAAAACGTTGTCATCATAGTAACAGCTGAAGACGATGGCGCCAAAGTAGTCGGTAGAAGCGGCGAGATCGTGAAGAAAGTCGCGGAAGAAATCGACAAGTCAATCAGAGTAGTTGAAAGAAGTGAAGATAACAGAGACGTTATCAAAGGCCTTTTAAGCCCTGCAGAGGTTGAAAGCATTAACACAGTTTTCAGTCCTGAGGGCGAGTACCAGAAAGTTGTCGTCAGCGACGAGTATGAAGGCAAGATCAACCTCAGCGAAGACGAGTTCGAAGAGATCATCGAAGAGATCACCGGGACAAGGTACGAGCTCGCCTTCGAGTAGACCTATATAACTTAACTTTTCTATTTTTTCTGCTGACTAAAGGCCTTCTTCGTTCAGTATTAAAATTCTTCAGGTGAATCCAAGCTTATGACTACAGATAAAAACAGTAAGAAATTTATCGTTGCGATCGACCAGGAGAAGATCGAACCAGACCTTGCCCGAGAGACCGTAGTTAACTACGATCCCTTGAACAGGGCAGGAAAGGAGGGAGGTTTCCATGTCACAGAGGAAGGAGAGCTTCATATCGACAATGAGAAAGTTATGGAAGCTCACAAAATGGCGATAAACAAGTACCCTTACGATGATGCAATCAAACTGATCCGTCTGGATAGAGAGTTCGGAGACAAAATACACCAGTTCGGCGAGAACTCGTTCAGACTTTACGGCCTTCCACAGCCCCAAGAAGGCCGAGTCGTCGGAATACTGGGGAGAAACGGGATCGGAAAATCCACCGCATTAAAGATTCTATCAGGAGATATAAAGCCAAACCTTGGAGAATACCAAGACAGTCCTGACTGGGATAAAATAAGGGAAGAATACCGTGGAACAGGCCTTCAAGAACATTTCAAGAAACTGGCAGAGGGCGAAGTAGAGGCCTCATACAAACCACAGCAGGTTGACAAGATACCTGAGTTCCACAACGGAGAAGTAGGAGAACTTCTGGAGAAAGCAGATGAAAAAGATAAGGCCGAGAAGTTTGCGGAGAAACTGGATATAGACCATCTTTTAGATAGAGACATCGATGAGCTTTCCGGAGGAGAGCTTCAAAGGGTTGCGATTGCCTCCTGCCTGGTAAAAGACTCTTCTATCTACGTAATTGACGAACCAAGTTCCTTCCTTGACGTTAAACAGCGTTTAAACGTAGGAAGAGCGATCCAGCACCTGGGAGAGGAGAAATCGGTGCTGGTTGTAGAGCATGACCTGGCGACTCTAGACCTTGTCTCATCCGCCATCCATGTATTCCATGGAGAACCAGGAGCATACGGAATGGTGTCAAACGCTTTAAGCACGCGAGAAGGAATAAACCAGTACCTTGACGGCTACCTGAAAACACATAACATTCAGATAAGACAGGACTCAATCAAGTTTGACAGAACAAAGAGAAGCCAGGTAGAGAACAAAAAGAAGATACTTGACTTCCCGAAAATGAGGAAAGACTTCGGGGAAAACGAGTTCAAACTGGAGACAGAAGCAGGAGCGCTCCACGAAGAAGAAATACTGGCAGTATTCGGAGAAAACGGTGTCGGAAAAACAACTTTTGCCAAAATGCTGGCCGGCGCCCTACAACCCGAAAAAGGAGAAACACCGGAGGCCTCAATAAGCTACAAAGCACAGTACCTTGAATCCAAAGACGAAAAAGTGGAAAAAGCAATTTCACAGCACGTAAACCCTCAATCCAAAAAGTTCAAGGCCCGGATCGCAGAACCGCTCGGCTTAGAAGACCTCTACAGCCAAAACCTGGAAGAACTATCCGGAGGAGAACTGCAGAGAGTCGGAATAGCCATCTGCCTGGCACGAGACGCAGAAATCTACCTTTTAGACGAACCAAGCGCCTATCTGGACGTCGAATCCCGTGTAGAAATGGGAAAGGCCTTGAAACGTTTCGCGCGGAAAACTGAGAAACCTTTACTCGTCATTGACCACGACCTACTGCTTCTGAATTACATCGCAGACCGGGGAATGGTATTCACCGGAGAACCAGGGAAAAAAGGAACTACCACAGAACCTATGAAAATATCCAACGCAATGAACCGGTTCCTGAAAGAAGTAGACATAACATTCCGGAAAGATCCAGAATCAGGAAGGCCTCGAGCCAACAAGCCGCACAGCCAGAAAGACAAAGAACAGCGGGAGAGCGGAGAGTACTACGAGCAGTGAAACTATGAGCGAGTTGAGTAAAAAGTTCTACAGTAAATGGAGTTTCTTCTACAGTTTGGTGTTCGAAAACCCTCCTGTAATCAGAGGGATTCGGAAAGAAGCTGTACAGTCTCTAGAACTTGATGAGGGCGATACAGTTGTAGAGCTTGGATGTGGTACAGGAGCTAACCTGAGATATATGAGAGATCAAGTCGGCTCGAAAGGAAAGATTATCGGGATAGATATCTCCCCGGGAATGCTGGAAAAAGCCAAGAAAAAGAAGAGGAAAAACGAATGGGAGAATGTAGAACTGATTGAAGCCGATGCTTCCTCAATAGAACTTGAAGAGGAATTAGATGCAGTCTTAACCTCATTTTCAATCTGCATGTTCGACGAACCAGAGAAAGTCATAGAGAAATGGAATAAGAAGCTGGACGGCGGAAGATTCACCAACCTAGTTATCTCAAGATCAGACCGAGACACCTTACTACCAGTAAACTTCTTCGTAGACATCTTCGAAATTCTCACAGCACCAACCTCATTCAAAGAAGGCCTCAAAAAATCACTGCCGGAAAGACATGAAAAATGCCAGAAAACCGCCAGACAAAAATTGGAAGCAGTTTCCCACAACTTCAAAGAAAAAGAATTCGTACTAGGCATTATCAAATACTACTCAGGGAGCCTATCTCGGAAGGCCTTCTGAAGAAGAATCAGAAATAAAGAAGTTTCCGGCTAGTTTTTCTGTATGGACAAGGAAACCAGGATCAAGTTGGTTGTTGAGAGGGAGTCAGGTGAGTTCCTGTTGAGGGACGGCGGTTTTCCTGAAGCCGGTATTGAGGATATGTTGCAGCGTTTTCAGGCTGCCGGCAGAGTTACTTCAGAGCTAGGTCTTAACCCTAACTCTTTCCAGGACATGGTCAGGCTTCAGATAGTTGATGAAGACGCTACAGAGTTCTTTGTGATCCATGTCAAGGATAAACAGCCAGAGATTAAAGGAGAAGGCCTTGAATGGCTGAGTGAAAGGGAAATCCTTGCCCAAGATTTTTCTGAGGAGGATTCTTACCTGATAGTTCCTGTTCTCTACTCAGAGGAGTACCTTGCAGAGGAGAGAAACTACCACGATAACGTGACCGAGATCGAGGTCTCAAAGCCTTTGATCAAGAATGAAGAAGGAAAGTTCCTGGCAGTGAAGAAGTCGCACGCCCAGAAGATCTCCAGTGGAGAAAAGTTCAAGAAATACGGTAGAATGGCGGGGAAATGGGAACTACCAGGTGGAAGAATCGGGAAAGTAGACGGTGAAAACCGTTTCGAGGCCGCAAAAAGAGAGATCAAAGAAGAAATAGGGATAGAACTGAAAGGAGAAAGAAAAGATGTCATGAGAGAAGACGTAGAAGAAAACAACAATGTCAAAGCCTACATACTGCTGTACGACGACTGGGAAGGCGAAATCGACTTATCCGAAGAACACAACGCCTACAGATGGGTAACACCTGCAGAATACCTCAACCTGAACTGGCACCAGGACGCAGGCTACGGCTACCCACCGATGAAGTTCCTGAAAGAGTACCTAGGAAAGGATAAAACGTACTGAGGCCTTGAAAAGAAACTTCTTTTAACACTGAGTTGTCTTTGAAGCATTTATGACGATACCTGTTGCAAAAGTACTGATACAGAATCAGGAAGATAAATTTCTGGCAGTGAAAGAAAAGGATTCAGGTAAATGGGAGCTGCCAGGCGGCTGTATAGAGAAGGATGAAGACCGTTTCCAAGCCGCTAAACGAGAGATTAGAGAAGAGCTAGGTATTAAGATTACAGGCCTTCAAGACGTAGTGAGGATAGAGCTGGAGGACGACAGAAAAGTTAACTGCTACATGATCCACGTAGAAAGCTTCGATGGAAAACCTGAACCAAGAGAAGAACTGACTGAAACTCGATGGGTAACCGCCGGAGAGTTCAAGGATATGAACTGGCATCTCAACGCCGGATACAACATACCGGTAATGAAACACTTAGAAGAATACCTGGAAAAAGAGAACAACTACTGAACCCTTTCCAAGGCCTCTATCTCGTTTTCAGTCATTCTATCACTGAACTCTTCCTCGGAAATCCATTCAAAGCTTTCATGTTCCTCGGAGACGGTCTGCACTGATTCAAGGCTTTTTTGAAAGCTGTAGAGGACCGGGTAGAACGTGATTTCAACTCCTTCCTGTCTGTTGGAGTAGGGTTCGGCGGTAGAGGCCTTTTCTTTGAACTCTTCTTTTTTCACAGGCAGATCTGTTTCCTCGTTAAGCTCTCTCCAGGCTTCCTCCTTGATTTCTTCTTCAGTGTACTCTTCTTTCCCCAGTTCGATTTTTCCACCCGGTACTTCCCAAGGATTCTCGGCGTATCGCTCCCGGTGCTCCCTGTATTTCTTTGATTTCTTTAAAACAAGAAACTTTGTAGCACCGCTTTCCCTTCTTTCAATGTGTTCCACGATATTCATTGCTACGTCTATACTGTCAAACCGATCTGAGTCTTTCACAGTTATCAGCCCGGAAGCAGTATGTTTAACGCTGCAACGACCAGTCCGGCGAGCCCCATTCTTAGTCCAGCGACGTACCATTCCTGTTTGGAGATTGAGGCCATGTAGGCTCCGAAGCAGAACAGTAAAGCGACGCCTACCAGTACTGAGGCGATGGTCATCTGCAACAGGCTGAGAAACGGCATCAAGAACGGAGAAACCACAAGCAGTATACTTATTATAGGTCCTAGCCCGCTCATCAACGCGTTAACAGTTATGCCTTGCTTCTTTCTTCTATGAAGTTTCGTATCCTCCAGTTCTGTAAGCATATTCTCCTCAATTTCATGGATCTCCGCAAGTTTCTCCGCTCTCTCAATCTCCCATACACTCCAGACCCCTGAAGTTGCGAGGCCTATCGCCGCACCAACACCGATCTTGAAGACTGTTAAGCCGTCAGGCACACCGGAGATATACGAACCAACTGTTATTCCTGTAGCGGTTAAGGTTCCATCGAAACCGTTGGAGAAGAAGTAGCGGCGGCTGATAGAACGGACTTCCTCACGTTTCAAGGCCTCCTTAAACTCGTTAAATCTCTGTCCCATCAGTCCTGAGGCGTACCAACTTTTTCAACCATTTTCTCACCGGCTGCAACCTCGTCAACACTGTGGATAGAGCCAGAACTGTCTTCAATTCTTTCCTTAACCTTCTTGAAATCCACACGGCCTTCCAACGTAACCTTAACATTTTTTACATCCTCATCCACCTCTAAAAGAGAGGTGTTGACGCCTTCCACCCCCTCCATATCAGCAAGTTCCTGACTGATTTCAACTATTGAGGGTTGATGCGGCTTCAAAACATCGATCACAAGCCTTCTTATATCTGCCATACATCCTTTAACTGAGGCCTTGCAAGGTTTAAACCCTGGGAAAAATTGACATGGGTTTAAGAAGTTTGTCTTCCAGAATTTCTGTGTATGGGACGTGTAAGACAGACATACGTGAAAAGGCTTGCCAAAGACCTTGTTAAGGCAGACTCAGAAAGATTCTCAGAAGAGTTTGAAGAGAACAAACAGGAACTGAAAGAGACAGGAGAATTCAACTCCAAAAAACTGAGGAACAGGGTTGCAGGCTACATAGTCAGAGTACTACAAAACAAAGACTTCAAATAAAAAAACTCTTCTTAAAGGCCTTCAACAACAAGCTCCAGGCCTTTCCCTTTAGATACTGTTAAACCTGGTTCTTACCTCTATTTTCTCAGTATAAAAGCTGTGAATGCCATAGCTGCCAGCACCATCAGGTGTAGAAGGCCTGGTCCTGGAACTTTCTTACCTGCTGCCGCACCTTCATTGCTCCGGATTATCACAGGTATTGAATCATTTCTGACCGTGCCGGTATCCAGATTCTCTGTAACCACACGTAACTCATGCTTACCTCTTAAACCGTCTTTAGGATTTACTTTAATCGAATAGTTAGTGGAAAGGCTTGGATCCAGGCTGTAGCTTACAGAGCTGCCTCCCGGTACAAAGGTTGCATTCACACCTTTCAAAGTACTCTTGTAGTCATAGGAGCTGCTGCCATCGTTGGTATTGATATAGTCAATATAACGGACATCCCCCGGCTGCATGATAATACCTGAGTAACGGTACCTGATACCGGTAGGAGTATTCCAGAACCTCTCCTTCGTAGCAACCTTGCCATGCTTATCAGTAGCCCTCAAAATTATCTTTAACTCCTCACCAGGCCTCACACTTGGGAAACGCTGAGGACCGATGTTACGCGCCCTGCAGGCCAGGCCAGAATAAAATGCACCGTGACTTCTAACATCATAGTTCTGAATGCTGTAGGATCTTTCACCATCATCTACAACCACCGCACAAGACCTTAACTCTCGAGAATCAATATCATCTCCCTTATCAGCCTTAAAGCTGACATCAAAAGCATTTCTATCCGGATAATTTGTAAACTCAACATC
>JBDGSI010000067.1:0-9063 GCA_042217615.1 Candidatus Nanohalobium sp.
TGTGTTATGCTTTTGTCTGTGTCAATTATTTCCTTTGAGGCGAAGTTTCCAAGCGTCAGGATTATATCCGGGTTGACTTCTTCGATCTCTTTTTCAAGGAGTGGTTTCCAGGCCTGGATTTCGTCTTTCTTCGGGTCTCTGTTGTCCGGCGGCCGGATTTTGATGAGGTTGGTGATGTAGAGGTCTTTTCTCTCGACGCCTATATCCGAGAGTACGTCGTTCATTTTTTCTCCTGCTCTCCCTACGAACGGTTCTCCTTCTTCTACTTCGTTGGCTCCCGGTGCCTCGCCTATAAGCATTACTTCGGCGTTTTCAGGGCCTACCGCCGGCACGAATCTTTCCTCGTCGAAGTAGTCAGGGTGTAATGTTTCGAAGAAATCAGAGTATTTTTCCCGGAAATCCATGAAGATTTTTCCGTCCTGCAGAGTTTTTAATCTGTCAGTGATGCGAGAAACTCCCTGGGTGAGAGAGTTTTTCCGGGGTTTTTCACCGGGTTTCAATTCTTTCATCGCTGATGTTTTCCAGAAGGGCCGTCCATTTTTCGTCGACGCCTTGATCAAGCAGGAGATGTGAGAAACCGAGTTCCTCGGCCTTCCTGTCGAAGGTGTGAAGGTACTGGAAAGCTGCCTCCCTAGAATTGTATTCTCTAAGCGGTTCAGTACCTGTCACGACCACCGGCCGATCCTCGAATCCTTCCCGCTGTATCTCCTCCAGTAAGTCGGAGATCTCGACACCTTTACCGGTGAGGTCGCCCGGAGGAGAATCTACGGTGTAGAAGCTCTCCCGATCAAAGGCTTCATCCGGCATCAGATCCCGGTCACGTCGTAGATTACGGCTCGATCCTCCAGATATGCTTCATGTAACTCGCCTCCGGTTCCGGGACTCCCGGTCAGAATAAGGGTCGAGGGATTTTCCGGGTCGACTTCTTTAAGACCTCCTGATTCATCCATATCCAATTTTTTCCTGCGTATTCACAAAAAATGATCGGACAGGAGTTTTTCCCGGCGACCGTGGATTTTTTCAGTTTTTATCCCTAAAAAAATGTTATGGAGAGTGTAGAGGTTGTCCTTGACCCTGAGGCCCGGAATGAACATCTTGAGGAACTTCTCGCTATGCAGGGGATTGATCCAGGCGAGGTTGAGGAAGGAGAGGATCAGGCCTACTGTCCGATCTCTCTGACGAATACTCCTGAAGAGTTGAAGGATGAAGTCGCGGAGAGACAGGAGATCCTGAAGGATGTACTGGCTGAGGCGGGGATTGATTCCTATGATCCCCGGACGGCTCCGTACTCGCCTGACAAAGACCTTTCCAAGCATCCAGAGGAGGTTCACAGGGTCGACAACAAGCAGATCGTAGGTGCAAGATACTTTACAGGCCACAATATTCTTCCTTCGACCGGCTTCGGGGTTGAGCTGGAGAAAGCTCACCAGTACAACAGGATTCCGGTCATTCTCCTGGATGAAGACGTGAGGGTTACGAGAATGAGGCCGCCAACCGTGATACACCTGGAATACTCTGACTTCGAGGACGAATCTCACAGGTTCGTCGACGTTTTCCAGTACCTGAACAGCTACGAACCCGGACTCGGACTCGACGAAGGAGACCCGGTACTACTCGGATTCCAGGACGAGGAAGCCGATCCGGTAAACCTTGAACAAGAAATTTACGAGGAGTTCCCGGAACTCAGGCACGAGTACGACGGAGAAACCCCTACAATAGACCTGAAAGCGAAAAACAGCGAAATCCTGAGATAAGAATAACCGAACGAAACAACCGAGAAAATTTTCTGGAGGTTATCAAATCCAGGATGTATTCGGTTCCCGGCTCCAGGATTTGAACCTGGGACAAGTCGATCTACAGTCGACCGCTCTGCCAGACTGAGCTAAGCCGGGTCTTTTTGACTTTGGAGGCTTAGCCAGATAAGAAGCGTCAGCTTCGCACTGAGCTAAGCCGGGTCGCTGATGTTAGCTCAGTTAGAGATAAATCCTTGATTTTCGGCCTGAGCTAGACCTTATTGGAAGACCTTTACCTGAACAGTATTTCTGGTGTTGAGGAAGTTTTAAGAGGGTTCCCTCTCAGACACAGTTTTTCCTTCTGGGAGGGAAGAGTCCTTTTAAGGCCTAGGGAGTGAATTCTGCGTTTACTTTGCTGGATTTCCTGGTCTTATCATCGTTTAACTTTATTTTTGCTCGTTGAAGTGTTACATTGTCTTCTACTTCTATTTTAGGCCTTATTTTGTATTGAAGGATTCTCTGGTCTCCGGGTTCAAGTTTTTCCAGGCTCCATTCCAGCCTTGTTCCATCCCCTGTTTTTCTTGTCTTCGGTGTGGCCATTTCAAAGTCTGTGCTGACTGCTGCAATATCCGGTACGAAGTCCTCTACCTTTACGTCATTAAATGTTTCTTCTGAGTTGTTGACTATCTCTATGGAGATTTTAAGGCCTTGACTTGTTTTTTCAGCTTTTTTGGTTATTTTTATTTTCTTCCTGTGTTTTTTGAGTGCTGTAAGAAGCAGTATGATTGTCAGTATTGCTGCTGCTGGCATCCAGTAGTCTGTTTTTTGTTTTATCGTTGTTTTTTGCCCTGGTTTCAGGGTTTGGTTCCATCTGTAGATAGTGGTTGTTCCCTTTGTTTCTGTCTGGTTGGGTTGAGGGCTGTAGCGAGTGATGGGTGTGAGGTAGGTTGGAACTGTTTTGTTGAAGGAGTACGTCAGTACTTGGTTTCCTGTGTTTTCTGCAGTGTAAACTGTTTTTGTTATGAGTATTTTGTTCTCTGTTCTTTTTGAAGTGTTTATTCGCCCTGTTTTCTGTATTTCTATGGTTTTGACTATTTCATCGATTTTCTGTTTTCGGTACATGAGTGTTGCGTTGAGTGTGTAGATGCCAGGAGAACTGTTTTTCTGTGTTGGCAGGTTGTATGTCATTTCACGGGTGCCGCCGGGAAGTATGGGGGAGCTTTCCAGTTTTTCGGAGCTCCAAGGAGTTTTAAGCTGTATTTGGTAGTCTTTTGCAGTCTGTGAGGCCTGGCTTCTGATTTTAACTGTTCCTTCAATCTGTTGCCCTGGTTTTAAACTGGTTTTCTCTATCTGAAAGTTCTCTATCACTATTTCTTGATCTCTCTGAACGCTGAACCGGTCTTCAATCCGCTTTATCTCGCCGGTTTCTTCCTGTTTTATGTAAAGCGTGAAAGAGTATCTTCCTTCAACCGCATATTTCTCTGGAGTTATCGTTACGTTGAAGACCTCGTTTTCCCCTGGCTCAAGAGTTTTCCCGTTTTCCACGTAGAACCATGAAGGCTTCGGGGAGAAAGTGCTGACCCGGTAAATACTTTTCACGTTCAAGTCATTCGAAACATTGACCTGGAACAGTGCAGAGTTACTAGGAGATGCCGCAGAGTCAACAGCAGTTACAGAAACAGGGAAAGCAGTTACTGTTGAGATAAACAGAATCAAGAAAAAACCTGCTGCAAACTTCCTCATAAACATTTTCTTTATCACAGAGTTATAAAAAGTTCAGTCAGATACCGGCCATCAACCTGAGAAGAACCCTTAACCCGGTTCCCAGTCCTACCGAGTAGAGAACTATTAAAGCAACTGCTTTGAAGGCCTCTTCCTCAAGACTTTCCTCTATAAGATAGACTGCAGCCAGTGCAAGACCTGTCTTGAATACAAGAATACCTGGCTGACCGAGCAAAGCTGTGAAGGCCTGTGCAAGCAACTGTTTCTGCCGGTAGCCGTAAGATAAGCTTACCATGCTTACTGCGCCGCCGAAAACCTGGCTGAAAACAGTTAAAACGTATTCTTTCCTGCCAAAGGCCTTTTTCCTGGATACAAGGTAGTAGAGACCGGTCAGGGTTAAAGCGATAGCTACTGGTTTCAAACCCGCTACGATTTCAAGGCCTGGAACAACTATCAATGTGTAGAGAGCTGTAACTGATGCGGCTGCTACTCCCATGTATCTGAGCGTTTTTGATTTTTTGTAGCCTTTTTGTTCAAGCTTTCTTGCCGCCAAGACCGCTGCAGCAAACAACAATCCTATAACCAGGTAGATCAGAGGTGTTATTGCTAAAGGCCTTAAAAGGAAGGGTAGGGCTGCCGCATCCTCCAGAAATCTTAGCAGGCCTCCTGTAACTACAAAAGGCAAGGTGTTTACTGCTGTACCGGTATCCAGCTGTATCCCTATCTCCTTAAACTTTTCTTTAACCATGTACACTGCTGTAACACCTATCGCCGCCCAGGCTGCTGTATTGAAAACGTTGTATCCTGTCTGAGCTGTTGTACCGTTCCACGTAGCTGTGGCCTGGTTCATTGCATCTGCTGCTATAGGGCCTGCAAAGTATTTCCATACAAACCGGAGTAACTGTTCAAACAGCGGCATTTGAAAGATACCTGTAACCAGGCCTTCAGGTTGAAGGGTTTTATTTTCGGTGGTTTCAACCCGTTGAATCCATAAAGTTTTATTCTATTGGGATATTGTTCCATGTTGTATGACAGATAATGAGGAGATCATCCTTGAAGCAGTGAAGGAGGGGGAAGGCCTTAGTTTCACTGATTTGAAGGAGAAAACCGGTTTGAGCAACGGTGTTATCCAGTACCATATCGAGAAATGTGAGAAGATTAAAAAGAAGAAAGGCGCTCTTATATATGATCACGTATGTGAAAACTGCAAGTACAAGGATAAATGCGGCGATAACTGTATTAAGAAAGAGTTGAAGAAGCCAAGGCTGCGTAAAACTTTGGATCTTTTGGATGAAGGTCTTTCACAGGCTGAAATTGCTGAGGAAATGGGTTTAACCCGTGCTACTGTGAACTATCATGTGAATAAGTTGCGTGAAATGAGTCTTATCGAGTCTTGAGTTCCTCAGTAAGGAATTTTTATACCCTGCTCCGTCCTTTTATCTTCATGAAGATAGGATGGTTTGATGCACAGGACTGGGAAAAAGAGTATGTAGCCGGTAAAAACCTTGATTTTGAGGTAGAGTTCTTTGAGGAGTCTCTTACACCTGAAAACAGTGAGAAGGCCTCAGAGTTTGACGTGTTAACTGTCTTCGTGGATTCTGAAGTTGATGAAACTGTTTTGAAAGATTTTAACGGTAAAATGGTTGCCACGCGTTCAACCGGTTACGACCATATTGATACAGATTACGCTGAGGAAAACAGTATAGCAGTCACGAACGTCCCTGAATACGGCGACAACACTGTGGCAGAGCATACTTTCGGATTGATACTGACCCTGTCAAGGAAGATTTACTCAGCTATCGAAAAAGTTGAGGACGGAGAGTTCAACCATGAAGGCCTTAGAGGTCGGGACTTGGCAGGTAAAAAGCTTGGAGTCATTGGAACCGGTTCGATAGGTCAGAAAGTGATTAAAATGGCGAACGGTTTCGATATGGAGGTAATTGCCTCTGATCCTTACCCTGATAGAGAGGCAGCTGAAGAACTTGGATACATGTATGTTTCAAAGGACGATCTCCTGGAAAAGGCGGATATAATCACTTTGCACTGCCCTTTAACCGATTCAACCCGGCACATGCTTTCAAGCGGAGACTTCAAGAAAATGGAAGATACAATAGTGGTAAACACAGCTAGAGGAACTCTTATCGATACAGATGCATTGATAAAGGCCTTGGATAGTGGCAGTGTGGACTGTGCTGGTCTTGACGTTTTGGAGGATGAGTCTTTTGTCCGGGATGATGTGAAGTATTTGAGTGAGCCTGACAGCAGTGAAGCTGAGACTGTTCTGGAGGATCATATTCTTATTCAGAGAGATGATGTCTTGATTACTCCTCACAATGCTTTCAACAGCGAAGAGGCTATGCAGAGGATTGTAGATACGACTTTAGAAAATATTAGAAGAGGAAGAAATATTGTGAACCGGCCTGGAAGAAAGAACTGAATCCAGGCCTTCTCTCTTCTTTTTTTAGGACATATCTATGTCCAGTTTCTCCGCTATATCGCTGTAGTTCTTTCTCACCGTGACTTCCGTAACCCCTACTTTTTCAGCGATCTCTTTCTGTGTAAGCTCTTTGTCTTCAAGCGAGGAGACAATATAGAACACTCCTGCCACCACTGACTTCGGGCTTTTCCCGGCTAGAAGGCCTTCTTCCCTTGCCTCATCAATTATCCTTTTAGCATGGGCCTGTTCTCTGCCGTTAAATCCTAGCTGCTCTCCAAATCTTGGGACGAAGTCTTCAGGCTTTGCTGGCTGGATAGGAATATCCAGTTCACGTGCTGCATACCTGTAAGTTTTACCCAGTTTTCTTTTCTTCGTGGATATTGCTTCCGCGAACTCGTCAAGAGTTCTCGGAGTTCCCTGATTCCTTGCGACAAGGAAGGTCAGTGCTGCGACAAGCACTTCAAGGTTCCTGCCTTTTACGATTCCTTCTTCCCTGGATTTTTCCAGAAGTCTTGCGGCTTCTTCACTGACTGAGTCAGGAAGGCCTAGCTGTGAAACCAGTTTCTTCATTTCGGAAAGCCCTCTCTGAAGAAGTCTTTCCTTCGAGTTGGAGGTTCTGTTGTCCCACTTCTTCATCCGGTAGTACTGCTGTCTCTTCGAGCCTTTAACATTATTCAGCTCTCCGCTGCTTCCAATCTTGGTCTTCATTCCTTTATCCGACTTTGTAAACGTTATTGATCCTCCTGAACGGGATTTCTTGCTTTTCTCCTCAGCATCGAATGCTCTCCACTCCTCTGAGAAGTCTATCCTGTCTTCATCAACTATGGAGCCACAGTTAGTGCAGTAAAGTTCTCCTTTAGAAGAATCCTCTGAAAAGGAAGTTTCATCGCAGTTAGGGCAACGCGGCTTATCCGAATCAGCCTGCTGCTTTAACTCCGACTTCACAGGAATAGTGTCATCATCTGATTTAGAAATACTAGGATCAGATCCAGAATCCTCTTTTACCTCGGGCATAACCAACGGTTCAACCATAAACCTTTAAATCATTTTTGTATACACGTCAACAAAATTTCTGTAACCATCGAAAAGTTAAAAACATCTGAGGCCTTGATACTTCTCCATACATCGATGCCCGAAACCAAAAACATGGGACACGGCCCCAACGGATTCATAATCAAAGAGTACCGAGAAGACACCAACATCTACAGAGATAGAGGGCTTCCAGAATTCAGTGAAGATATACTCCAAGGAGATACAGAAGAAGACGGCCTAATTCCAGAAGACCCTGCCTTAGAAAAATGGGCTGAGATATGCCTGGAAGAAGAGGCCTGGGTAGGCCTCAGCGAAGAAGACCTTAGAGAAAGTGACAGCGAAGTATTCCTTAGAAGCCCTGAATACACTAGAAAAGTAGATCTGCCTGGAGAAACAATCTATCTGCCGAGAGAAAACCTCAGGAAAGCATTCAAGACCTATTACAAAGATAAGCAATCTAAAAACCAATGGATAGAAGCCTGAACCTCTCTAACAACTCAAGAGTTCATTAAAATACTTTGAAAGCACCGGAAAACTGGTTAAGATTAAGATAATAGAGAAGAGAAAAAATTTACCTGAGAATTACCGTCACAGACACCTAATGAAAAGATAAGGCCTCTCCAAGAACTGGAGAAAAACCTTTTTCCCTTCATTAAACTTCTGTAACGTTGACTGCTTTGGGTCCTCTGTCGCCTTCTTCCTGCTCGAATTCGACTTCGTCGCCTTCGCCTACGTTGACGTCTCCGTCTTGATCATCCCTATGGAAAAATACATCGTCGTCCATCTCGTCCGTTTCGATGAACCCATAGTTCTTCTGATCATGGTAGAACTTGACTGTTCCTTTCAAAAACAAATACACCTCCTTTGACAACAAACAAAGAAACACAAAACCTTATTAACCAGGCCTTTATGAATGCCTTAAAGAAACAGTTTCCTTTTCCCCCCCCCAGTAAACCCTTGTCCAGGCAAAGGCCTTTCCCATTAAAACTACAGGAAGAAGATAGGAACTCCAAACCCAGCCACCGCATATTCTACCAAATTAAAGAAAACAAAGAACTGAGGAAGAACTCGAAGAAAGGATCTGAACCGATTTATAGAGATATGCAATTGGCAGTCCGAAAATCGAAGATTTTCTTGACCTACACAAATTTCTGGAAGAAATTTTGGCAGGACCCGGATTTGAACCGAGTCGTACACAAACGCAATTGGGATAGTCGGGAATTGAAAACGAATTTAAACCTTAAACCATAATTTGTTACTATGACATCACAATATATTTCAGGTATCAGTGATTCGTATAGTACCAGCTTTGAATCAGTATCCGAATTGATGAATAGTGATGTCGTTCAAAACTTTCCTGATTATCCTGATTCTGAGAGAAGGATTCTTTACAGAGATATTGCAGAAGGATGGGTGGCTAATTCAAAGAACGAATTTGAAGAAATAGCTAAAGAAGGAGAAGAAACTTTGATGTTTCCTCAAGAGTTTGAAGGAACCACAGTCTATCTTAGACCCTTCATGCACAATGGAGATTTATGTACGGAGGAAGAAAGGGATAGATTTACTGATGAGGTAGATGGTATAGATAGCAGCAAGTTATACTCTGAACAGGGTCTTATACCGCCTGCTAACAACTTAAATGATAACAAATGGCTGGCAGAGACTTTAGGGGTTGATGAGAATCGCCTTCATCTACTTGACCAGAGAAACACACAAGTAGCAATTTATGATGAGGAAGGAGAAGAATGGTATAATCCAATCACTGCGGGAAACGAGAATTTGTCGCGTGAAGAAATAGAAAATAAACCTGCAGACTTTCAGAAAAGATTAGGCGCTTGGGCGTGGATGAAAACAACTCCAGAACCTGTTCAAGCTACAATTGATAATCAACTGGTATTTAGAGAATCTGCCATACTATCTTCAGATAGGTCTATAAGAATGGGAAAAGAGATAGCTGAAGAAGCTAAAGAAACAGAGGAGGATGAAATCCATCTCTATCATGGTGCAAACCATCTTGTTGGTATATACAGCTATTTAGAGAACCCTGAAGTAGAAGACACAGTTTACGAAGAATTAGACATCTAAACCTATATAATGAAGACTCAAATAGCCTCGGCAGTTTCGGGATTTCTATAAAAT
>JBDGSI010000068.1:0-4823 GCA_042217615.1 Candidatus Nanohalobium sp.
TTTAGCCCTCTCTGGTATTAAAGTGCTTCGGAGCTGTTCGATGAAAAAGAAACAATAAGATTGGCCTGTGACACCGAAATGCGAGTTGCTATTCCTCGACGCCTTCTAAATGATCAAATTAATCATCACGAAGGGCTGCTCTGATATCAGAGTATCGTACTTCCCCGCCTTCATTCGTTTCTACGCCATCCTCTATAGTCCTTTTTCCTTCCTGAGTTAGAGAAAATTCCCTATCCGCATCCGGGTCGGCTCTCTTTACCTTTTCAGGTTCGCTCGTCCAATCAATAAGGCCTTCTTTTAGATAATCGTTTACGTGTTCTGCCACAATTTCCGGCACCTCTCCAGCTAAATGGGCCTCTGATTCTTGGGCCGCAAATGATAGCAGATGAACGTATTCTCCTAAGTCTTCATAGCTCAAATCTCTAATTCCATAATCATTGCCTTTTTCCAAAAGACTTTGATCATTCATAGAAAAGTAATAAGAACAGAAAAGTTTTTAACACTCGAGAGTGACAAAAGGTTAGAGTTTGTCGAAGTGTTCTAGTTCGATGCTTTGTATGTTATCGAGGCCTTCGAGTTTTTCTTCGACTGCGTCTGTGCCTCCTTCTTCGTCTGTTGTGATGCAGGAGACTTTTACTGCTTTGAGGCCGAATGCTACTTCTTCTTCTCCCATGTCTTCGACTTCAAGTTTTTCCTTGATCTGTTCTTTTATCTCTTCTAGGTCTGTTTCTGCGTCTTCCGGCATGATTTTGTAGAGGCAGGATATCTTCCCCATTTTACTGTGCACCTCTTGCTTTTGTCGTGGCTTGAATGCTTTGGTATTTTTGCATATAGTTGGAATTCACCTACAGAAATGTTGAGAAAATAAAATTTAAAACGTGAACTTTGAAGTTTACGCTAATCCAAGTTTCTCTTTCAGCTTCTGAATCTTTTTGCCGATGTCCATAGAGTTTTGTCCACCTCAAGACTGTTTTAGCAGCCGGATATTAAAAAGGCTATGGGCCTTCGAATCCACATTCCGGGCATTCGTACCTGTTCGAAAGCTTCTTGCATCGGTCACATCGAGCGATCGATGTCCCGCAGTCAGGACAGTCAAAGATTACAAAAGTCTCTGCTGCCTCAAGATTACGGCCGCAACTTGTACATTCGTCCTTATCCATACATACCTCAACCAGCTACAACAAATAAAAAACAAACCGCCAAAAACCTGGAATCGTTTAAAAAACTCGTAGACACAACCCGAAGATACAGACTCAAAAAGAAGCCCCCTTGGTCTAGCTGGAAAGACGGCACCTTGCGGAGGGACTCCTGACGCGGAGGTCCACACGCGTTAAACCATTCTCGTAGAGAATGGATTTCAGAGAGACAGATAACTCCCAGCAAATAGGTGCAGATCCAGGGTTCAAATCCCTGAGGGGGCGAACTGGTTACCACAGATTCCAAGAATATGTTCAGAGAAGACTTCAGAGTTGAAGTCTTCGACGCTCGGTTCACACGCAATGACCTCCTTCGGAGGTCGCCGGGCATAGCCCGGCATAATGATGGAACTTTTTGAAGTTCCGTTTAGATCCCTGAGGGGGCGGTTCCCAATCAGATCAAAGTTGATTTAAGTGAGGCCTTCTCTGTTTGTTTTTTGTGACGCTTGTTGAACTGTTGTTGACGATTGGAGGTATTGCATCTTTACTGGTCGGTTATTATCAGGCTTACCGTTTAAGAGATGCTTTGGGTAGCGGAAGTGTTAAGGAGGCCTGGGATGTTCTTTCCGTGTTTATCCTTGTTTTTGTGGTAGGTTATATTGGTTTTGCGGGGAAACTGGTTTTTGATTTTTCCTGGATGAATGCGGAGACTTTGACTGCCGGTGTTTTCTTTATGGGAGCGGTTTTCGTGGCTTTAACGGCTTACTATAATCGGAAGGCGTTTACCGATGTTTGATGGAAGTTGAAGGCCTTGAGAGATAAGAAAGAAGGGAAAAAACGAGTTATGAAGAGGTGATGAGTTATTTGGCTGTCCAGCCTCCGTCTACTACAAGGTTTGATCCCATTACGAAGTCGCTTTCTTCTGAGAGTAGGTATGCTACGGCGTTTGCAATGTCTTCTGGTTGGCCGAGTCTTGGTGCGAGTGTCTGTGCTTCGAAGTTTTGACGTGTTTCTTCGTCTTCGAGCATGGGTTTGGTCATTGCTGTTTTAATGACTCCTGGGTCTACAGCGTTGATGTTGATTCCTTTGGGTCCGTAGTCTACTGCCATGGAACGTGTCAGTTCCACTATTCCTCCTTTGGATGCGCAGTATGGAGAGTTCTGTGCGAATCCTACAAGGCCTGCGATGCTTCCTATGTTTACTATGTCTCCCTGGATTTCTTCTTCCAGCATGTGGTGTATGACGTGTTTGCTGCAGAGGAATGCTCCTTTCAGGTTGACTGACTGTATTTTATCCCATTCTTCTTCGCTTGTATCCACTACTGAGCCTCCGCCGTGGATTCCTGCATTGTTTACAAGCATGTTGATCTCTCCGAACTCTGAGGCTGCCGTATATACAAGTTCTTTAACTTCTTCCTCGTCACTGACATCTGTCTCTACAAAAAGAGAGTTGCTTCCCTTCTCCTCAACAAGTTCGTCCGTAGGTTTTTCATCAAGCGCAGGTTCTCTTTCAACATCCGCTACAACAATGTTTGCACCTTCCTCGGCAAGTTTAAGGCATATACCTCTTCCTATGCCGGAGGCGCCGCCTGTGACGATCGCGGTTCTACCTTCAAATCTCATATTTACCATAACAACCACGTCCGGTAAACCCGGATAAAAAGATTTCCCTGCTCAAGATCTCCCCTTCTTCCATCTTTTTTACCGTTGAAAACCCTGTTTTTCTATGTGAAGAAGAGAAACATTGAATGCGGAGACCTGTCTTTCAAGGCCTTGGTAGCTGACTCTTTCTTGAAACGTGGTTTAGGCCTTTCTTTCCGGAGGAAAGGTAAAATGTTGTTTGAGTTTTCTCGAAGTACTAATGCCGGTATTGATATGATGTTGGTTTCAAGGCCTCTTCACCTGTATTTCATGGATTCTGAGAAAAAGGTTTTCGATGTGCAGTTTGCGGAACCTTGGGGTTTTGATCCCCGGAGTTGGAGGCTTTACAGCCCCGGAAGGCCTTACAGGTTTCTTTTGGAGAGTTTTGAGGACTTGGGTTTGGAGGAGGGTGATGTCCTGGATTTTTAGCAGTTTTTTAAGGGTTGTGGCGTCAACTGTTTATCTGAAAAGGGGGGATAGGTGGTTTTTCTAAATGGAGTTGTCGAAGTTTTGTCCACGTTGCGGTAAGGAGACTGACCGGCTTTTCGGTGATAAGAAGCAGTTGTGTGCGGACTGTTACCCTGATAAGAATGATTTACTGGATATTCCTGACAAGGTTGAGATTGATGTATGCAGTGTCTGCGGACGTATGAGAGATGGAAGTGACTGGGTTGAAGAGTATTCCATACAGGAGCAGCTTGGTCTACGTTTCTCCGAGTTTTCAAGGCCTGAAGTCTATATGGAGATTCAGTACTGGGAGGATGAAGAGGAGCAGATGTGGGTCCGTGTCCACGCTGAGAAAGGCGAGATGGAGGATAGTTTTGACAGCAGGGTTGTGTTTAACGAGCAGCAGTGTGATGACTGCGCCCGGTTCAACGGCAGTTTCTTCAAAGTCAAAATGCAGTTGCGTGGAGACATAGATCTCGAACCCGTATCCAACAAGATAGCGGATAAAGCAGCGGAGGTAACTAATGAGGACAGAAAAAGCTTTCTTTCAAACATTGAGAAAAACAGTCACGGCTTCAACTTTTTCATGTCCACCGAAAGAATGGCAAAACAGATTCTTAACATGTTAAAGGCCTCCTACAGCCCTGAAGTGCAGAGAAGCTACGAGCTTGTCGGCGAGGAAGATGGAGAAAAGGTTTACAGAAATGTTATATCTGTCAGGATCACAGATTCCGAGAATGAAGACAGGTAAAGAAACAGGTTTTTTATACATAGCCAGGTTTGTTAGATAACTGTATGACTCTGGGCTTGTTCAAGTTAGGGCTTACAGCAGCAGGCATAGTAATCCTTCTTTACGGAATGTACAAGGCCTTCATGTTTTACAGGCAGCTTGGGGAGGGAAGGCTTGCAGAGGCCTGGTACAGGGTGACCTGGATGATAGGCCTTTTTGTTGTAGGGTATATTGCTTTCTTCCTTCAGGTTTTAACCGGTAACAATGTGCTTGATCCTGAACTGCTTTCTGCTATAATATTTTTTGCAGGTTCAACGTTTGTAGCTGCGGTTTCAAAGCTGATCTCCGATGTCTTCCAGGTGTAGAAAAAAGCGAGAGGAAAGAGGGTTTTTAAGTTTCATAGCCAAAGTTGAAGAATATGTCTGAAGAAGAGGGAGTTGGAAGAGTTAGGAAGCCTGAAGACGATGAAGTCCTTGGAATTGTTCTAAGAAAGGAGGGCGGCGGAAAGTACAGAATATACTGCACAGATGGAAACGAAAGAATCTGTAGAATCCCTGGAAGCAAGAAAAGAGGTCTCTGGGTTAAAAGAGACAGCGTAGTGCTTGTACAGCCGTGGGACATTCAAGGCGATGAGAAAGGAGATATCGTAGAAAGCTACAGCAATGCAGAGACAAGCTGGCTTGAAGACCGAGGCTTCCTGGACGAAATATCGGAGTTCCTTTAACAAGATTCTCAGGAGCTCTTAGAAAAAAGAGCATGTAAAGGCCTTTATCAGAGATAGATGTATTCCCTCATCCGGCGACCAATTTCTGTGATCGGAGGAGGTGTCTGTTCCACTAGTTAGAGATAAAATAATTGGACAATCAGACC
>JBDGSI010000069.1:0-10205 GCA_042217615.1 Candidatus Nanohalobium sp.
CCTCTTTAACTTCCTGATCCATGTTCTCGCTGTAGGTAAGCACCTTGACCGAATCTTTTGGCTTCAGTACTTCCTCACCATTCTTCTTCACTCTCTCTTCCACACTGGCAGAATCAAAGAGCTCTTTTATCTCTCTAGGGCCTTTAGACGTCAAAACAGTGGTTTCAGGATGTACGCATTTCCCGGTACCCACGCTGCCGTAGATGAATACGTTGGATGGATCGTCTCCTTTAAGCGCCGGAGCCATGATAGAAGCTAAGTCGTTAATCTGCTGATCCCTGTGAAGTATCTCGTCCGGCTTCCAGTTCGTGGTAAGAGCCTCCTTGTTTTTGAAGACCGAGTCCTTGTCAATATAATTTGTAAACTTTGACTTCAGACTCGATTCAGCCATAAACTAAGTCCCCCCGTACCTCATTTCCAGTCATCTTATTTCCCCGTAAAGTTCTACTTGAAACCAAGGTTTAAAATAGTACTCCAGGTGAAGTCGAGGTTAACCACACCCCCACCCCTTTATTTCATATGGAACTCTTTAATCAACATAAAACGAGATATAACACTGTTATATATTATGTCGATGTTATGATCGAGTTTGCCGGCCAGCGATTCTTTTCCACCCGAAACCAAGGGGTCTGGTGTTTTTCTCTCTACGGCATTGTAAACGGCTGGACTGTGTTCGGCAGATTTACCAGATCCGTGATTTCCGGCGAGGTTCTTGAATTCTTTTAACATGTTTAGTCGGTTTGAATTATCCAGGACTATTTTAGAATTCTTTTCAGCCGTCAAACTCGAAAGGGTAACGTTTTCAGATCAAGATTAATGCGTAGCTGTTTTGGAGCAGGTTTTGGGCTGCTAGTTTCGACTAAAGACCCCTTTATTTCAAGTGGAGGTTGTTCGTATGTTATGAACTAAAAGCTTTTATTCATGTTTCTCTGATTCCCCTCCTTCAGTTCCCATATAAATCATGCGGCGGAACACGGTTTTGGATGTCAGATGGAGAAGTAGAAGGGTGGAAGAAAGCTACCGCCAATATGGTGGCAGGACTGATAATTGCCATAGGTCAGACAGTTTATGCTTTCTTCAGGTTCTTATTCAACCTCCTGACGGCTATCGTCAAAATGCTCTAACATTTTTCTCACTTCCTGTGCCAAAATCTTCCTGTACTTGTTTAGGTTCTCTATACTTCCTTCCGTCCGGATGAGACCGTTCTTCCTGACCCTTCGAAACTTCTCGTCTCCTTTTTTAACTTTGAACACTTCTTTTTCACCCGTCTCGATTTTTTCGATCCTGAGCGAAGGCTTCACGATTCTCAAAGTTTCCTTTGACGGTGTTCGACTTACCAGGATTCTTCCCTCAGGTGTTTCTGCTTTCCGTGTTAACTTTTCGCTGCTTCTGTCTTCTGTAAGTTCGAGGGTCGCTCCTTTCCTGGTGAAAGCTCCGAGAGGTGAAACCTTCTGACTGAAGGAGTAGGCGGATTTAACTTCTAACTTTTCTGTGTTGTTACCTAAAATGATGGAGGCGTTTCCTTCCTGAACCCCGTTGAATCGCCATTCCAGCTGTTTTGACTCCTTGGCTTTCAGGGATATGGTTCTGGACCGGTTCTCGAAGAAACCAAGCTGGACGCCGCCGGGAAATTCTGGCCTGAATGTTCTCTTGATGCGGAACTTGTTAGGGTTGGATACGACAGCTACAAATCTTCTCTGCTCTGCCTCGTGTACCTCAGGTGCAAATACCACGGTTTCAAGAGGTTTCGCTACCGAGAACTTCTTCTCGTCCTGGGAAAGCAGATCGTCCCTGTAGAGGAAAGCCTTCGCACTGTATCTGCCGGGCGGAAGCTCCCTTAGTTTCACCTTTCCGGAACGGTTCATCTCCATAACGGTTCTCGAACCGTTGATCTGGTATGCGAGCTTTGCCGGGCCGTCCTCAATATTCACCCGGGCGTAGATAGATCTGTCTTTTTTCTCCAGCTCGACTGTTTCCGGGGCTCTGTACTTCAAACTGAAACGCAGCTTCTCGAGAACCTTGTCGCTGTCTTCCCGGTACTGGATTGCAGCCTGGACCAGTTCGATTTTGTCGGAAACATTCACTCTTGACGTCTTCTCAGGGAAGACGGTGTAGTTCACACTGCGGTTTACAGCTTTCCCTCCGTAACTGACCGGCACAAGATTCTTCGGAGTCAGTCCGGATACATTCCTGTAAACTGCTTCATGGCTGTAATCGATAACCTCTGCGTTTTCAGGAAGCCTCCGCCGATACTTGTATAACGGTGTTATAGGAAGTCCGGGTCTCAGCAGGTAATCCGAAGTGTTGAAAACCGCCTTCTTCCTGTCCCCGCTTTTCATGATCCTGTATTCAGGGCGGAAGGTTACCTCGATCTCACATATGTTGTCGCTGCATTCGCGGGACTTGTTCACGTTTTCTTCCGGCAGAGGATCCTTCACGGTTTCAGGATTACCCCAGAGCGTCAGGCTTTTCATCAGCTTTCTCTTGATGCCATAGGTGTAGTACGTCTCCGGCGCGTAGATCAAAGAGTCGGACCTGAGATCGTTAACAGCGTGCCGGAAGCTCTCACCCACTGACCCCTTCCTTGAAAGGAACTCTTCCGCTGCCTCCGCGTTGTAGGAACTGTAACTGGTTGAGGAGAAGCCTATATAGTTGGTCGCCCCCTGTTCCAGGAACGCATTCTTAAACCGGCCGTTACTGCTTCCCGCGTTGTTGGAACTGTCCCAGACAATACTTCGATCCATTTCAGGCACGTCTTCTGGCTCCAAACGGTTCGAGCCGCTGTAACGCTTATCAAGCATTCCGGAAACGTTGTTCGCCATTATCCATGCGCTCCGGTTCCCGACACCGCTGTAAACTACCACGTCTTTTCCTGCCAGTTCTTCTTCCAGTCTCTGGCTTGTGATCTCGGGATACCGTTCAGGAAGAAAGCTTCTGACAAGTTTCTTCAACTCGGAGAAAGAAACGCCCTCCGGGAAGTGAATATCTTCCAGAGGCTGCCAGTCAACCCAGTCATGCTCAAGGTAGATCTCGAGCGTCTGCTCCGCGTAACTCAAACCACGTACAACCATTACCGCGTTCTTCAACGCTGCTGCCGCAGAACTACCGATCAACTTCTTCAGAACATCCTCTCCTTTCTTCACTCCGGCGACCGCTACGTCCAGCTTGGTAGGCATACCCAGCAGATCGAAGATAAACATTACCGGTTGAGAGCGCTGCTCCACGAGATGCGTGGTGTTGAAGCCCTCGTTTTCGAGAATATGGTAGAAGTTCTTGCCGTCCCACATTCCCCCGCCCAGGGTCGCGAGCACCATCGGCCACCGGCCCTGGAGATACTCCGACGCCACCAGCGCGTCCTCACCTTTCTCCCTCCTCAAGGATCTGTGGTACGCAAGAGAAGCCTTCCACGTCTTACCTGGATAACGACCTACGGAAGCTTCCAGCCGACTGTCATTATCAAGATCGCCGTAGCCGAGATCCGAGTAGAAATAATTCCCGTCACTCATATCATCGAACAATCCCCGCTCCGCAGGATCCAGGTGAATCTTTCTCGCCCCATTCAATATTGAAACATACCGGCCTTCAAACAAAGTCTTCCGGTTCGTGCCGATCTCGTTGAAGACAGCTGACAAATTCCTCTCCAGTCTGTAGACGCCGTTTTCACGGTTCACCTCGCCAACATCAACATCGTAACTCGTCCCTGTCGTCTCCTCAACAGAAGGATACTCATACTCCTGATCAAAATCAATAGGGAGAACGCCCTGCTTCACCGCCATGTAAGCCGCCAGAACACCTTTATCCGAATCCAGATCAGCTACCACGACGTGATGCGGCCGAAACTTCTCTATAAACAGCGACCGTAACTCGCTCATGCTGTAGTTCGAGAAATCCCTGTCCGCCTCGTCTCGGTCAAAAGTCAGCGAAGCATTCTCCTTCGCCGCCAACCCCGTAACCAAAACCGCCTTCTCCCTATCCCCAACAAACCATCGCGGCCGAGAAGTGTTTAGAGCTTCTTTGTTAATATTGGAAAGAGAGTAGACCGGTCTCGAGCTCTGTATGTTGTTCTTGACTTTTTTGCTGTTTTTTGCAGTAATTAAAGTTTTATTGAGCGAAATTGCTTTTAGTGCTGACTTTCCTCGACCCACAAGGATGGCGGAGCTATTGAGTTCTACTTCTTCTTTTGAAACACTCGTTTCTATAGATATGTCGTAAATATTCAAACGGTTTTCATCAACTGTAGCTAGACGCGTTTCATTGTAGTTTTTATATTTCATAAGTCGCGGCATAGAGCCGTTCACTTTCTGTCTGCCGTGGTATACTCCTTCTTTAAGAGAATATGAAGATATATTTTCTCCGTCGAATGCTAAAATCGTGTTATTATATGTCTTTGAAAGAATATTTTCTGGCTTGTTTCTGACTTTTACTTTCGTCAATACCTCTCCCTCTGGCGAATAACGTGTAATTTCTCTTCCTGACGCTACTGCAAACGAGTTGGAGAAAACAGCTATATCAGAGATGGTTTCTGAGAACTCTTTCTCCCATAATTTGTTTCCGGTTCCGTTGAACTTAGAAATTTTATTAGTCCAGTAAACCAGTAGTCCGTCCTCTGGTGAGAAAGCTCCGTGAATACCAGTGTCGCCTGTTTCAAGTTTTTGAGTTCGCCATTCCCTATGTCCATATACGTCAAAAACACTGAACCTGTTTTCATTGAAGTGCTTAGAACCCTTTGTGACAAAGAACTCTCGAACACCATCACTGTCTAAATCGACAGCTCTATCGGAAAGACCCTGCCTACCAGGAGTTAGTTGGTTTTCTAGATCAAAAACCTTCTGGCCTTTTTTATTATAAGCTTCAGCATCACCTCTTGACGAAGAAAGAAATATTCTTCCGTAAGGTGTTTTATATGAAGAGATTGACCCTACCCAGTCTTCGTGCTTTGATTTTGCCATTATAGAGCCATTTCTGCCTAGCTGGATGAGTTTCTGTCCTGGCGCTCTTGTACCGGCTATAACTCTTTCCTCAGTTAATACAGTATTTCCTGAAAAATGCGTGTCGGTTTTGAAACTCCAGTTACCTTTATCTGAAAATCTGTAAAGTTTGTTGCTTGAAGTAATAAAAACGGAATTATCAGTTATTTCATAACCTCTTATATTCTTCTCGACCTGAAATTGCTTTTTAGGCTGGTTTTGAGCTAAACAAATAGAGCTCAATGCTATAAACACCATAAAAACGGCAATTTGTTTTCTCATAATTAAGCTAAAAAAGGCTGGTTTTAAAGGGTTGGGTTATGGAGCTGGCGGTTTATCATCCGTATTTGAAGGAGAAGGGAGGGGCGGAGAAAGTGGTGCTGGAGTATGCGAAGCGTTCTGAAAACGATGTAACAGTTTTTACAATGTTTTACGATGAAGAAGCCACTTTTTCAGGTTTTCAGGATGTCGATGTAGACGTTGTTTCTAACAGGAGGGGTCCTGAGTCGTTTTTTGCTCAGGCAAAGGATTTTATTGTCGGCGGCATGTTTCAGAAGCTAGATCTGAAGGGTTTCGATGCGCTTCTGGTCTCTGAGACAGGTGCTGGGTCGGTGATCAATTTCCGCAACCATGATCTGCCGATTTTAGGCTACTGTCACACGCCGCTGAGAGCGGCTCTGCCGGAGTTCAAGGATACGTACAGAGCAGGTTTTCATCCCGTTCTGCGGCCGTTTTACTCGGTTATGACTGCCGTCTTTAATATGATGGAGTCTTACGCTTGGAGGTATTTTGACGTGGTGGCGGCGAACAGCGAGGTCACGAAGCAGAGAGTTCTTGAAAAAGGCTTGGTTGGCAAGGATAAGGTTTCTGTCGTGAATCCTGGTGTTGAAACAGACACACAGGGTTCAGAAAGTTATGAGAAATACTTTTTCTACCCTAGCCGGTTCGAGCCGTACAAAAGACAGGAGCTGGCTATTGAAGCTTTTGAAGAAGCCGAACTTGACGGTTTTGAGCTTGTTCTCGCCGGTTCTTCTGCGGATGAAAACTATATTTCGGAACTGGAAGAGAGAGCAGGAGAGAACGTCAGTATAGAAACTGATGTTGATGGGGAACGGTGGGAAGAGCTTTACAGCAACTGTTACTCTGTCCTGTTCCTGTCGGAGAAAGAGGACTGGGGGATCGTGCCTCTAGAAGCTGGAACATACGAGAAACCGGTTATAGCTGTTAACGAAGGAGGTCCCAGAAATTCTGTGGTTGATGGAGAAACAGGCTTCCTTGTAGAAGCTGAAAAAGAAGCTATTGCGGAAAAGATGCGGTTTTTAGCGGAAAACGAAAAGAAAGTTAAGAATGTGGGAAGAAAAGGCCGCGAGAACGCGAAAAAGTACAGCTGGGAGAACTTTGCGGAGAAAATTGATGGGCTGGTGTCGGGACTTCAGGATTAACCCTGCTATTATTGAAGAAGTTTCAATTTTAGTGGGGTTAAAATTAAAGTTACTTAAATTTTAGTAGGGTTATTTTGTTTATGGAGTATGTTCCTCGTGATATTGAGCAAGAGTTGCGAAAATATTTGGATGGTCCTGAGATACTGGCGGTTGTTGGGCCGCGGCAGGCAGGAAAAACCACGCTTTTCAGGAAGCTGGAGAGCGAACTTGAAAACTCTAAATACGTGACTTTCGAGGATAGAGATATTCTGGGCGTCTTTGAACAGAATGAAAAAGAGTTTGCGGAACTTTATCTTGAGGGAAACGATTACTTGCTAATAGATGAGTTCCAGTACGCTGAAGAAGGCGGAAGAAAGCTTAAATACCTTTACGACGAGTATCCGGAGAAGAAAATACTTATAACAGGTTCTTCCACGGCTGATATGACTATAGAGGGACTAAAGTATCTTACAGGAAGGGTTCTAAAGTTCCGTCTTTACCCATTCAGCTTCAGAGAGTTCCTGAGATATCGGGATGAAGAGTTATACAAAGTGTTTTCAGACCGAGAACAAAAAGTAGAGGCCTGGTTGGATGAGGGCTCTCTAGAGATGACCTCTACAACTCTGGATCGGATCGAAGAGTTGAGAAAGGAGTACGCGATCTACGGAGGTTACCCTCGAGTTGTACTCTCAGATTCAGAAGAAGAGAAACAGAAAGTTCTGGAGAACATAGTCGAAACGTACCTGATACGGGAGATAGGTGATGTCCTTAACATTTCGGATGATCGAGAAATGAAAGATTTGATGAAGGTCTTAGCCCTCAAGATGGGAGAGAAAACCAAGTACAACAAGGTGTCGCAGAAGACAGGGATGCAGCACAACAAACTCAAAGACCGTCTGAACGTTCTAGAACACACGTTTATTTTGGATCAAGTACGCCCCTTCTACTCCAACAAACAGAAAGAGATCTCAAAGCAGCCGAAAATCTATTTCTACGACAACGGATTCAGGAACACCCTGATCAACAACTTCCAGGATTTCGAAATAAGAAATGATAGAGGAGAACTGAACGAGAACTTCTTCTACACACAAGCCAGAACCGAGTTAAAGTACTGGAGAACCAAGTCAAAGGCAGAAGTAGACTTTGTGAAGGAAGGACAAAAGTTGAACGCATACGAGATTAAGTCAAGGCCTGAGACGACAAGATCTATGAGAAGCTTTCAGAAAAAGTACTCTCCGGAAAACATGATAGTAATGAACCAGGAAAAAATTCAGAGAAACGAAGAAGAAAAATTCCTACCTCTAATATTCTCTCAGAAGGCCGCAGAAATAAACTAGAAAGCCACAAAAAGAAGATAAAAACAGGCTTTCCCGGAACCGAAAAGTAATAATGCTTCAGAACGGAAACAGTTCTTACCGGATGAAAAAAGCATCTCTCATATGCACCGTCTACAACGAAGGCGACTCGATGGAAGAGCTGCTGGACTCGATAGTTGAACAGACCGTGACTCCTGCAGAAGCAGTTTTCGTGGACGGCGGCTCGACGGATGGAACGCAAGGCGTTATCCGGAAATATGCGGAAGAACACGACTGGATCCATCTAATCGTTGAAGAAGGCTGCAACATCGCAGAAGGACGAAACATCGCGGTGGAAAACGCAGAAAACGATTATATTGTTTCTACGGATGGTGGCTGCGTGCTTGACGAAAAATGGTACGAGGAAATGTGCAAAGCATTCGAGGAAAGCGAATACGTCATAGGAATGTTCCGGTACCGCGCAGATAACTTGTTTGAAAAAGTCCAGGGCGAGATAATCTGCTCCGCCCACACCGTAGAAGAACTCAGGAAAGGCAACCGCGGACCCTCCTCCCGTTCCGTAGGATTCTCACGTCAGGCCTGGAAAGACGCAGGAGGATACCCGGAAGACCTCTACACAGGCGAGGACAGCAAGTTCAACGCCAAGATCCTGTCCGAAAGCTACGAACCAGCGATCGCGGAAAACGCGATGGTCTACTGGAAGATGCGGCCGACCTGGAAAGCACTCTGGAACCAGTTCAAAACATACGGAGAAGGCGACGCCAAAGGCGGAAACCTCTTCACACACCCCTCCCAGAAACTAGGCGTCAGCAAAAACCTCTGGCTGTTCACAACCGCAACCCTAACACTCTTTAGCGGAGCAACAACAATCGCTTCAGCAGTATTCAAACCAGAACTAACTGTATATAACGCCGTTATACTTCTAGGCCTTCTGACAATACCCAAACTTTACTATCTCGATACGCTCAAGAAACTACTGAAGGAAGAAGGCGTAAAAGCCCTCTTAATCGGGTTCGAGATCGCACAACTCAAATACTGGGCCTGGTACGCCGGCTTTACCTTAACGCTGCTGAAAAAACCCTCGCTGATCCCGTACCAGTTCAGGGAAGCGGTGAGACTGGGATGAAAGTAAGCCATGTTACAAGTTACCCGCCATGGAAAGGAGGTATAGCGGATTATGCTCATATGCTGGTAGAAGAGCTTGAAGGTATGGATAACGAAATTATTTCTTTCAAAAAGGCAGAGGGAAAGAATATTGATCCATTAATGGATAAATCTGATAGATCAAGCTTTATTCAGGCAGCGAAAAATGCGTTTAGCGGAGATCCAGATATAGTTCACGTCCAGCATGAGCTAAATCTTTACGGCAGGTTAAACTTTCTTTTCATGGCCTTGAAAATGCTGCAGCTTAAGAGAAAGTCGGATACGAAAGTAGTGACAACTATGCACACATACATAGACTATGAGTTCTCCCTGAAGCCGAAGAAACTTCTCCGCTATCTTGGCTATAAACAACTTACTTACCGGCTAATCTACATGCTGAGCGACAAAATAATAGTTCATAACGACGTATTGAAAGAAGAGATGGGGAGAAAAAACGTTGAAGTTATTCCTCACGGCGTTAAGAAAATAGAATGCGGAGATGATATTAGAGAGGAGTACGGGCTCTCCCATGAAGACGAGTTCCTTCTGTGTACAGGATTTCTCAGCGAAGTCAAAGGCTTTGAATACGCTGTAAAAGCAATAGAACTGCTTCCTGAAAACTATAAGCTACTCGTAATTGGGAGCACACCGCCGAACTTCGAGGAAATGGGAAAGGCCTACAAAGAGAGCCTTGAAGAGATAGTGGAAGAGAAAAATCTCCAAGACCAAGTAGAAATTAGAGAAGAGTTTGTACCTGAAGAAAAACTAGATAAACTGATCTGCTCAGCCGACCTGAATCTATTTCCTTACGTAGAGTCCTCCCAGAGCGGGATGATGCACAGAGCCATAGGCGCAGGAAAAAACATAATCTGCTCAGACCTTGAAGTCTTCAGATCAGTACTGGGAGAATCAGGAACATACTTCGAACCAGAAAACCCGGAGGATCTAGCCGACAAAATAAGAAACTATACTGACAATAAAGAAATAGGCCGGCTCAGGGAGGAACTCTCCTGGGAAAAAGTGGCCGACAAACACGAGGAGGTGTACAAGAAACTTTGATATCATACATATCAGATCTGGAAGAAGGATCAGGAATGGGTAACTACGCCACACAGCTCTACCGGCACATGAAAGAACAGACAGACGAGATAGAAAACGTGGCACCGAACTTCACCTCGAAGACTCCTGTTCCGAGAATAATAAATGAGTTCATCAAGACACCTATAGCATACTACAGTGCTTCAGGCGACAAAGTATTTCTGCCGGAGATGAACTACGCAGGCCTCGCATACATACCTACCAGAAAAGAACTTATCGTCACAGTACACGACATCATACCTTACGTGACTGATTACGCA
>JBDGSI010000069.1:10232-16928 GCA_042217615.1 Candidatus Nanohalobium sp.
GATCATGAAGAGACAGATCAAGGTCATGAAAAAAGCAGACAAGATAATCGCGATCTCAGAACACACCAAGAAGGATTTAATAGAACATGTAGGCATTCCTGAGGAAAAGATAACTGTGATATACCAGGGCGTTGACACAGATTTCTTTTATCCTAGAGAGCGAGATGAGAAAATCCTCCAGAAGTATGGAATAGAGGGAGAATACTTGCTCTATGTTGGTGCAGAAAAAGACAGGAAAAATTTTGAAGGAACACTCGAACTGTTTTTAGAACTATTGGCGGAAAAACCTGATTTAGATCTTGTGAAAGTAGGTCCTCCTGGAAGACAGAGATACAGAGAAAAACATAAGGAAAAGATCAAGGAACTCGGAATAGAAGATAAAGTAGTATTCACGGGCTTCGTCGACAAAGAAGACCTGCCACAGATATACTCCTCCGCAGAGGCCTTACTCCAGCTCAGCCACTACGAAGGCTTTGGAAGAGCGCCGCTCGAAGCAATGGCCTGCGGTACAGTACCGATAGTATCTGACAAAAGTTCTCTACCAGAAGTGGTAGGAGATAAAGGAATTTGGGTTTCAAAAAATAATACTAAGGAAATACTGGAGAGGATGCAACTTATGGAGGAAAAGTATATGGTAGGGCAGGCAAAAAGATTTGATTGGTCAAAAACTGCCGAAGAAACTGTTGAGGTGGTTTTTAATGAGCGAGTTTAAGAATATAATGATATTTGTTTCAGATGCCTTAAACTATAATTATATACCGGATTCAATAGCTGAAGAAGGTTCAGGACCTATAAAGACTCTGGCTCCTTCTTTGCACAGTCCACAATCTTTTACATCGCTTCTGACTGGTTTCGAGTCGCCAAATCATGAGGTAGATGATTTTTTCGAATTTGAGGCAGGGACTAAGACTGTGTTTGATCTATTTCCAAACACTACTTTTTATGATCACAAGGACTCGGCGATAGGAAGGATATTTGGGCAGCCCATTGAAGAGCTCGAGGACATAGAAGAACCATTCATCTGGGTTGAGAGAGCTATGGAAACCCACGAACCTTATGGCGTGATGGAGCATGGAAATGAACTGCCTAGAGAATATCTCGAAGGTAGAGAGTATTTCAGCAGTATGGAACAAGACGAAATAATAGAAGAATACGAGAATGCTTGCGATAAAATGGAAGAACACTTCTGGAGACATATTCAGACACTGAAAAATCGCGGGATATATGAGAACACTCTTGTGATTTTCACATCAGATCATGGTGAGATAATGGGAGAAAACATTTGGGGTAAAAAGAGGTTTGGTCACAATAATCCTCCTACAAAACATGTGGCACAAGTTCCTACGGTTTTCCTCAATTCTGAGATAATGTCTGAATATATGAGAACTGTAGATATTCTTCCTACAGCTCTTTCGATGCTTGAAAAAGGATATTATACTATGGATGGGGTTAATATCAAGGAAGAGACTGTAGATAAAGGTATTTGCCAAACAACTCTTAGGTTTTTTAAGCTACAATGGACATGGAATGGGGAAGACTGGCAACTTAAGAATCCGTATAAAGGCCTGATTGAAGATTTAATGATAAGAACTCCGTTATCCAATCTTGTAGCCTGGTTGAGGAGGTTCAGATGACTCATATTTCAGCAGTTGTGTTAACACTCAATGAGGAAGATTATATTGAAGGTTGTCTTAAATCAATTCAATGGTGTGATGAGATTATCATTGTTGATGGTTATAGTGAGGATTCAACAATAGAAATAGCTTCAAGATACGCAGATAATATAATACAGACTAAGTCTAAGACAAATTTTGATGAGTTGAGAAAAATTGGGGTCAATCAAGCAGAAGGGGAATGGATTTTGACGATAGATGCCGATGAGAGAATTAAAAAAGGGTTAGCTGAATCTTTACTTGATATATCTAGAGGAGAGCAATATGACGTTGTTAGTATTCCGAGAAAGAACTATTTTTTGGGAGAGTGGCGATCTAATGCAGGCTGGCCAGATTACGTTGTAAGGTTTTTTAGGCCTGGTGAGGTTGTTTTAGGGAATAAAGTACATAATTTTATAGATATTAATCCAGAAGCTAGAGTAAAGAAGCTAGATCCGGATCCCGAGATTGCTATAGAGCACTTTTCTTATTTAGGTATTAGAGATAGGTTAGATAGGATTAATAGGTATACAGATATTGAAGCAGATCAAGTTAAGAAACCAGAGTTTTTCCGCTTATTTTTGGGTCCGATGAAGAGATTTATTGCACAATTTGTCTTGAGAAAGGATTATAGGTGGGGTATAAGAGGTTTGATAGCGTCAATTATGGATTCTTTTTATGTATTTCTTGAAGAGCTTAAATGTTTAGAGCGACGTAGGTTAGGAGGGGAAGATCAATATATTTCCAGTTATAAAAGGAGAGATAAAGAATTAGAATTTAAGACCTAGATTGCGGCTCTAAGACTATTTGTCTTTGAGCTCTCCTTTTAAATTCTTGCGCTATTTTATAGTCTAAATTCCTTAATAGGCTCAATACTTCTTTTCTTTTTGCGCCAAACTCTTTTAGAATTTCATTTTGGTGCAGTTCTAAGAAGATTGTGGGTTTGCATCTTCTTATTGTCTTCTTGCTTCCTTCTAACACTTTGAGTTCTGCTCCCTCTACATCTATTTTAATTATATCTGGATCTTTAGCGTTAGTCGAGAATTTGTCTAGTGTTATTGACTTTATTTTATTTGTTCCTTTTCCAATTTGGTTTGATTGTTTCTTCCCAGACTGGAAGTTTATTACACCATTTCGATTAGTTACCGCTGCATTTTTTATAGTGATGTTTCTTTTGCTGTTTAGCTCTTTGTTTTTTTGAATTGTTTTAATGTTTTCCGGATCTATTTCAAATGCATAGCTTTTGTTTTTAGAACCTAAGATGGCGTATAGGCCGTGGTAGCTACCAACATCATAAATAACATCTTTTTTCCTTATTTTGTTTAGGAATGCTCTAAAAAATTCTGTTTCGTCGAGTATACCGGTCTTTAGGGATTTATTATTGCTAAAATAATATTTATCGCCTTTAAATTTAACTTCTGTTGCACAATCTTTACTTTTACATATTCTTTTCATGGTGGTTTCTTCTAGTAATTTTGATATTGCTGTGAAACCTCTTTTATTGCTAAATTTGCTGTAAATTCCATATCTATATGCCATAGTGGCTTTAAAAATAATATCCTCCTGAAAATTTTGTAACTCCTTCATATATTAATTGTTTTAATCCAAGAATTATTAATTGTTTTAATCCAAGAATTATTTATGAATATACTTTGGTTGCGACCTAATTCGCTCGAAACACCTGATTCTGGATCTTCCTATCGAGGCCATCATTTGGCGAGAGGATTATCTAAAAACCATTTTATTCTTTCGGTTAATTTTAACTCTAGATATGAAAGATTTCCTCTACAAAAAAAGTCTTATAGTAGGAAGACTCTTGAAGAAGGTATAGAAGAGATTAATCTTGTTGACAATTTAACTACGTTTGCTAGGAAAGCTTTTAGTCAAATTTTAACTGGAGAATTAGGGTATAACTCTCCTTTTAGGATGAGCATCAACTCTAATATGAGAATACTAAAAAAGCTGATCAGGATATCAGATGCGGTTATTGTGTCGCATAGTAGAGTTTACAATAAATTATTAGATTCTTTAATAGAAGATAAAATATTGATATACGATGCTGCTGATTTTGATTATGAGTTGTATAGAGAACTTGGGAAAAGCAGCGAACTTCTTGGAGAGGTTTATGATAATGAAAAGAGCTTGTGTATTAGAAGCGACTTGATATTGGCCTCCTCAAATAGGGATAAAGATAACATGACTGAGACTTATGACTTGAATGAGGATAAAGTTGTATTGGCCCCCCACCCCATACCTGATGAGACGGAGCCTAAATATGTTCCTTCTAATAGAGACTTTGGTTTTTTTATTGGGAGTAGATATGACCCTAATATCGAGGCTGCTGAAAGGATTATTGAAGTAGCTCGTAGTATGCCCCAAGAGCAATTTGTGATTGCAGGTACTGTATGTAGAGAGTTAACTGATTGTCCTGAGAATATTAGCTTAGAAGGGTTTGTGGAGGAATCTCGAAAAGAAGAGCTGCTTTCAAGAGCTAAATTTGGATTGAATCCTGTTACTAGAGGTTCTGGAGCTAATGTAAAAATTTTGGATTATTTTAGGTTCGGCCTACCTGTTATATCTACTCCAAAAGGAGAGAGAGGAGGGTTTAGTAGCTATACAAAGACTTGTGAAGCAGAGCAACTAGTCTCCGCTATAAGAGAGCTAGATGAGGACGAACTAGAGAGTTTGCATAATAAATCATTAGAAGCTATTGAAGAATATTCGGTAAATAGGATTTGTGGTAAAATAGAAAGAAATCTACGGAATCTTAGGTGATGTAAATCGAGTATGATCTTATAATATTCACAGAAAAATACTCTAAAAACGAATCAAAGTTGACATTTGTAGATAGAGTTCTAACTTCAGCTGCTGATAACGGGTTCGATGTTTGTGTGCTGACGTTCGATGCTGAAGTAGTTAAAAACGATATTATTGAAGTGGAGGGCGTTCCCGAACTTTTTTCCCGTATTCTTAGATCACAAGCAGACTATATCTATATGTATAATTCTTATTGGCCTAACTGGGTATTGCCTCTTTTGGGCGTGCTTTCTGGGAAGGATATTATTTATGCACCTCATTGTTCAGGATTTCATAAGCTTCAGGGGGTTGCTAAGAATATCGTAAAGCGAAGCAGTTTTCTATTATTTTCGGACAGGGTAACTCTCCGTTGCCTAAGCAAGTATGAAAAGGATATATATACAGAATTTTTGCCGGAAAGCAATGTATTTTATTGCCCTTATGCTATAGATGAGAAACATTTTAGCAATCTAAAACCTAAAATCGATAGCAAGCAACTTTTTTCTTTAGCTAACGCTAGAAAGTTCAAGGATGTTGAGACACAAATTAGGGCCTTATATATTGTAGAAAAAGAATATCCGGAGGCGCAGCTTAACATCATAGGAGGTTGGTCTAGTGAGGAGTATAGGGACAGAATTACTATGCTAATCGAAGATCTCAACTTAGAGGAAAATGTTGAGATACACGGCTTCGTTCCGAGGGAAAAAATGTTTGAGTTAATGTCGAACTGTGAGGCATTCATACATGCCTCTAAATTTGAGACTCAGGGCCTTGCTATTTACGAGGCGGCTGCAGCAGGTTTTCCTATCTGTGTGAGCGATGTTCCTGTTCATAATCAGAACTTCGAAAGATTCAAGCATCCTCAGGGAGATCATGAGGCCTTGGCAGATGATATCAAGACTATTTTCGGGATGGATGAAGAGGAGAAGCAGGAGATTTCTGAGGAGATGAGGGAGTTAGCAAAGGACTTCTCTTATGAGAAGGAGATGGAGAGGCTTAGGGAATTCTTTAAAGAACTCGACTCTAATTGTTAGTTATGGTTGATGAGGTAGATTCTATTTTAGTGGTGGCCTTTGACGGACTTGACAAGAGGTTTGTTGAGAAATACGGCTTGAATAATATTCAACAGGAAGAGTTTGGTTCTATTGAGAACTCTGAGGATGTCGAAAAAATAATGACTCCCGAACTTTTTGCTTCATTTGTAACTGGCAAGCCTACTGAAGAGCACGGTATAAGGGACAGGGGGAAGTGGAACAAGGAGTTTTTGAATAAGTACGAGAGTGTCCTGAATCCATTGAATCTTTTGAGCATGAAGAGGTTTTTCAAGGTATTTCCTTCAGTGTCTCAGGATGGAGTAACTCTTGAAGACCACGAACATGAAACTCTCTTCGAGAAGTTCGAGAAATCAAAAAGTTTGTTTGTTCCTACTGTTTCTCCCTCTGTAACCCAAAAAGTTAACTGGGAGCATGCTACTGCTGTGAGGAATCCTGCATTGGATATGGATGAAGCTCTTGAATTTATTGAAAGAGAATTTGTGTGGAGGAAAAAAGTCTTGATGGAGGAATTGGATAGACAGCATAATTTCTTGATGTGTCATATTTTTTATCCTGACCATATCCAGCATCATTTTCAGGACTGGGAGATGTCTGAAGAGAGGAAGAAGAGCCTTTATGAGGAGATGGATGAATTTGCAGGCGAGATTCTGGAAAAAGCAGATTTGAACTACGACTGTATTATTTTCATGTCAGATCATGGGTTCGCAAGTAAAGATGGAGAGGGTCATAACCAGCATGCTTTCTACAGTTCTAATGTAGAGCTGTTCCCTGATAAAGAGCCTAAAATAACAGATTTCTTCGGTAGGTTAACAGAGTTAGGGAAGACGGATAAGATTACAAGCGAGCTTGATATCTAGTGATAGAATGAGACAAAGTAAACCGAATATAATGGTTTTCTTGTTGGATACTGCTACAGCCCAGAGCTTCGGATGTTACGGTAACGATAGGGATGTAACTCCGTTCATGGATGAGATGGCCGAATCTGGAGTTAGATACGAAAATGCTTTCGCTAACTCTATTTACAGTCTGCCTTCCTATGCCTCGGTTTTTACTGGGGGATATCCTACTGAGCATGGAGCGATTGACTGGGATAGCAGGATAGAGGATAACAAGCTGGTTCAAGGCCTTAATGAAAACGGTTACAATACTATTGCACTTTCGAATCATCTCATATCGAATACTTATGGTTTCGG
>JBDGSI010000007.1:0-8615 GCA_042217615.1 Candidatus Nanohalobium sp.
TGCCGGTCGCAGAAGACGCAGCGGAAGAAATAGACGCCTCGGTGGAGATCATCGACCCGAGAACCATCCACCCAATGGACTACGAAACAATAATAGAATCCGTAGAAAAGACAGGCAGGGCGATGATACTGCACGAAGCACCGAAGACAGGCGGCATGGGCGCAGAGATCGCTACAAGAATACAGGAAAACGCAATCCTATCCATGGAAGCACCGGTAGAAAGAGTAACCGCCCCAGACGTACCATACCCACTGTACACACTCGAAGACTTCTACATGCCGAACAAAAAACGCGCTGTAAAAGGCCTGAAACAAGTACTGAAGTTCTAAAGAACTATGAAAGCAGAAGAAATCAAGCAGAAAATCTTTCAGTACCGTTATGAGATAGTGGCAGGGCCTTCGCTGTTTCTGGCAGTTCAAATGTTTTCTCCAGCGGTATTTGAAGCTTTTTACGGTAGCAGAGGTGCAGGCCTTCCTCTTGCTTTCCTGAATATAGGTTCAGGAGGCACTGCCTTCAGTCCTGCAGCTTTGATTGTGGATATTGCGGCTTTAACCGGTATAGGTTCTTTGACTACGCTTCTTTACAGGAGGAGGTTTAGCTAGATGACTTTAGAGTTCGAATTCCCGGATACAGGTGAAGGAGTTACAGAAGGCAAGTTTCTGGAATGGAAAGTAAGTGAAGGAGATGAGGTTGAAGAGGATCAGGTTCTTGCTGAGGCAGAGACCGACAAAGCAGTTGTAGAGATTCCTTCTCCAAGCAACGGCGTTATAAAAACTTTGAAGGCCTCTCCAGGAGATCAAGTTGAAGTAGGAGAAGTAATACTTGAAATGGAAACTGAAGGAGAAGAAGTGGGGGAAGAGGCCTCTAACCAGGATAGCAAGGAAGATGAAGAAGTTGATGAAGTCGAGGAAGATGAGACCGTATCTTATCAGGGCTCAAGCGGAGATGTGTTAGCGTTACCTAAAGTTAGGAAGCTGGCAGAGGATAAGAACGTTGACCTGGAATCAATTAAGGTTGGAGAGAGAATTACTGAGGAAGAAGTGCTGGAAGCCGCAGGTAAAGAAGATAGCACCGCTTCAGAGGTTGCAGAAGATTCCAGTGAAGGTGTTAAGGCCACTCCTGCAGTCAGAAAGCTTGCTAGAGAGAAAAAAGTTGATATCACAGAGATAGAAGGTTCAGGCCGTGGAGGAAAGATTACACGGAACGATGTGTTAGACGCTGCGGAAAAAGAAGAGACTGAGAAAGATGAGAGGCCTTCAGGCCAGGATCGTTCTGTTGATATAGATGGAGAAGTAGAGAGAGTTGAGATGAATAATGTTAAGCGTTTGACTGCGGAGAGAATGGCGGAGTCCAAGTTTACAGCTCCTCACGTCACCCATATGGATACCGCTGATGTTTCCCATCTAGTGAACCTGCGTGAGGAAGTAAGGGAGGACGTAGACGTCCACTTAACCTATCTTCCTTTCATAATGAAGGCCTGCTACCTGGCGATGCAGGAGTTCCCTGACCTGAACGCTGAACTTGATGAAGAAAATGATGAGGTTGTCAGGAAAAAGTTCTACGACTTCAATATTGCTGTAGATACTGATAGAGGCCTTCTTGTCCCTAAAATCAAAGATGTCGACAGCAAGAATATTGTGGAGCTGGCTTCAGATATAAATGAGACTGCTGAAGAAGCCAGGGAAGGAAAAATTGACAGAGAGAAGTTAGAGCCAGGAACATTCTCAATCTCCAATATCGGCGTTATAGGAGGAGAAGGATTCACCCCAATCATAAATTATCCTCAGGTCGCTATACTAGGAGTTGGAAAAATACAGGAAACCCCTCAAGTCGTAGAAGGAGAAATCAAGCCACGCCACACAGTCAAGCTTTCATTAAGCTATGACCACAGAGTCGTAGATGGAGCAAAGGCAGCAAGATTCATGAACAAAGTCATAGAAAATCTGGAGAAACCGGAAGAAATGCTTATGGAAACGTAAAAAATATGGTTGTAGGAGATATAACAACAGGTACAGATCTTGTAGTTATCGGTGCAGGTCCTGGAGGATACAACGCAGCCATCAGGGCCGCTCAGAAAGGCCTTGATGTTGTAGTAGTTGAAAAAGATACTATCGGCGGCGTATGCCTTAATAGAGGGTGTATACCGGCAAAGGCCTTGATTCATGCTGCTGGAGTTCTTGAAGAGATTGAAAGCTGGGAGAAAAACGGTGTTCACGTAGAGAATACCAGTGTTGACCTTGAAGAGGTACAGGATTGGAAGAATAATATTGTAGATAAACTGGACAACGGCCTTCTAACGATTTTTGACCACTACGGCATCGAATATATTCAGGGAGAAGCCCGTTTTCTTGACTCTTCTACTGTAAGAGTTGAGGAGGAGCATAATGCGGAGAACATTGAGTTTGAGAAAGCTGTTATTGCAACCGGTTCCGCTCCTGTAGAGATTCCTGGCCTTGAATTCGAGAAAGATGGTGTTATTTCTTCCCGTGAGCTTTTGAACATGGATGAAGCGCCTGAGGAGCTTGTAGTGGTTGGGGGAGGATATATAGGTATGGAAGCTGCTACAAAGTTCTCAAACTTTGGCTCAACCGTGAAGATAGTTGAGGCCCGAGACAGGATTCTGAAAATGTTTGATTCCGAGATAGTGAACGAGCTTCAGAACGCGAACTCTACATACTCGAAAAACATCCATACAAACGCAAAAGCAGAAGAAATAGAATATGAGGATGGAAAACCTGTTCTAATAGCTGATCAGGAAGGAGAAAAACTGAGGATTAAAGGAGACAAGATTCTAGTAGCTGCAGGCCGTGAGACAAGGCCTAATCTTGAAAGCTTAAGTCTTGAAAACACCGGGGTTGAAATAGATGACAGAGGATTTGTTAAAACCGATGAAAAGATGAAGACAGACGATGACAGTATTTTCTGTGTAGGAGATGCTGCAGGACAGCCATTACTTGCGCACAAGGCCTTCAGAGAGGGTAAAGTTGCTGCTGAAGTGGCTGCAGGAGAACCAGCTGCCTTTGACAATCAAGCGATCCCGTCAGTCATGTATACAGATCCGGAGGTCGCTACCGTAGGCCTCAGTGAAGAAGAAGCTAACGAGAGATTTGACGGAGTAAAAACAGGTCGTTTCCCTATGACTGCTTCGGGAAGAGCTTTAACTACTGGAAACTCTTCAGGATTCGTAAAGGTGGTTGCGGACGGAGAAGGAAAGCTGCAGGGCGTTCAAATTATAGCTGCCAGAGCTTCAGATATGATTGCAGAGGCCACACTGGCTCTGGAGATGCAGGCCTACCTTGATGATATTGCCAACACCATTCATGCTCATCCTACGTTTGGAGAGGCGTTGGGAGAAGCTGCAGAGGATGCAATGGATGAATCCATACACAAAATTTGAAGCAGTTTTTTTAACAAGAAGCAGCCTTGAGTATATACTCAGATGGACTGGTACAGCGAGAGCCTTGAAGAAGTTGTAGCTGAGCTTGGAACTGACAGCGAGGAAGGCCTTACCAGCGAACAGGTTGAGGAGAAGAAGGATGAGTTCGGCGAGAACCGGATTGAGAAAGGTGAGGAGGTTTCTACCTGGAAACTGTTTCTTTCCCAGTTCCAGGATTTCCTGATTTATCTGCTGTTTTTCGCAGCCTTCACATCTATTGCCGTAGGCTTGCTTCCTGGTTACAGCTCTGAATGGGTAAACGCTTCACTGATACTTGGTATAGTGTTTTTGTCTGGTTTATTCGGCTTTTTCCAGGATTACAAGGCTGAGAAATCGATTCAGGCCTTAAAGGAAATGTCAACCCCGGAAGTAAACGTTTTGAGAGATGATGTGAAGCGTGAAGTTGATTCAACCTGTCTTGTGCCTGGAGATATTATAGAGCTGGAGCAGGGAGACTCCGTTCCTGCTGACGCACGTTTGATTGAGGCGGAAAGCCTTCATCTCAATGAGTCTACTTTGACAGGGGAAAGCGAAAACGTCTCCAAGGAGCCTGGAAAAGTCAGTAGCGGAACTCCTGTCGCCGATAGACCAAACATGGTTTTCAAAGGCACTTCTGTAGTTCAGGGAAGAGGTAAAGCAGTAGTAGTCAAAACAGGTATGGATACAGAAGTAGGCAGTATTGCAGAGCAGATTAACGAAGCAGAAGAAGGCAAAACAGATTTCCAGAAAGAAGTAGATAGCATGGGCAAAAAAATAGGCTACGGAATATCCGCTATAATCGTAGCAGTAGCTTTAATAGAGATACTATTTACCTCTGCCTCTCCAGTCACAGTACTGCTTCTAGCCGTCAGCCTCGCAGTTGCAGCAGTCCCAGTCAGCCTTCCAGCAGTAGTAACTCTTACACTAGCTCTGGGAAGCAGAAAAATGCTTGAAAAAAACGCTTTGGTAAGAAGACTGTCTGTAGTCGAAAGCCTGGGCTCAGCAGATACAATTGTAACAGACAAAACCGGCACTCTTACAGAGGACCGGATGACAGTGAAAAAACTGTTTTTCCAGGGAGAAAAGTTCGATGTAACTGGTCAAGGCCTTGAAACCCAGGGAAGCTTCACGAGAAACGGTGAAAAAGTTGACACAGAGTATTTAAGGCCTTTACTGCGGTGCGGTGCAGTATGCAATAACTCTGAGAAGGCTGCAGAAGAAGAGGATAAAGAATACTTTGGCGACCCCACAGAAGTTGCTTTAAAAATATCTGCAGAGAAAGCCGGTGTCTCTGAAGATGCGGAGAGAGTTAGAGAGATACCTTTCTCCTCTCCCAGGAAAAGGATGACCGTCTTAACGGAAGAAGGCAAGGCTTTCATGAAGGGAGCACCTGAAACAGTACTTGAAAGATGTGACAGAGTTCTAATTAATGGTGAAGAGGTAAAACTGACCGAGGAAAAAAGGGAAGAAATTTTAGATCGGAATAAGGAGTTTGCAGGTGAGGCCTTACGTGTACTTGGTTTTGCCAGGAAGGAGGTTGAAGATGTAGAGGCTGAGGTAGAGAGTATTGAGAACGGCATGGTTTTCCTCGGTCTTCAGGGAATGATTGATCCTCCACGTGAAGAAGTCAAGGAAGCAGTTGAGGACTGTAGAGGAGCAGGGATTGACGTAGTGATGGCTACAGGCGATAGGCCTGAGACTGCAGAAGCTATCGGTAAGGAGATCGGTTTTTCAACCAGTAAAATTGTTACAGGCAGAGAGCTTGGAGATATAAGTGATGAAGAACTTCGCTCCAAAGTAGAGGACGTAGATATTTTTGCCAGAGTGAGTCCTGAAGACAAAGTCAGAATCCAGAAGGCCTTGAAAGATAACGGCAGAAAGGTTGCAATGACCGGAGACGGCGTCAACGACGCGCCAGCGTTGAAGAGTGCGGACGTAGGTATTTCTATGGGTGAAAGAGGTACGGATGTTGCCCAGCAGAGCAGCGACATGGTTTTACAGGACGATAATTTTGCAACCATAAGAGATGCCATCGAGCAGGGCAGAGGTATATTCGACAACATCAGAAAGTTCGTAAACTACCTTCTATCCGCAAACTCAGGAGAAGTAATGACCGTCTTCTTCGGAATCCTTTTAGGCAGCATCTTATTCCCCCAGCTCTTCCAGTCACAGTCAAAGGCCTTGATACTCACCCCTATAATGCTTATATGGTTCAACTTTGTTACTGACGGGCTACCAGCGCTTGCACTAGGCCTTGACCCGGCCCCGGGCGATGTAATGGATAGAGAACCAAGGGCAAAAGATGAAAAGGTGATAAACAAGCGTTTAATTGCTTCAATGATTGGAATAGGGGTTATAATGGCTCTTACAGGCCTTTCCCTCTTCTTTATGACGATAGAGAAGGTTTCAGGACAATTGGCTTCTTCGAAGACTATAATGACTGCGCAGACATTGCTCTTTACATTCTTCGTAATGATAGAGTTGGTCAGAATACAGACCATAAGGCACAGATACGATCAGAAACTGTGGTCAAATAAATGGCTTGTAGCAGCAATAGCTTCTTCAATCCTTCTGCAGTTAGCAGTGCTTTACACACCTCTAAACAGTTTATTTAAGGTTATAGTTCCTGGAGTTCATGAATGGTTTGCGATAGGTGCTGCAGTAACAGTTTTCACAGCTTTGACGTACGCCATGATCAAATTCTACAACTATGTATTCAAAGAGAGATAGAGTTAGAAACTATCTTGCCTTAATTACGGAGCTGTATCGCTCAAGAGCTTTTTCCGTATCCTGAGTAGGACAGAAAACCTTGGTCCTTCCCCTCTCCTCAGACTTTACAACCCCGTCCTCCTCCAAAATCTTCAGATGAGATGAAACAGTAGATTTAGAGACAGGAACCGACTCAACAACACAGGAAGGAGTCTCCCCATCCTCTACACAGCAAAGTATCTGCCCTCTCACAGAATGATTCATAGCTGCCAGAGGCCTTAAAAACCGTTCAGGAATTCTTATAGGGTAAAAACGTCTGTAACCCCTTATCCTCCTCTCCTCCAATTCTAAATCATCAATATGGTAGTTTAAAGTTGTCGAAGAGCATTCAAGAGCTCTCTGAAGGCCTCTAAAATGTATGCCCGGATTTTCCTCTACTTCTTCCCTGATTTTTTCATCCATTCCCATGTTTTGTAGTACAGTTCTCGAACATTTTATAGGTATCTTCTACATTTCTCTGTTAGAGGTTTGTATCAAAGAGGGTTTTTAATATCTTGTAGAGAATGGTTGGTTATGGTAGAGTGCAGTTTTTGCGGCGAAAGCTTTGATTCTGAGAGAGAACTCCATATTCACTGGGGAGAAAGCCATGAAGACGAGTTGAACTATCATCAGGAAGAGGAAGTTAAGAAAGCGGAAAGAGAAGTGGAAGCAGAGAAGGAGTCAAGGCGTTCTCGGAGAAGAAAGATGCTTTTGAAAGCAGGTACAGGCCTTGCAGGACTTATTGTAGTTGCATTGGTTTTGCCGCAGATCCTGACTTTTTTCCAGGGAAATTCCTTTAAGCTTGATCAGCAGCCTACTATGGGCAGCGAGAACGCTTCAGTCCAGGTTGTAATGTTCGGCGATTACAGATGTCCTGCATGCAAAAGCTTTGATGAAAACGTTCTTCCAAGGCTTAAGAACAACTATATAGGAGAGAATATCAGCTTCCACTTCATTAACTACGTTATACTTGGGGAAGGATCAAAGCAGGCGGCCAAAGCAAGCGAGTGCGTCTACAGAAAAGACCCTGAAAACTTCTGGAGCTTCCACGATACAGTATACAAAAACCAAGGCCCTGAAAGCACGAGGTGGGTGTCAGAGGACCTGCTTACACGTATAGCAACACAGGAAACCGACATTAAGCCAGAAACCCTCCAGCAATGCATAGCAGAAAACAGTTCAATCCAAGAAGCAGTAGAAATGGACAAAAAGATCGGCAGAAAAGCAGGAGTAGCCGGAACACCTACAATCTTCGTCAACGGAGAAAGAGTAGGCAGTTCCTACAACGCCATAAAACAGGCGATAGAAAGCCATCTAAACTAAGTTAAATGGAGAAAGAAGACGTCCTCAAACAGTACAGAGAGAAACAGGACGAGATAAAAGACAGGATAGACGAATTTAGAAGCCTTCAAAACGCCAGCGAGGAAAGAATCTTTCAGGAACTGGTTTTCGTAATACCTCCCTCGCAGACAGGAGCGGAGAAGGCCTGGAAAGCAGTCCAACAACTGGAAAAACAAGGCCTTCTTCTTGAAGGCTCTAGAGATAGGAGAAACTTGTCACAGGCCGTTAAAAATTTCTCTACTGGAACCTGCTGAGGCCGCTCTGCTTCCCCTTGCCTTTCAGCTGGTCTTCTGTGTAGCCGAAAACTTTCAGTACACGCATCGCTGCAGGTATCACCTGGTTCTCGATGTAGTATTCCGCGTCGTAGTCCTCTGCGTATTCAAGTATCTCTGCTTTTTCGGAAATAGAGCCTCCTCCGCTTGTGATAACGTAAGTGATCGTTGACTCCTCGGGAATCTCTTTCCCGCGTTTCTTCGCCTTTTTCGCCGCCTCGACGTGCGGAGAAGTTGAATCATACTCTTCAGGCGGCTTCGTCAATGTAGTGTAGATCTTCAGATCCTCGATAGGTACTTCACCGTTCTTCAACTGCTCTATACGCTTCTTCGCGACCTCGAAGGCCTCCTCCACCTCGTCCTCCAGAACCTTCCTCAGAACTTCCTTCTGAGCCCTCTTTGCGATCGGGCTCCAGTCCCTGCGGACCTGCTCAAAGCCAGTTATCTTCATACCTCCCTCCTCGCCGATCAACGCGTACTTCTTCTTCGCACCTTCACCAGAATCCTTCGACGTGAAGAACCCTCTCCGGAAGTAACCTTCGAACTCCAGCTCCATGAACTCCGGAAGCTCAGAGTTCACCTTTTCAAGAAACTCATGGATATCCTCCTTGATGTTATCCTTTTTGAGGAAAACAGAGTCCGTATCGCCGTACACAATCTCGTAGCCGTCCTCCTCAGCCATCTCGATAGTCTCCTCGATGTACTCACGCCCCATGTACGTCGTTGCCTCCGCCGCTTCACGGGAATACCAGCGGGCGCCGTTGTATCCGAGGTAGCCGTAGAACGAGTTATGTAGGACCAGGCCTTCTGCCGTGACGAATTTCTCTGTATCCTCTACT
>JBDGSI010000070.1:0-3541 GCA_042217615.1 Candidatus Nanohalobium sp.
TTCTATCCTTTCTTCTAACTTCTTGGATATTACTACTCATTAACCGAATTATTGGAGCCCGGTTTTTATACAGGGACCGGAGTAGTTGTTACTTAAAAATTACAGAAGCATTGTGGTGCATGGTTTCTGTCTCGGAAGTAAGGAGGGTGCTTGAACCAGAGGATGCAGATGTTTTTAGTGAAGCAGAAGGCCTTGTAGATAAGTCTGATATTCCGGATGAAGAAGTAGGTAATATTCACCGTTCGTTGGGTTATGTTATTGAAGCCCTTGAAGATGGATACTTTGATCCTGTTGTAGCATCCGAGATGTGGAGGGATGGAGAACCAAGAGGAGAAGATATACAGGATTTAGTGGATGAGCGAGACTCTCTCAAAGACTTGGCGGAAAAGCTCCATGACTATTCAGAAAGGATAGGGGTTTTAAACCAGGTTTCTTATGAAGCTAGAGTATTAGAAGAAGATATAGATCTAACTGAGGTAGAAAAGAAAGGAGAATGGGTGCAAGACTTAAGGGAGCTCTATACGAAATCATTATGGCTTAACTTAAAAGACAAGAATTTATCTCAAGTCACCGACTTGGAGGGACTGCTGGATGCGTATAATTTAGCAGACTCTTCTTTACTGGATAGAGAAGATGGAGAAATATCTGAAGATCAAGAGTTAGGGCCTCCGCAAGCCACTGATGAGCTGGCGGAAAAATTCCTGAGATTCCTGGTACACGACTACTATGAAAGAGTTCATAGATCCATGCCGGAGCAAAAAGACGGAGAGGTTCAGGACACGGTTCAGGAGGAGAGCCACCAGAGTTTCGAGGAAGAAATAGAAAGACTTCAAGTTGAAGACGTGCCTGACACCTATGAAGGCCCTGTAGAAGACCTGGTTGAGGCAGGAGCGAAATACGCTCATGAAACAGGAAGCATACAGGTTTCAGAGCTCAGGGATCTTCTTGCCGACGCAAGATCCAACGTTGAAGACTTTGAAAAGAAAAGAGATACTTCCTTTCCCGGTAAGGGCCTTGATACTGCAACGGATATGTATAGGGCAATAGAACAGGTACTGGAAAGTGATGACTACGATGCCTCTGATGTTTTCGGAGCCGGAGGCGGCAACAGAGCTAAACTTAACAGGTTGAAGGCAGGTATAGAAGCTGCTGAAGTAGGAGTAGAAGTGCAGAGTTACACGCGGGAGGTAAAAGTTTAAGGCCTTTTTTCAGACCTGGTTTTTATACAGGGGTTGAAGTATATTGTTCTAACATGGAGAAAGAGTACAAGGATTTGCTGGTTTCAGGCCTTATGTTTCTTGTTGCAGTCCAGTCCTTCCGGTTGCTGAATTACCTGGGCGGCGGCAAGATGCTGGGTGTCTGTGATCCCTCTCTCAGGTTTGCAAATGCCCTGGTTGCAGGAGTCCTGGTAGCAGGTGTTATACTGTCTGCTTCGATCTCGTTCGTCTACTTCAAGGATTACACACAGGAGATCTGTAAACCGGTTATAGACCGTGGAGAAAGTTGAACAGGTTAAAGGCCTCTAAAAAGGGTTTTTCCCCTTGCTTTCTTTTTCTTCGGGTTTATCTTTAAAGCTGTAGAAAAGGCCTTTCTTCTTATGATTGAGGTTTTACTGGGTTTGACGGTTCTTGTAATGGCTGCCGGCTTGCTCTACCTTGGTAGAGAGCTTAAACAGTTGAAGGAGTTGACCGAGGAGGAAGAGGTGGAGGTTGATCCTGACAAGGTAAGAGGTGCGATAAGCGAGTCCTGGCAGCAGCTGGAGCTGGATAAGACTATAGGATCTGTGGAGAACCAGATGAAGTCAGTTAAAGAACAGACAGAGGAGCTTGAGGAACTGCATCAGGATATTGAGACAATGCTGCAGAGCAACCAGGAAAGAGGAGAGTTCGGGGAGAGAAAACTGGAGACAATACTTTCCAACCATCTACCTTCCTCAATGTACGGCACACAGGAACAAGTGGTTGGAAGAAAGAAACCGGACGCATACATCGACTCATCAGCAGGAAAAATCTGTATCGACGCCAAATTCCCTTTAGACCGGTTCAGAAAAATGAAGGAAGCAGAAGATGAACAGGAAAAACAGAGGCATAGAAAAAAATTCCGGAAAGCAGTGGAGAAAACCCTTCAACAAGTAGCAGATAAATACGTCAAACCAGAGAAAGGAACAACAGAATTCGCCTTCGAATTCGTGCCCTCAGAAGCAGTCTACTACTACCTCGTCAAAGAAGAATACGACCTGCTTCAAAAATACGTTAAAAAAGGAGTACAGATATCCTCCCCGCTTACACTAGGCCACAAACTCGAACTAGTCAAATCAGATCTCAGAATGGAAGAACTCACAGAAGAAGCAGAAAAAGTACGCAGAGAACTGGACAAACTCCAAACAGAATTCACAAACTTCGAAAACAACTGGAGCACCTTCTACGACACACACCTCTCAAACCTCACCAACAAAGCCGACCAACTCAACACAGACTTCAGAAACATCAAACAAAAATTCCAAGAAATAAACCTGGAAAACTAATTCAAAACCCAGCCATCTCCATCATACTCTGCTCCAATAGCATCCATTTTATTTCCGATCTGGCTGTAGGGCAGTCTATCATCGAATCTTTCCTCATAACAGTCAATAATTTCATCTTTGGTCAAACTTTCTTCTGCTTCATCCAAGATTGTCTTAACTCTTTCAGTTTCCACTGCATACCTAGGAAGATCCTCGTCATTATAAGCTCCTAATTCTTCTACAGTACTCTGCGCTACAGGTATAGCTATTTTATATGTGCCATTAGTAGCTATTAATTCATTCATATTGTCTAAAATGCCGTCTAAAGCTTTAGAAACAAGATCCATTACTTCAGAACTTTTTCCAGAGTACTCAAAGGCAGGTCGATCGACTTTTACGTACCATATTACTCCATCAGAGTCTTTACTTTCCTCAAATGCTGATTCAATTTTCTCCGAAAAAGGCCCAGCATACCTTCCTAATTTAACATCAATATTATCGCTGAAATCACCTTCCTCAATAACTGTATCAAAGTCCAAATCAACATCTATTTCCTCAAAATTAGGGTGCATGAGAAAGAACTATAAGGTTGAAGTTTTTAACTTGCCAGGAGCAAAAAAGCTTAAGGCATTATTAAAGCTTTCGTAGACTTACTGACTTCTTTAACCCAGAACACTGCTCAAAGACTCCTCTTCCAGAACCATCTTCTCTCCTCAAACCATAAACGGGCGAAAACTTTAAACCTCAACTCCCATTAAACAACTTCTACAAAGAAGGCCATCTTTTCCCAAGAAAAAGCTGAAAAACCCTTGCCGAAAAGGCCTTGAACACTGTTCTCCCGCCTAGACAACACCATTCCCACCGCTTTTCACCAACCAGTAATCACAACGTTTTTAAACCTGTCTCTCACAACAAACCAATATGTCAACTAGCGGGGAAGGGGACGGAACCACACGAAGAAACTTCATGAAGGCCTTAGGAGCAGGGGCAGCGGCAGGAGTGGCAGGCTGCTCCCAAGTAACAGGCAATGGAGACGAA
>JBDGSI010000071.1:0-5316 GCA_042217615.1 Candidatus Nanohalobium sp.
ACTGGGTCTCAATTTTTTCATGGACTGCAGCTTTCTCCTCGTCAACGTCAAGGCCTACTAAGTTGACTAAAACAGTGTCACTGGCCTTCAACTCTGCAACATGTTTGATAAAGTCCTTTCCTGTTACAACAGCCTCAGGATACTTGTCATCAACTATCAAGACTTCATGACTGTCCCGATCATCCATAAGTTCTAAGGCCTTCTCCCCGGAAATATGTTTCTGAGAAGTGGTAGGTGTACGGTTCATTACTTCCGACACATTGATGCTGGAAAGCCTTTCTTTCTCATTTCCTCCTGCTATCTGAGTATCCTTCAGCGAGTTGCCAGAAGTACCTCCTGAGGACTGCCCTTCACGCGGAACCAGAAGCTTCAAAACATCGGTACTTCTTAAAACACCGACAAGCTTCCCATCCTCATCTAAGACAGGTATACGAGAAATATTATTGTCCAGCATCTGATGCCTTACCTTTTCAACAGAATCGGATTCAAAGGCCTTTACAACTTCAAAGCTTGCTACATCCCGACTTGAAATCTTCTGGACTTCATCAACTTTTTGTAAGGCCTTTCTGAACTCTTCATCACTGAAAACTGCTTCCAAGTTCTCATCCGGGTCTGTGCATGTAAGAAGCTTTTTTCCGGAGTTGATTCTTAGATCACAGAGCTCGAGGACTGTATCCTCTGGCTCAAAGTTTGGAGGGTTGTGAACTATTTTCTCCAGTTTTGTAGTGTCAGGATTGAACTGGACATGTCTTATCAGGTCTCTGTAACTTACTGCGCCTTCAAGCTGTCCATCCCTTTCTACAGCCACCGCCCTAAGGTTTCTTTCCTCCATACTATCCCTTACACTGGCGATAGAGCTGTCACCATCTACTGTAAACGGATTTTCATCCATGAACTCTTCAGCTTTAATCTTTGAGGCCTTCATAATTTTTTCACTTTAGTTTACCAGGAATTTATCGGAGTTTTCATCCATGTCAATGAAGTTTGTAGCGGATTCACGGAGTTCCTTTGCACTGCTTCTTCCAAAGCTCATGACTTCTACGCGGCAACCCATCGACTTGAGATGGTCAACAAGAACTGCAAAGTCTCCATCTCCCGTGACAAGGACAACCGTATCCAGTTTTTTGGCCTGTTGAATCATATCAACAGTCATACCTAGATCCCAGTCCCCTTTCTTTTCTCCGCCGTAGAACTCCTTCAACTCCTTGATCTTAACTTCATATCCTATCTGTCTCAAGGCCTCGAAGAAATTGCTTTCATCAGGAGTATCTGCCTGTATAACGTAGGCAGAAGCCCTGACCAGGTCCCTGTTCATGACAGCTGAGTCAAGAAGACTTTCAAAGTCTACTTTAGAACTGTAAAGATTTTTAGCACTATAGTACATATTTTGAACGTCAACGAAGACGCCAACTCTCTGATCTTTGTGAATATTTGACATATCTTATCTTAAACCTCGTTAGAAATTCGTTTTTTTGGTTAAACGGAAATACTACTTTCCAAGAAAGAATCAGTGCACGAGCCTTAAAAGCGCACCGGGAGAAAACATTTCAGGAAGTATCAGTCAGTACAGAAACGCTCCACAGGAAATAAATTAGACCAAAAAGAGAGAAAGAACCTAAGCTAACAGCTAAAATACTTCGAAACGATGAGGAAACAAAAGCCGGATCTGAGATAAGTAAAAGACTTATTAAAGTGCCTAAAACCCCATAGAAAAAAGTAAAAGACCCATAAACTTGGAAGCTTCGGACTGCCTTATCCTTAAGGAAAAACATTCTTAGAGAGACTTCCGGATCTCTCAAGATATTTTCAACTATCCGAAGAGAGAAAACCATTATAATAAGGCCCTGAAATGCAATGAAAAGCCCTATCAAGGTATGATATAGAAGCATTTATTTAGAAACGCCTCCACCATTTAACCAGTACATAATCGATTTGGACAACCGAAAATATGCTTCCTGTAAAACCTATGCTTCTCAGCATTTCTACCTCGAGGTAACCTCCTAAAGCATATACAATTCCTCCTATAACAAGGGGGAGGCCGCTTGAGCCCAAAACTTTGAACTCGAAAAGCGTTGCCTCTTTCTTTAACTGAAAACTGGCCATAGCCTTCCTGTCATTCTTTCTCAGCTTCCAAGCGATGCCAAGAATCAGCACCGTCCCTAATCCTACCGGCAATCCCGAAGCAAAGAACAGGAATGCATTGACCATCCTATTTAATAAACAAAAACATTTCCATATAAAAAAGTATTAATCAAGGCCTCGAAAATACAAATAGAAAAGACTTCAGGAAGATTTGATTGTTCAGCCTTCTCCTGGCTTCTCAGTTACCTGTTCTACTGTGTGTACAAAGTAAAGTACTGCAACTACGCAGATGTATGCAGCGAAGACCAGTATTTCTCTGTAAGGAAATCTTATCTCTATAAGGCCTAGATATACTCCTATGCTTGTAATTATTGTTAGGAACGCATAGAGAATAAGTGAAAGAGTAAGAAGCTTTAACGAGTTTGTTATTTTGTTGCTTAGGAAAAGCCGGGCTACTGCGTAGTCTTTGTCTTCGTAGATATGTGATAATGCCTTGAGCATTGTCATAGCTGCTATTGCAGAAGTCAGCATCATCGATCCGCCCAGTATGAAGTTAATTATATCTGTCACTTGGACCACCTGTAGAAGGCCCTTAAGAGAGTTATCTGGATTGGTGCGCCCAGAAGCGTTCCTATACTCATAAGTACAGAGCTTTCTTTCATTGCTCCGACCATGAAAAGCGTGCTGCCGCTTATAAGCACTATAAGACCATGAAATACAAACTCGAGATCAGTTACTACTTTGTCTTTCTGAAGCTGGAAACCTGCCTTAACCTCTTTCTCACTGCGGCTAAGGGCAAAGTATAATCTGGCAGAAATAGAGGCCAATACTAAAACTATAACACCTGTCAATATGAAGACCGTAGTCCGCATACAGTATAGACGGAGTTAAATATACTTAAAAAAGTTGGAAAAGAGTTACAGAAGCCTTCCACAAATATGGAGCCTGCTGCAGCCTTTGTTTCAGCAGTAATCTCTTAATTAACAAGTTTCTTTATTTCTTCAATGTTTTCTGAGTATCCTTTTTCGTCATCTACCGGCGTTTCAAGGATCATGGGTTTCTCCCTCAGTTTCTCAGAGTTCAAAATGTTTTTAAAGCCTTCAAGGCCTATGTTTCCTTCCCCGATGTGTTCATGGTTGTCTTTTTCACTACCTTTCTCATCCTTTGAATCATTTAAATGCAGGAGTTTAACTTTTTGAAGGCCTAAATCGTTTTCAATTTCTTCAATGAAGTCTTTGAAACCTTGTTCTCCTCTGATTTCGTAGCCTGCGGCGTGTGCATGGCATGTGTCGATGCAGACTCCTAGTTTTTCCTGTGAAGCCTCTGTTTTCTCCATCATTTCTCTGAGTTCGCCCATTGTTTTTCCAAGCGTCGTTCCTTTTCCAGCAGTGTTCTCCAGAAGGACTGTAACGTTTTCCGGTATCTCAAGTTTGTTAAGACCTCCTGCAATTCTTTTAATCCCGTTTTTCCGGCCGCTGCCTGTGTGTGCTCCAGGATGGAACACCACGTACTCTACTCCAAGAGTTGAGGCTGCGTTAAGCTCCTGTTGAAGGCATTTAACTGATTTCTGGAAGAGATCGTCTTTTGGAGTTGCCAGGTTTACCAGGTATGTTGAGTGGATTACGTAAGGCCTTTGATCTTTGTTTTTCCGGGCTTCCTGGAACTCTTCGCCGTTTTCTTCCTTGTAGCTTGAGACTTTCCAGGTTCTTGGGCTTCCTGCGAATATCTGGCCGCAGTTACCTCCTATTTCTTCCTGTCTTTCAACTGCTTTTTCAACTCCGCCGGAGATAGAGACGTGTGCTCCAATCCTGTAATTCATGTAAGGTTAAGGCTCTTTGAAATCCTAAAAATCTATGGAGTCAACAGAAAAGGTTCAGATCAAAGTTTTTTCTGTCCAGACCAGGTAAGCCAGTAATGAAAAGAAGAACTCCATCAGGAATCACGCAAGTCCGAATACAAGGCCTGCTGCAAAGGCTGTGCCGAGAACTCCAAGGATTAGTTCGCCTGTGAACGAGTTGAGGCTGGGCCTCACTCTTCCTCACTTTCTTCAGAATCTTCTTCCTTTCCTTCTTTCTCTTCATCCTTGTCTGTAGGCTTTGTTATCAGGTAGATATTCAGGGTGAAGTATGTAAGGCCTAGAAGCATCAGGATTGTGCTGAGAAGTGCGACAGGCAGGTAGGCCTTGTTTCCTGTCACTATACCTATGTTTTTCAGTATCATTCCGAAGGATAGGATTAATGCGGATACGGATACGATCCAGAAGCTTCGGGATGTCTTTCTTTTAAGGAAGAATCTTGCTAGGGCGTACTCCTGTTTCTCCTCCAGATTCTTCACTATACCATAGCTGTACCGGGCTGTAGCGCTGAACAGTATTATACCTGCCAAGGCCTGTATCTCATGGTAATACTGAACCAAGAAGTTTACGACTTCATTCATCGGAATCTTTCCCACCACCGTGCGAAAAGCAGAGTCATGAAAACGCCGTAAAGTGTTATCAAATACTTGTTAAGCGATGTTAAAACCTCGATGTTTCCTATAGTTCCTACCCAGAACAGTACGTAGGCTGATACCATCAAAAGATTCACATACATGAAGACCTTGAAATCCATTACAGACTCTTCCTGATTCAAATGAAAACGTCTCATCGCAGTCTCCTTATTCCTGTTCAACTCAAAGATAATCCCTGAAGCCACTAAAGCAAGTAAAACAGAGACAATACTCGTCATAATGCTGTAAGTCAAACTGAACAAACCCAGTACCATACTAGCTATCTAAAAAACATAACCGATTCACATGCTTAAAAAATAAACTTGTGACCTCAACGAGAATCAGAATCACGGAACAAAGTTCAGGCCTTCAAAAATCTCTCCCAGTTCATCAAGGCCTTCAACCACGTAATCTGCCTTACTTCTTGCTTTTTCATCTTTATCCGAGTGAGACCTGGAAAGATACGCTACATCATAACCTGCGGCTTCAGCAGATCTTACATCGCTGATGCTGTCTCCGACAACTAAAGGATTATCGGCGCCAACTTCTTCCGCCGCCTCTTCCAGCATCTCCGGTGAGGGCTTCATCTTCTCCGTGTAGGCTTCAAGGCCTTCTTCCAGGCTGGGAGCGGTGTAGAAATCAAAGTAGTCTTCAATACCTAATTGTTCAAGTATTTTTGAGGTGGCTGAGTAGTATGCGTTGCTGATAACTGCCATAGATAGGCCTTGTTCTTTGAATGATTCAAGC
>JBDGSI010000072.1:0-5582 GCA_042217615.1 Candidatus Nanohalobium sp.
AGTAGGACTTCATTTTCTCGCTTTCCCGGTAGTAGAGCTCTTCCTCAACGAAATCACTTAACTCGTCCATAATCTTTTGCGCGCCTTCTTTACTGGTTTGAATATCTATATCGGAGGTCTCATAGTCGACTCCTTGAAGAATAAAACTTACTCCGCCGGTTAAAGCCCAGTCACAGTCCACTTCAGATAATCTGTCCAGAATCAGGTTCAAGGCGTCTTCCTGTTTAGAAGTTAGAGGCATAGAAAAGTTTATTCCTGTAGTTCGATTTCGATGTCTACGCCTTCTGGTACGTGGACTCTCATGACCTGTCTTAGTGCTCTCTCGCTTTCTGTGATGTCGATGAGTCTTTTGTGGACGTGCATTTCGTAGTGTTCGATTGTACTGCTTCCTTCTCCGTCCGGAGCTTTTCTCGTAGTTACTTCCATTTCGTTTGTTGGAAGAGGTACAGGACCTGAAGTACTGGCGTTGTATTCATCGCCGATCTCTAAGATTTCATCTGCAAGTTCATCGACTTTTCCCTGATCCGTACTTCTTAGCTTTACCCTTGCTCTCTGCATAGAAAAACTGTCAACTGTAAAACTTTATAAAACAGGGTTTCCCTTGGGTAAAGGCCTTTTTTCTTCTAGTTGAGCTGGATGTTTGAAGGTGGCTGCGGTGCGGAGGCTGCCCCCATCTTGATGTTGCTGGAGAGCGTTCCTGTCTTGATCTGGTTTTCGATTCCAGGTGTGCTGTACTTGATCTTTACATCGATTACGTTGCAGCCATTTCCTTCCCGGAAGTAGACATTGCCGAAACTTACAGTTTCAGAGTCTAGAGAAGAAATTCTGAAGCTGTCAGAAATGCTGACTGTTTCACCTGTAGTCCGGGAACTGATTGAAATGTTCTCCACAGTAATCCTGTCGGATTCTCCGTTCCGAAGCTCAAACACCATTTCACCGGAAGAAGTAGTACTGAAATCATCAAGGATGACGCCAGGAGCAGAAAGGCCTGAAGAAGACTTCACACATTTTCCGCCTACAGTAGCAAATATTGCGCCGCTTACCATGGCTACGCCTAGAAGCATCCAGCCGTAAGTCATCAAATACTCTATAGCAGACTGCCCTTTCTCCCTAGTTATTCTTCGTGAAATACTGAACACCCCTCAACCGGTTTTGAAGCCCCAGCTCCGTTGAAGGCCTTGACACGGTAGCAAACGTATTCTCCATCGTCTATCGCCCTGTTTTTGTCGCTGAAAGATTCAGTGTTTCTTGGAACCTGTCCTGTCTTCCTCCAGGAGCCTGAACTGTTTGAATAAATTTTAAACCCGATTTCATTGCCTGAAGCATCGTTCCAGGAGACCTGAGCAGTTATACCGGAATACTCAACTGTTACTGTACGTGGATCAGCTCTCCCTTCAATGCCGTTACTCTGCTCGACCCCTAAAACCATTTCAAATGTTTTAGGCAGCTTGAAATCGTTGAAACTGTACTGGAACTTTTCCTCAGTATTGTTTATAACATCGTTGATGGTCTTACGGGCATTGAAGATTCTAGGATCCTGATACGTAATATTGATTTTCTCAAGCTTGGGTGTTCTCTGCTTAGTCCTTGTGAAAGAGGCCTTATACTTTAAGTAACGGCTTTCAGGAACTTTATCTACTGAGTCATAACTCTTCCAGCTTCCTGAACTGTTTGAGAGAAATTCTACTTTTAGATCTGTTCCTATAGGAGTCTTCTTGCTGATTGAGGCCTTCAAAAGCTTTACTTTGTTATTGAAGCTTTTTACAGGGGATGTGTAGCTCCCTGATTTTTGGAAGTCTCTGAGGTAGTACCGGGAGGAGGGGATGGTGCTGTATGCTGTGTCAGAGGGTTTTTTCCAGCCGACTGTGATTCCTTCTCCACCTCCATCCTCCTGCATCCTGGCAGTGAATCTGTGGTATCCTTTTTCAAGCTCTACAGTATTTGAATGGAAGGTTCCTGTGCCGTGAGGGCCGTAGCGGCTGACGATAGCTTCTCCATCGATTAGGAGATCGGAGCCGTCATCTGAGTCAATCCTGAAGCCGTAGGTACCGCCTTCAGGTGCGTAAAGCAGTCCGGAGACAGTCCAGGAAAACGTGTCCTGCGGTGAAATATAGGAGGGAACGCTTCCCCAGGAACCGCTTGACCATCTTACCTCGTCAGAATACAGGCCTTTACCTTCAAACTGGACGCCATCAACCTTTCTATTGGTAAACAGATCCATCTCCTCTTTATCATTAGCGTAGTCGTCAGGGAAGTCCTCAGTCTCATACCACCTGTACCTGAGGCCTTGACTGCCGGCACTACTGTTTAAAACAAGGTCTCCGCCTTCATCTGAAACATTAACTTTGTCTCCCTCTTTCCAGTCCAAGGTCCCTGAGTCAACCCAGCTCTTCTTCTCTCCAGTGCTGTTGAAATACAGCTTGGCGTTGTAACATCCTTTTTCACTGAAGCACTCGGGTTTGAATGTAAAGTTTACAGGGCTTTCATTTGAGGCCTTATCTCTAGGCTTATCCCAGTTCACGTTTGGCAGGGGAACTGTCTCTGGCTCAACTGTTACTTTACGCGTATCTGAAACATTACTGCTTCCATCGCTTGCGTTCACCTTCACACGCCACTTAAAAGTCGCTGGCAGATTGTAACTGGAGAAATCATACTTGAAGCTGTTGATATCTCCGTTTTGAACGGAATAGTTCTTCTCCATAGTCTTCATTGAGGCCTCTGTGTTAGAGTAGTTGATCTCAACGCTGTCCACTACCGGTGTTTTCTGGCTGTCAGAAGTTGAAAGCTCTACCTTGTACTTTAAGTACTGTGTGTCCGGAACTGCATCGATAGAGTCTGTGTACTGCCATGTACCTGAAGTATTGTAGCCGAAGAAAAGTTTTGCATCGGTTTCAAGGCTTTCAGGGCTTTCCAGGTCTGCTGACTCCCAGCTAACCTTGTTCCGGGCCTTGAAAACCTTCGAAGTGTAATTAACTCTGCTCCAGTAACTTTTCGTGGTAAAGTTTTCTGCAGGTACTGTCGTAAAGCTTGTCGCGCCGGGAGGCCTCCATCCCAGGTTCACATCGTTTCCCCCCTTATTCTCCTGCATCCTAACCCTGAAATCATGGAATCCTTTATCCAGATTTACTGTACCGGTATGACTGCCATAGCTGTTGTCATCTCCGTGACCGCCATACCAGGAAGCAACCAGGTTTCCATCTATGATCAGGTCGGAGGCATCATCTGAGTCCACGGAGAACGTGTAATCCCCGTCCTGAGAGACATAGATAAGGCCTTTTCCAAGCCAGGAGAAGTGATCATTCCTTGTAATATAGGTTGGAACAGGGTTTTCCCAGGAATCATCTCCCCAGTGGATACTGCTTGAATGCACTCCTGACCCCATCAGTTTTACATCAGGCCTTGAACCATCTACAAACTTGTCCATGTCGGTTCTGCTGTCTGCGTAACTGTTTCCCCCATTCAGATCCACAGTTTCAAACCATCTGTAGTTCATGGTTCCGAATGAACCCGTCTTGTTTTTCTTAATCTTCAGCTTGCCATCCTCAACAGTTGTAAATCCTTCCTCTCCTGTTTTCCAATCTGCAGAGGAATCTGTCTTCCAACTGTACTGCTGACTGGCCGGACTCTTGTAATTTAAAGTTAGAGAACTTACCTCAGGAGTTTCAAAATCTTTAGAACTGTTTAAAGAAATATTTACTTTGATATAGTCTGTCTTCGGAAGATCTGAGATAGTATCGTAGAAGTTCCAGCCGCCGGCCACCTTGTTACCAAAGTCAATATCTACATTCGTACCCGTAGGGGTTGAAGAGTCAATAGACGAACCTGTCCAGTAGGAAGAGGTTTCAACAGACTTGACGAACTCAAAGCTGCCGTTAGCCTCGTAACGGAAATTACCTGTTCCAAAGAACTTTTCAGGGATCACAGTGAAAGAAGACTCTCCAGGCCTCTGCCAGGCCAGGGAAACACCGTCTTGACCGCCTCCTTCCTCCATACGAACCGTCAAATTGTGAAAACCTTTCTCCAGGTAAACCTGGCTACTATGACCATAACCGTTGTCAACACCGTGACCGCCGTACCAGGAAACAACCCGGCTATCATTAATGAAGACATCTGAAGCATCATCGGAGTCAAGGCCTATACTGTAAGTACCGGTTTCAGGTGCGTAGAGAACACCTGAAGCCTTCCAGGAAAACGACTCAGCAGGAAGATAACCTGGTTTCGCTCCCCACTTACCATCTTCATTGTTCCAGTGAACAGAACCGCTGTGAAGGCCTTCACCTCCCAGACTAACACCGTTGTTAGACGGATTAAAGAACTCGTCAAAAGCATCTTTACTTCCAGGATGACCGTTATTACTGTAATACTGCGTAGTATCATACCAGGTATAATTTAAAGAGCCGCGTACGCCTCCAGAATCCAGGGACAGCTTATCAGATCTGTCAACGTCAACTCCTTCACCTATACTCCAGTCGCTCTTACTCCACTCAAAGCTCAGATTCCCGGTAGAGTTAAACTGAAGGCCTGCAGAGTCACAGCCCGAGGGACAGTCAGGTCTGTACTCAAAAACACCAGGATTCTCAATATTTACACTTTCTCCCGGGTCTTCAAGTGAAATACTGGGAACTCCCGCAGCAAAACCTGTAAACAGGAGGAAAGAGAAAACAGTAACTGCAACGGTTTTACTCTTCATAACAGTGAAAAATAGTCAAGGCCTATAATAAGTCTTGCCACTACTCAAAAGCAGTCTCAGGTCCCATCACTGCCAAGTAACTCTGGCCGTAGGCCTCGTCATATTCGATAGAAACTTCTTCAACTGAAGAAACAGCACTGTCTAAATCCTTCTTAACATCGTCTTCACTACTTCCTTTCAGAATTGCAAGAATAACTTCCTCTCCCCATCCGTTCTGAACCCTTCCATCAGGATCTGCGTCATCCCAGATATTATACTCTAAAGTCAAGGTCAACTCAACATCAGGGTCAGTATCGAGATATTCGGTGAGAAGATTTACCAGAGGATCTGGGAAAGGAGACCTGCCCTCAACACTGAAATCCTTGATATCATAATCTTCTATACGGTCTCCTCCAACCTCACTTCGAAACGCATCTTTAAGGCCTTCAGGCCCGCCAGCACTTATCTCCCTTTCAGAGTCTGAACCTTCAACTACCGACATCGTTATTTCTTTTGTTACGGGAGAAGAGTTAAATTTCTAGGCCTTAGAAGAGGTCTAGGATCGTTAAGATAAGTGATCCGAAAAACCCTTTTCTCCGGTTTTGGCTTGTTTCTTGACGCTGTTTTTCTTCACTTGGCATGGTATCAGGGTTTTGAACTCTTCCAGGTAGATGTAGAAGCTCTCAGTTTCATGTAGGACGGCGTGATCTCTGTAGCTGTCGCAGAAGAAGCAGCTGTAATCCTCAGCCATAGTTGAGAAAGTTTAGTAGAAGCTTAAAAGATAAGAGGTAAAGAAAAAGAGAGATAAGGGAAGAAGTAAGGCCTTAAACGGTGAGGCCTTTTATTCTTCTTTTTCTTCGACGGATAGGGCCTGTCCGGCTCCTACTGTCTGTCCCATGTCTCTGATGGCGAA
>JBDGSI010000073.1:0-4748 GCA_042217615.1 Candidatus Nanohalobium sp.
CGGCATATCAAAACTTTCGCCTTCCAGCTTCGCCTTTTTCGCCGGCTCCGGCTCTGCAAGTATCTCAAAGGTTTTACCGTCATCGTACCGGATTCTAATCGCATCAGAAGTATCAAGGCCTTCTTCTTCTCCGCTGCCCCGGTCACCGGAGCCCATGTTTCCAGGTTGTGGCATATCCAAAAATTTGTTCGGAAGCTATTAACAGTTTATGGCTTTCACGACCGGGCAACTACTTTCCTACCTGAACTTTTTGCAGAACTGTAATCGGTTACGTCATCTATCTCCTCAAGTTGCCTGGTATTTCCTTCCAGAATAGCATTTATTACTTCTCCTACTGTTTCTTCAGGCCCTTCAAACCTGTGGGCGCCTTCCATTATACTTTTAAGCAAGTCACTGTTTCCTCCATCCCGAGAGTAATCTTCTTCAATCATTTTTTTGTTTAGGTCCTCAAGAACCCCTACTTCTACAGTATTTACGTCTTCAAGCCGGTTTTCCCCAGCTGTAACTTCAGGGTATACTGCATAGATATCTACTTTTTCTGGAAAGTCTTCTAGATCAAGTTTATATTCTTCTTCGCCTCTACTGATCCCTGTAGGCGTATCAAGAGCAATTATATTTACGTTATCTATACCTTCAAAAACATCTTCAGAATACTCTTCAAGCAGATAAAGTGCAGAAAAACCTGCCGAGCAATGACCTATCAGATTAAGTTCGTCTGCATGACTGTAATCTTCCCTTATTTTTTCATATAATCTTCTCGCCCCTTCTATCTCTTCACCAGCTCCTGTCTCCTCAAACTCATCTACATCATATCCCCGATCACCAAGTCTCTCCTCTGAAACTCCGTTAAGGCCTCCCCAGTATTCTCCTGAAGGAATCAGGCATACATGTTTATCCATTAAGTTACGGCCTCCAGTATTTTTTCTGTTTCCTCATCTAACTGATTTAAACCTGGACCGGTGGTTTCCACTTTTTCAAGGCCTGAAAGTTTCAAAACTTTGTTGAGGAAGGGTTCGGAGGCCAGAAGGTCGTGAACATAAGTGCCGATAATGTCTCCGGACCTGTAGAAAAGGCCTTCCTCCTTCAAGAGTTCTGTCTTCGAGTCCCCGTAATGGATTTCATATCCCTGTACTTTTTCTCCTTCAACGGTGGTTTCAACCTGTTTCAAAGTTTTGGAGTTGCTGTAACCTGTTTCAAGGTCTATAAGGCCTAGTCCCTTGGTACTTCCTTCTTCTATACTGTTTCCTTCTATTTTTTCTCCCAGTATTTGAAGGCCTCCGCATATTCCCAGGATTTTATCGGCATCTTCCAGTGCTTTATCAAACTCTTTCTCTCTCAACCATTTGAGATCCTGGAAAACGTTTTTTGAACCTGGCAGGATCACCAGTTCTGCATTCCTGATATCTTCTGGTGTTGAGGCCTTTGCTGTCTTTTCTTCAGGAAGTTTCCAGAGATCTGAACTGTTTGAAGAATTAGGATAGTCTATAACTGTTATTTCTCCGGAGCCTTTGAGTTCAGGAGTTGAATCCTCGGGCGGAAGATTTAACCGGTCTTTGTACTCTATTAAACAGGTTTCCACACTGGTTTTCTCTTTTATTTCCTGTCTAAGCTTCTCTTTACCTTTGGAGTCAGGATGGATTTTGTTTACAATGAGAAGATCTACTGTTTCTTCCACTTCTTTGTCAACCAGTTCCAGGCATCCTTTAAGCGAGGCCTCCACACCTCCTAGACTGGAATCGCCTACAAGTACCGTAGAAGGATCGAACTTTTTCAGGAAGTAACTGTTGAAATTATAATCCAGATTAGATTTTACAAGGCTGCCGTAGCCTTCCATAACCACGCAATCATATTTTCTGTCAAGTCTCTCCGCTGAACGAGTTATAAACTCTTCCTTACTCTTGATAAACTCGTTCAGGTTTGATACATCAACTTCCTCGTACTTATCGGTTACTACCTCCGCTTTATCGTCTATAAACTTTACCAGCACAGGATTAATGTCTTTAGAAAGATCAGCGCCCGCCACTTTCCATTGAAAGTTTGACATGTAACCTATCTCGGTTCCCTCAACAGGAAAAGAGTTTAAAGAATAATTCACAGGTTTAAACGGAGCTACACTGTATCCACGGCTCTTTAACTCTCTGCATACAGAAGCAACTAAAGTACTCTTACCTACACCGGTTCTCGTACCCTGAACAGATATCCACTCAGCCATAATCCCAAAAAGGCCTTATTTAACCTAGAAGTTTAAAGGAGGGGAAAAAGGATTTTTTTAGAGGCTGATTCCTCTTTCCTCTAAATCCTCGGGACTGTACCTTTGGAAGTGATCCTCCTCATCAACTATGGAAAGCTCAACGTTCTCTATCTCAATATCTTCCTCACCTTCCTTCAAGGCCTCTACAGCTATCTCCATAGCATCTTCCTCAGAAAGATCGCTGCTCCAGTTCTCTTCCAAATGCTCTTCAGCTCCTTCACCGCCTTTACCGATAGCGATAGCGTTCCACTCGGAAAGTGTTCCGGAAGGATCAGTGTGGTAAACCTTTGACTCACCATCCTTCACACCGCCGGTAATCGTGGAAAGACCGTAAGGCCTTACACCGCCGTACTGCGTGAACTGCTGGCAACGGTCAGCGATAAACTTCGCAAGTACATACGAAGGAATATCCTCATCGTAAGTCATGACATGCTTCTGAGCCTCGTTCCTTGCTTCCTCGACAAGCGTTCTACCATCCGCAACAAGGCCTGAAGTCGCAACCCCTATATGCTCATCAATCTTGAAAACCTTCTCAGGATTCCTCACCTGAAGCTCTGGAATATCCCTTGTAGCCGCGAGAACAACACCGTCCTCGTAAACAACTCCAAGAGCCGTAGCACCTTTTTTAACCGCTTCCTTAGCGTACTCGACCTGGAACAAACGTCCATCAGGAGAGAAAATCGTTGCCCCACGATCGTACTGCTGCTGTTGCTGATTAGTCATCTGCATCTTTAGAAAACACCTTTAGCTTATACAAAACAAATGAATTTGGAAACCTTAAAAGGGTTACAGAAAAAGAATACCTCCCAGAAAAAAGCCTTTTTCAAAATACCACCCCAAAAAACCCATACAAGCAGGATGAACAAAAGGCCTACATCCAAGGCCTCCGACTGCAAACAGGTTACCACAACACACAACAAGAGCATAACCCCAGGTCCACTAGCTCAGGGGTTAGAGCGCCGTCCTTATACGGACCTACACACAGAAAAAACCACGCCTTCAAAAGGCCTGTGTGAAGGCCTCTCACTAAGAGAGGCGGTGGTCCCGGGTTCGAATCCCGGGTGGACCAACTACTCAAAATACTCATGAATTGTTTCTCTCTGAACCTGCTCAATATCTCCTGTCCTTGAATCTAAATGGTATGCAGGCCCATCTACATCAAGATCATCTAGACTTAAATCATAATCTTCAGCCAGAAATGCAACTAAACTTTCAGCTACTTTAGCTCCCTCACCCCGAATATTTTGCTGATATTCTTCAATATCTCCTACAAGCATTGCTGCCTCCATAGAGAAAGATAATGCCTCTTCTTTTGAGACCCCTTGATCGACTCGTTGAATAGGCATATTATTTTGAGTATGTTTATCTCTGATACTTCTGTAAAGAGTCATCCCTACACTTCTAGCAGTTTCAATATCATCAGAACTATCTTCAACATCAAGCTCTCCCGATATTAGTTGCGTTAAAGCACGAATATCTCCTGTATTCAGTTCATCTATAAGATACTCACAAGACCCTCTAACCGCGCCATCCACGATGTCCTGAAAATCTGAGTAATGTTCTCTATTAAACGCTACTTCAGTAAATAACTTGGCCTGAGGCGAGTCGTCTCTCCAGCCTTTTATTAAAAAATCCCTAATATCACTATTTTCAACAGGATCCTTGTCGTCAGTCTGTTCATAAACTATTCTAGCTTGTTCAATAGGAAACTCTCCCTCTAGTTCTTCTTTATCTAAACCATCAGGAAACATATGTTGCTACTATGTAATAACACTTATAAACATTTCTTTTTAGTGAACCCAAAATACCACCTAATTTAAAGAACATCCGACTATAACCAGAATCGCCTTGTACAGATACACCGTTAAGTTCTTCTCAGTGGAAAGTTGGATAAGCTCGGTAGACGCCGAGTACCGCGTAATCGAAATCCAGGGAGACAACCTGGAAGTCCACGACGAAGCTGTTGAACCGGAGTGCCCCGAACTCGGAGAAAAACAGTCGTGACGACTTAGAGGCCTTCTGCCTACACCGAGAAGAAGACGGATTCTGCACGCGAACTCTGACTCCAGTCCTCCGTTGAAATCTCCTCTCCATAGGGTGTCCGCCCAGCAGGATCTGTTACCACATCAAAATTCAGCGACTCTACGAAAAGCTGCTGGAAGAATTCCAAGGAACCGGCGGTTACGCCCTCTGGATGATCGCTGAGATTTTCGACATTCAGATCGTCATCCAAGGTCTGTCTAATTTCATGGGCCTTTATGCTTTCCTCACTCATAGTTTGTCCCTCATTAATCGAAAGCGGAGACCGGACATGGATTGGGCTTCTTCACTTAGCCTAAAATAATTACCCCAGTAGACTCGCTTGGTAATAGCATCACTCAATCAAAGTCAGTGAGCCCAGCCTGGTTCGTCAAAACGTCGGTTGCTTCCTCTACTTTCCTGTTCCCGGTTTTCCTCAGTACTAGGCCTTGGTAGCGTTCTTTGCCGTACTGGTCGG
>JBDGSI010000074.1:0-7937 GCA_042217615.1 Candidatus Nanohalobium sp.
TTCAGGAAGAACTCAGCTGTAGCTCCGAAGTTAGAGAAGCGTTAGGCGTCTTTCACTTCTTTAAAGGCGAACAGAACGAGGGAAAACAGGTTGTCGTAACAGTCTTCAAAGCTGAAATAGGTGAGCAGGAGATTGATGTAACCTCCAACCCTGCTGAGGATTACATCACGGATTATCGCTGGCTTAAACCGGAAGAGCTGGTTGAAAAAATAGAGAACCACAAACCACTGAAACAGTGGATAGAAAAACAGTACAAACTCTAGCAGATACCCTTCCGTTTTTTATTCATTCCAGTTTAATGGTTTTCTGGGATGTCAGAGGCTGTAGCTAAGGAATCCACGGTTGAAGAGAAGGAAGAGGTCGGGGAAGGCTCCACCAAGATCAACAAGGTGACCTGCAAAGGCTTCAAGTCCTTCCAGCAGAAGACCGCAGTACCTTTCTACGAAGGCCTGACCGCGATAGTCGGCGACAACGGAAACGGAAAATCAAACGTTTTAGACGGAATAAGCTTTGTGTTCGGCCGCAGAAGCTCCAAGATCCGCGCCGAAAAAATGACTCAGCTAATATTCAACGGAGGCGACTCCCGCAAACCAGCAGACTACGCCAAAGTCACGGTCACACTTGACAACACCTCAGGCATCTTCGACGAGTTCCTGGAAAATGAAGGCGAGATGATAGGGATACTTGATGTTATGATAGCAGCTATAGCAGTTACAAGTTCAGCGACGGTTCTGACTTATGACTCCGACTTCAGGAAACTGAAAGAATTCTCCGGTTTCAACTGTGAAGTACTGGAGAATACAGCTTAAACCTTTCTTCACCCTGTTTTTTAATTTGGGACAGTTCATTCCATATGTACTGATGAGTGAGCAGGAAGAAGATACAGGAAACGAAGACGGATCTGCTGATACCAAGATCAACAAGGTGACATGTAAAGGTTTCAAGTCGTTTCAGAGAAAGACCGCAGTCCCTTTTTATGAAGGCCTTACTGCGATTGTGGGGGAGAATGGAAGCGGTAAAAGCAATATTCTGGATGCCTTAAGTTTTGTGTTCGGCAGGCGTTCTTCCAAGCTGCGTGCGGAGAGGATGGAGCAGTTAATTTTCAATGGCGGCGACTCAAGGAAAGCTGCGGATTATGCAAAGGTTTCTGTCTATCTTGACAACTCCTCCGGGATTTTTGACGAGTTTCTAGAGGATGAAGATGAGGCCGATGAGATCAAGGTAGGTAGAAAGATTACGCAGGCAGGCTCTTCGATGTACAAGTTCCAGGGCAGCAACTGTAAGGCCTCTAAAATTGATGACATTGCTCGGAAGGCGAATATTGATCCTGGCGGCTATCATTTTGTCAGGCAAGGTAAAGTGACTGAGATAGTTGAGCAGAGTGATGTGGAGCGTAGGAAAGTTGTTGATGAGCTTTCTGGAGTCGCCGAGTTTGATGAAAAGAAGGAGGAAGCTGAGGAGGAACTTGAAGAAGTTGAGGAGAAACTGGAGCAGCAGGAACTTGTTCTTAATGAGAAGAAGGATCGTTTGAAGAAGTTGAAGGAGGAGAAAGAGCTTGCTTTAAAGTACAGGGAGCTTGAGGAGCGTAAGAAAAAGCTTGAGGCCTCTATTCTTGAAGTACGTAAGAGAGCGCTGTCTAACCAGCTTGCAAATATTAATACCGATACCTCTAAGAAGAAGGAGAGGATAGAAGAGTTAGAGAAAAAGGTTGAAGAGATTGATGAAGAGATTGAGGAGAAGCAGGACAGGATTGAAGAGATTGAGGAGAAGCAGAGTCAGGGAGGAGATGATATACAGCATTTGGAGAACCGTATTGAGAAAAAGAAAGGTAAGATTGAGAATAAGAGAGATAAGATAGAGGATTTGGAGGAAACTATCGAAGAACTGGAGAAGATGCAGAGCCGTGGCAGCAACAAGAAGCGTGCTGTGAAAGCTGTCCTGAACATGGATAACAGCAGGATTCACGGAGCTTTTGAAGATTTAATATCTGCCGAGGAACGTTTCGGAGTTGCTATTGAAACAGCTGCAGGCGGACACATGGATGACGTAGTGGTAGAGGATAGAGACGTTGCAACAGACGCTATCAACTATTTAAAACGTCAAAATATTGGAAGAGCACGGATGCTGCCTCTGGACAAGATAAAAGACCGTTCAAAAAGCGCTAAGGCCAAAATGGCGAAGAAAAAGAAAGGAGTAATTGACTTTGCCGCAAACCTGGTAGAATACGACAGCAGGTTTGACAAAGCCATCAGATACGTTTTCAGCGATACACTTGTCGCCGAAGACCTTGATTCTGTAAAGAACATTGACGGTGTAAGAGTTGTTACTCTTGATGGAGACGTTATGAGCCGTGGAGGAGCAATGAGCGGAGGTAAAAGCAAGAAAAGCCGGGGAAGCAGCAAGAACCTGTCCAAAAGCCTGGACCCTGAAGCCAAGAAGAAGGAGAAGAAAGAAGTTAAGAAAGAGATAGAAGGCCTTCAGAAAGATATTGCAGAGCTTAAGCAGATGAAGAAGAGGAAGGAAGAGGAAAAAGAGACTGATGAAGAGCTTAGAGAAGAGAAAAGCGAGTTAAGAAGTCAGCTGCAGGATTTAAGGGATGAAAGGCAGGATAAGTACAGTGAGAAGGAGCGTTTGAAGTCTAAAATAGATCAGATTGGAAGCAAGAAGGCTAATACGAAGGCAGAACTTGATAATGTTAAAGATGATCTTGAAGAGTACGATCTCAGTGAGGAAGAGCTTATAGGCCTTGATTCTTCTCCTGAAGATTTGAAGTCTAAGAAGAGGAAGGTTGTGAAGAAGCAGAACTCTATGGGGCCTGTGAACATGCGGGCGATTGAGGAGTACAAGCAGAAGAAGGAGGAGTTTGACGAGTTCCAGGAGCAGGTTTCGGAGATACGGCAGGAGAAGCTTGAGATAGAGGATTTGATCCAGGAAATTGAGCAGGAGAAACGTGAACGGTTTATGAATACTTTGAACAAGCTGCAGGACAGTTTCTCCAGGATATTTGAGAAACTGTTTGGCGGAGGTAACGGAGAACTGGTTTTAGAGGACGATGATATTAATAAAGGCCTTAAGATCAGGGCTGCACCTCCTGACAAGGATCCTCATATCATTACTGCGTTGTCAGGCGGGGAGAAGACAATGACTGCTATCGCCTTTGTATTTGCGATCCTTGAGTACGAGGAAAGTCCTTTCTATATAATGGATGAGATCGATGCTGCACTGGATGAAACCAATTCGAAGAAGCTTTCAGAGCTTTTGAAGGATTATGCAGAAGGCAACCAGTTCATCGTGATCAGTCACAATGATATTACTGTAAGACATGCAGAGAGAGCTTACGGAGTATCAATGCGTGACGGAGTTTCAAAGGTTAGAAGCATAGAGCTAGATGAGTAAAAAATTAGTTTACAGCTTCAGGACTCGAATATTCTTTTATCCACCGTCCAGAAAATGCACGCTCCGATAAACTGGGTTAAAACCAGGTTAATCTGCACCGGAAGATGGAAGAAATCAAGTAAGGTCATCGGCAACAGCATCACCAGAGTAGATAGCTGCCATCTTCCATGGTATTTCAAGTACTTTCTCTTCTCAAAACCATCAAAGAAACCCGAAAAGAACTTGAAGAAACCTGCCATCACGTTCAAAGAAGGAAATACTTAGAGTCAAAAAACCTTCTATTAATCCAAAGGCCAGAGAAAAACTGCGCTTTGTCGAAGGTAAGGAAGCAGGGTTTAAAGGCCTTCATTCCGCATTTTCCATATAGAAAGGGGGTTGAATAGGGAATGAATAAACGCCAGATGGGGGAGAAGCCAATAATCGATGTTTAGTATCAAATCCGCTGGTTGATCTGTAATGGAAGAACATGATATCGAGGCCTTAGTTGAACAGCCCTGGGAGGAAACCCTTGACTTTCTGACAGCTGATATGCCTCCCCAGGATATAGACATAGCTCTTCTTGCGGACAGGTACCGAGATTATCTTTCTGAACTTCAGGGATACGATCTTTCTATCCCTGCAAAGGCTATCCGTGTCTGCGCAGCGCTTCTCAGGATGAAAGCCAAGGCCTTGTACTTTGAAGAGGAGGAAGAAGAAGTTGAGGAAGATCCTATGGACTTTGAGGAAGATTTTGCAGAAGATAACTTCGAGGAGGATACTACGGAGTTAACTGTAGGCCCTGACCTTGATATGCCGGTGAAACAGAAGCCGGAGAGACGTATGAGACTTGATGAGTTGAAGAACGCGTTGAGGGATGCTGTTGAAGTGAATAAGAGGCGTGAACAGCGTCAGGAGCAACGTATGGAGATGGATCAACGTTTTGAAATGGATGAAGAAGACATCAATGATAAACTGGATAGGCTTCTGGGTTCGATAAAGAATATTGTATCGACAGAAACCAAGGAGAAAGTGAATTTTGACGAGATACTGGAGCAGAAAGATAAGGAGGAGAAGATAGAAAAATTCAAGCATATCCTGCACCTTGAAAACGATGAAAAAGTCGAACTTATACAGGAAGAATTTATGGGCGAACTTGAAATAAAACCTGAAGAAAACAAGATAAACTGAGGCGACAACCGTGGAAAATGAAAAAAAGGCAAGGCTGGAAGCCGCTCTCTACCTGGCAGAAGAACCACTGGACAAAAAACAGATAGCAGACGTCCTCGACCTCGGAAGCATAGGCTTCGTCGACATGCTAATTGAAGAATTCCAGGAAGCGCTCGAAACAGAAGACAGAGGCCTTGAAGTCATCGAAACCAACCAGGGCTACGAAATAAAAGTAAAAAACAAACACCTGGAACACGTAGACCACCTCGCACCGCATCAAGACCTGAACAAAGGCCAGCTCCGAACACTTTCCATCATCGCATACAACGCCCCTATAGAACAGACAGACATCGTCGAAATCAGAGGAAACCGGGCCTACCAGCACATAAAAGAACTTGAGAACCGTGGATTCCTCAACAAAGAAAAAGACGGCAGAACCGCGATCCTATCCATGACAGACTTCTTCCTCGACTACTTCAATATAGATTCACTGGAGGAGTTCAAGCAAGGCCTTGAAGAAGACCTGGACACAGAGGTCATCGGCGCAGACGAGGAAAAAATAGAGGAGGCCTCAGACGAAGAGGCCGGAGAAAAAGATTCCGATGATGTAGAAGAAGTGGATCACGAGGAAACCCGGGGACAGGTTCAAGAGGAAGAAGCGGATGAAGGCCCTCCAACATTCGCTGACAAGAACGAAGTTCTCTAAGACCTCGGTTCAGAACCCATAGGCCTTTCACTGTACCCGATCAGAAATCCTGCTTTACTCATTATCCACCTGAATCTCTGGTATTCCTGCTTCGTCATGCCGAAGGCCTCTCCGCCCATAGGCCTTGAAGAGGTACTGCCGGGTTTCTCATAAGTCAGTGAGAAGTTACCTTTGACGTATTTCACTTCAGTCACGTTTCCTGGTACCTGAGTTCTAACAGATTCTCTGCCAAGCATTACCTCTTTCTTCCATCCATCTCCGTTCAGAACTATTTTCTGGAAAAACACTGAGCGGTTGCCGTAGCCTTCTACTTCGAAAGTTCCGTTATCGTAAACTTCATACTCAGGCCTGAAACCGTAGACCGGCAGCTTTACAGAGCTATCAGCCCTTCTGACGGTATGGTATCCAGGGGATAAAGAAATATCGGCATGGAATATAGATCCGTACTCTGTAACGTTTATTTTCCCGCCGTCAACGAAGACAGGCCTGCTACCAGATCCTATAAGATAGAGGCCTGAATCCGAGCTGTAATAGACTGCCTCTACAGGACTGAATCTGAAATCTTCAATAAGATAGGAATCGTAGTAGGTAGCTCGCTTAATATACCGGTTGAATTTTTTTCTAGCGGTCCTGTTCTCCACAAGGTTTTCGAGAGTGCCTACCGCCATTCCTCGTTTCATCCAGCCCTTGTATATGGCAGAGAAACCAGCAGGATACTTCAGATCACGGCATTTAATGAGCGAAAAATCCCTCATCTGAGATTCTTCACACTGGATCACTATCACCCTTCCCCGGTACTGAGGCAGTGAAGACCGGTTAACCTCCTGAAAAGCCTTACTAACCGGGCCTGCTGTGAGCGCCGCATCTAAAAGGCCCATACCGGAAACAGTCAATCTCTTTTCCAGCGTGCTTTCCGAAACATCGTTCAGGCCTCCTTTCAGAAAATGGTTCTTCGCCTTCACCACCTCATCCGGATCAGGGCCTTCAGCCTTCTCGTAAATAGGCTCAAAAGCCTTCTCCGGATAAACCGCATCCTCATTGACCGGGTCCACCATACTATCCACATAAAAGCTAAGGCCCTGGGTAACAGCGAAAAACATTACCAGAACCGTCAGAATCCCGGTGGAAAAGATCTTAACGTATTTCCTGGACGTAGCCTTCTCCTTCAGGTATTCAAAGTACTTCAGACAGCTGGAATAGTCCAACCGGTAAAAAATGAACACGAGAACCAATAGCTGGAAAAGGCCTGAAACCGCGAGAGAACCCCACATCACCATGAGGAACATGGAGAGCGTCAGAGCAGTTAATATGCCTACTGCCAGAACAGAGAGAACCACTGCAACCTGGCCCAGAAACAGAGTCCATTTCAGCCATGCCCTATCCAGATCCAGAAACTCCTGAAGATATGGAGACCAGTAAACCGCTGGAAGAACCAGAAGCAAAACAGTCGCTACCGGAACCCTGATGAAAAATACAGAGGCCATCGCCAGCACAGAAAAAGACATGAACAAAATCCTGGCCAGAGGCCTCAAAGAAACGATAGATTCACCCTCATAAAGAAAAAACCTTCTCCAACCCATAGAGAAAACCAGTTACGCGGATAAATAAAAAATCCCCCCAGAGAAAACGCAAAACACGTAGTTCTGAGAAAGAAGTCTGGAATTCGAGTCTACCGGTTTTAACTTTTCAAGTTACAAGGCCTTTCTATGGAACTGACAAGCCTGGATCTCTCCATACTGGAGGATGATTTCAAAGAACTGGAGGAAGGTCATATCCAGAAAGTGTATCAGAGAGGTCAGGAACTAACCCTGGAAGTTTACGTGCATGGAGAAGGTAAGAAACGTTTGATTGTTGGAACCAGCCATGCCTTCATCTCAAAGTACAAACGCGATAACCCTATGAAGCCTCCAGGATTCTGCATGGAGCTGAGAAAGCATCTATCCCGAGTAGATTCTATAGAGCAGAAAGGATTCGACCGCATACTGGAGATTGAAAGCGGAGAACACACACTGATCTGTGAGCTCTTTGGAAAAGGCAACTTCATCCTCTTGAAAGATGACAAGATAATCGGAGCCCTGCGGGAAGAAGAATGGGCGGACAGAGAGATAAGAGTAGGAAACGAGTACAAATACCCTGAACCAACCAAGGATCCAAGAGGCCAGGAAAACTTCGTCGAAGGCCTTGAAGAAGGAGAAATCGTCAGGAAAATAGCCGCAGGCCTCAGCCTCGGAGGCACATACGCTGAGGAGATCTGCGCAAGAGCGGAAATAGATAAACACAGAGAAAAAAGCAGTTTAGACAATTCAGAGAAACAAAAAATAAACAAGGAACTGGAAAAACTCTTCAAAAAAGCTGAAAACCCTGATCCAATGCTTTACAAAGACGGAGAGAAAATGGAGCGAGCCACACCGTTCCCTCTTGAGACTTACGAGGAATACGACAGCGAGAGCTTTGAGAAATTTTCGGAAGCGCTGGATGAGTTCTTCTACAGAAAAGAACAGAGGAAAGAAGAAAGAGAGAAGAGAAAAGCGTACAGGGAGAGGAAGAAAGGCCTTGAAAGACAGTTAGAGCAGCAGGAGCGGAAGAAGGAAGGTCTGAAGAAGTCAGCGGAGCAGAACAGGGAGAAGGCCGAGCTGGTTTACGAAAACTATCAGCTTCTGGAGGAGATCCAGGAAGCTGTAAAGAAAGG
>JBDGSI010000075.1:0-7472 GCA_042217615.1 Candidatus Nanohalobium sp.
TAGGCCAAGATAAAAGATGAAACAAATATCTGCCTACCTTTTCCTTTAAAATTCATGTTAACACCTTCCTATCTCGGGCTTTTCGTCTCTCCAGTTCCTCCGAGGCAAAAGCCCCGCCGATCATCAAGAAAATCAAGATAGGTACAAAGCCCGCCATGAAAGCTTTTGTCAACGCGTTGGGAGCGTTCAAGAAACCAGTGTTTAACGCTGAAGAAAGCACCGGAAACATGGCAGCAAGAAAAAAGAAAGCTATCGCTAGGTAAAATATCGTGGCAACTTTCAACAAACCTTTCCGTTTCTCGCTGCCCGCGTTCATCTGTTTTGATCCTCCGATACCGCCGACACCAGTATACTTCCAACCAGCATTGGAATGAAGATCCAGAGCATCAAGTCGGTTAGCTGCCCGGTGTACGGCGTTATACTATTGATTGTTTGAATGAATAACGGAGCTGTTACTGCAAACGCCGCCAGAGTCAATAAAGCTCCAAAGATTGACGCAATATTTACATCCACCATTTTACAATATGTCACCTCCACTGTCTGTTTCAGTGTCTATACTTACCTGGAAGAACCCGAAATCCTCCGTCTCTTTTTCTGTCTCGGTTATCGTACCTCTAATGTTCAAGGCTGTGTTGCCCGTGCCTTCAACAAACTCAGGATTTTCCTTACCTGAAGCGTACGCCAGGTTCGCACTTATCAGGTCTCTTGACCCCTGTGTTCTGCTATTTATTTGCCCTGTGGCAGTTTCACGGTCAAATCCAAACATTCCTTGACCTGTCCGCATATCCATGTCAAAACCACGACCACGCCCTCGAGGCGCTCTGTCAGGATCTGTGTTAAACCTACTATCAAACGTCGGTGTGTTCCTTTTCCGCTTAAAGTCAAATTTCAATCTAAGCCTTTGGTTTAAAGCCGCCAGGTTATCTAAATCCAATTTTTGATCCGACTTCTGATCTTCTTCGATTTTAACATCTGTTCTAGTAGCTATACCTTGGTCTTGAGATGTTTTCGTAGCTGAAGACGTGCCTGTGGCGGTCGTAGCTCCGATTCCAAGTCTTATCGATTCATCTGTAGATCCTTCGGCGTCATCGTCAAGGTCAGGCATGCGGTCCGTGCCGACATAATCGTCAACGTCTCTCGAAAAGTCAGTATTGGAATCGCCGCCCTGTATATCAATATTGTCGTACGCGCTCACGTCGAAACCTGTTGTGTCCTTGCCGGTCGCCTTTCTACCTTCTTGATAATCTTTCACCAATCCTGTACCAAACTTATAGCTGCCAGTTGGAGACGTATCGCCAGAGGCCGAAACACTTGATCCGGCGTTTTGAGTAGGTGTTACCTCCATCAATGATTCAGAACTGTCGCCAACCAGTTCATACTGATTTGTCTTATCCAGTCCTTTCAATGAATCAAGAGGATTTCTAGTTTCTCCCCTAGTAAGCATTAACTGGCCTTTCCTGGTGTCGGAAGGTGTAAACTTGGAGAAATCATACTTCTTGGTCAAGCCAATATCATCTTTTCCTACTACATTTATTTCCATCCCGCCTGTCTCAGTCATTCCTGTTATCTCCGCTCCTTCGTTTCTCTCGGCAAGCAACTGTGTTTCCTCAGGCTTGTATCCTTCCTCTTTAAACGCGTCACTGTCAATCACGTTTTCAGGTTCTTTCTCAACCCCTTTCTCAATTACACGCCCCTGCTCATCTATAACATATTTTTCAACAGTTCTCTGGTTGCTTTCTGCCGGCGCTGCCTCAAGATCAGTTTTTTGCCGTGCTTCAGGATTCAACTGCATTAAATCCTCTTCTTCAGAACTTGTCTCAAAGTCCTGTGTCTCTCTATAAGTTCCAAATGTATCGTCGTCAGGCGAAGGTCTCGGAGTCCTTGGATTATCAGGATTTGACTCCGCTTTCAGACCTTTAACCTGGCTGGTTTCCTGTGCGTACATACCACTTTCTGCCTCCACACCCCTTACTTCCAGATCTGTACGCTGTCCGGCCACGGGTACTTCCTCGCTTGTAGGGAAATCAGATTGTCTTACTGTAGTTCTAGGGTTGAAGTCGTTGTCGCCGTAAGTTGCCTGACGGCCCGCGTATCTGTCTACAGTGGTTCTTGTTTTCCCACCCTGGTATCCCGACCTGAATCCTGCCTCCCCAGCTACTTCTTCAACTGCAAACTTGACTAACGGTTTTGTACCTTCTTCAACTCCTTCTTTTCTAAAACCACGACCTGACTGGTATCCTCGTCTTGTAGCTTCCGCAACTTCCACAGTGTAAAGCCCGGCCCGCGCCGCCGTACCGGCTGAGGTCGATACACTTTCCACTGCCGCCAATCCTCTACCGGCAGCTGCCGATCCACCAGCAATAGCAAAAGGCGCAAAGGCAGGACTGGAAACACGGTTTACAACCTCTCCGCTTGTAACTCTTGCCCGTCCAACTTTTATTCCGCCCTTTTCAGGCTGTTTGCTTTTCAAAGCTGAACGGGCTATTCTCTCTTCCGCCACATCACTTGGAGTCTCTCCGCCTGGAATAATTGAAGTAACTAAATCCCATCCCTTTGAGCCTGTAGTAAGTGTCTCGCCGTACGCAAACAAAGTTTTAGCGGCCTCTGAAATAACATTTCCGGCTTCAGTATAAGCGCCCTCTGACTCGACAAAATCTTTGTATAGATCAACGTCTTCGGCTTTTTTCTCAACTCTTTCCTGAAAACTCATGTTTCGCTTCTTAACGTATTTTTGATATTTGTTTAGCTCTTTATCAAGTTTCTTTTCTCGTTCTTCAACCTTTTCAAGAGCTTCATCTCTTGTTAATTCCTTTTTTGAGGGCCCGACTACCGTTGCTCCCTCTGGAGCTTGCCGAATCTGTTTCTTTGACTCAAGCAGCTGTTCTTTAGCCTGTAGAAATTCATCGACCTTGGTAGCTCTTTTGGTTATCGGTCCGGTCTCTTTCTGTATTTCATTTATTTTTTCTTGACTCTCAGGCAGTTCTTCAGCACTTTGTGATGCGGACATTAACTCTTGGCGTTGAACACTACTTAAACCGTCACTGTCACTGTCATCTCTAGTGTTATAGGATATATTTTTGTTTTGTTGCTGTTCAAACCCAGCCTTAGTTAATTGACTTCCAACGCTGTTAGAATCCTTTTTTACCTGTTTCTTTAACTTATTTTGAAGTTTTTTTTCTGTTTTCTTTCCAAAAGCTGCTTCTGTTAAAAACTGATTGTTATTTTTTTGTTGTTGATTCTGCTGCGAGCTATCGCTATTGATAACCGGTTTATTAGCACCGGAACCCTTACCGGATGAGCCGCCAGAACTATTAGAACTTCCTCCAGAACCTCCGCTTGAATCATCGTTATCGTTGCCAGCTCCGTCAGGATCTGTGATAACTACTTCTCCACCAGTGTTTTCCTCCGCATCTTCTTTAGCCTCTTCCAAGTTTTTCCCCGTGCCTAGATTTTCTCCACTCGGTCCTTGAATTACTGTTACGTCAGCCACGGTTTACACCTCCATGTCAAAACCAAGATCCATGTCAAAGCCGGATTCAGATTTTTCGGAACTGTCTTTGTCGCCTTCCACTATCTCAAACTCAAACTCTTCGCCGGTGTCAGGTGTAGAACTTGAACTGAAGAACTCGCCGGTTGTATCCAGTCCGATCCCTTTGAAGTCGCCAAAGTTTCTCTTAAAAGCTCTCCGAGCGGTATCAAGCTTTTCAGCGGTGCGTAGGAAACCGCCTCCAAGCCTCCGGCCCCTGCTGCGTTTACCGATAGATCCGCGCGTCCTGTCTCTAATAGAGACGGCTCTTTCTTTCACCTGGCCAGATTTCTCTTTGGCTTTCTCGGCTTTTCCGCGAAGATCCAAGTCGTAATTGCTTCCTTCTTCCTCACTCTCTTCTTCGGTTTCACTGTAATCTCCTTGGTAGCTTCTTTCCCGTGCAACTTCTTTCACGCGTTCGTTGTTAGCCACTTTTTGTTCAACCTCTGTTGCGATAAGCTGGATAGCCGTCAGCATAGCGACCGTTCTTTTTCTGAACAATCATTTTCTCGCCGTCACTCGCTACCTGTTTCATTTTTCTAACCGCTGCCGACTTTTTCCGGTGATTGGAGACAACTTTTCGACCTTTCTTAACTTTCCAGTCTCCGTACTTTCCCGTTGAGTCGTGTAGAACCTGTACTGTCATTGTTCTATGCTATCACCTCCTCAAAATTTTTTCATTAAGGGTTTGAAAGACATTAGCAACAGCCCTGCTGCCAGTCCAACCACAACGAACGGTAGGATTACAGCTGACAAGCCTCCGACATACCCGTTAGGCTTGTAGTCGTAGCTCAAGTAGTAGGTGTCGCTTGTGGCGTTGATCTCATTTGTTCCATCGCTATCAACGTCAGCGTTTGTCACGTTGAACTTTCCTTCCTCATAACTGACGACATTGTAATCGTCACTGTCCAGCGTGTAGTTGGTGTTGTCGAACGAATCCTCTACCTTGAGCGTTTCACTGCCATCCACCAGCCCGTATTCAACTGTGTCTGCGACGACCAGTTCGGGTACGGAACCGGTTGATGCTTCTGTTTCGCCACTGACTGTTTGAATATCAGTGGTGAAAGAGGCTTGAACAACCGGAATGGCTGCGCCAGCAACTAGAACTGTTGCGATCATTAGTTGTGTCGAGGTTTTGATGAGTCCCATAATTTGAACCCTTTAACCAAACAATGTGGGACTCTACCCTATTAAGAAATGTTAGATCCCTTCTAACATGTTAGAAAAGATTTAACTGCTCTTTAAGTCAGTCCAAAAAGTTTTCTACCGGTAAGGAGGTGCAGAAAATCTAAAATGGGACTGATACAAGACTCCATGGGCACAATGATCGCAGCCGTACTGATCGGAGGCGTTGCGATCCCGGTAGTCCAGGAAATCATTAACACGGCAAACCTAACAGGAATTTCCGCCACAGTTGTCGGGTTCGTGCCCGTGGGACTTGCAGCCTCGCTGCTCCTGGCATCATTCAGCTCGTTCCTCAAGAGGTAGGATAACATGTCTTACCTCACCTTTTTCCCCTCTTTATTTTCTCAACAAAAAACCGCCATCCAAAATTTATACTACGTGATAACATGCAACTAATACCTCTCGCATTCCTAACGGCACTGACAACAGTCTTCGGACTAATCGCAGCACAAAGCAAGGACAGAAACCTACTAATACCGGCAGCAACCGCGTTACTACTGCTTTCCGGCCTAATTATACAGACCGGGGTTGAGTACCAGGACGGGTACAGTCAGACCCAAGAACAGATAGACAACAACACTACCGAGATAACCCGCAACCCTGTCTACACAGATTTAAGCACAGATACAGGTTATAGCGATCTGAATGTTTGGATAGGATTGTTAGGCATCGGAACAAGCCTGTACCTGTTTTTCCAGGGAGTGATACCAAGCCGGTCTTGGAAAGGTAAATCCTCTATGGAAAAAGTTCTAGGTGGTAAATAAATGAAGAATCAAGCTCTTGAAAGGGAAGAAACGCCGCATACAGAAATGCAAACCCTGAAAAAGGCGTTATTCGGAAACGAATCGCGCTACGAGAAAACACCTATCAACGAAGTAATTCCATCGGGACACCTGGACCAGGAAGAACTGGAACTGATGCATCTCTACCATGATCTCTACAGTGAGTTACGGTTTTTGAATAACAAGTTTGATCTGCCAGAGACAGGGCTGAAAAACAAGTTGCTTGAGAAAATAGCGGTCATGGCGCACTTCTCAAAGGCTGAAGAAGGATTTGCCAGCGAGATGCTAATAACTAGAAAATCTCAACAGTTCCAGGCCATGAAACAGAAAGAAGAAGTCGATACAGGTCCAAGCATACGGGAAGAGCTATTGGATTCAATCAGTGAACGCGGCGACAACACAGGCAGCGAACTGACCACTCCCGATGCATCTTGGTGATAGAATGAACTTGAAGAAAAAATTTGGAGTCATGAACTCTGACGGCGAATACGAAACACTCGAAAATCAAGAAGAAATTAAAGAAGAACTTGACAGAGGAACCGAGTCAATCAGTGAAGAAGATAAAAAGTTCATCGCGCGGAGATTGGAGGAAAATCTTTCTTTGGCAAAGTCAGTGGGTCGAAAAGAGGCAGAGCTTCGAGGAAACAGTAAACAGAAACAGATGTTTGTCATGATGATTATGGCGACTGTTTTCTCCGCTGCGGCCGCCGGAGTTTCGATAATGTCAGCTTACGGCATGATAGGAGGTTGACTAATATGAGTAAAAAAGCTGAGATCGAGGTAAAGGATTTTGGCACGCGTCACTGGGGGGTAAAAGAATTTGAGATAGAGGATGATGTCGCTGATGCATTGGCGACTGCTATAGCCAAGTACGGGATTTTTGAAAAGGTAGAAAGGCGGGTTGAGGAGATCCAGAATGGCGGAAGAAAATAACTCGGAAAAAAGCGGTCGCAAACTTCAGTACGACCTGCGACGTAGGCGAAAAAACCAGATCGCCTACCGGGTAAATCAACTGGATGAAAGCCTTTCGAAAGTTTACCGGGAGAGAAGCCTGGAGGCTGCTAGAAACTGGTTTGCGGATTTAAGGGTGCTTTGGCAGCAGATAAAACACTATATAGAGGATGAAGAAGAAGTTAAGGAGGTAGAAAGCTTAATTGACAAGTTCCATGAAAAGCTGGAGTCAGAAGATCCTCTTCAGGTAATAACTCGCAGTGATTTCAAGAATCTGCACGATAAAGTGAATTATCTCCGAATTGAGGAAGCAGGGCTGGATATACCGGTTAAAGAGGAAACAGAGGAAAAAGTGGAGGACTTTTACTTATGAGTCAAGCGGAAGAGCTTTTGGATGATAAAATTTGTCGAGCGTTGGATATAACCAAGAAAAGGGTTAGGGACAGGGATAAGGACTTTGTTTGCCTTGTTGAAGGAGGGGAAGGAAACGGAAAGTCTTCAGTCGCGCTGGAAATGGCTAAATACATGGATCCGGCATTTGATGTGGATGAGCAGGTTTGTATGAGTCATGAGCAAGTTATTAGGACGGCTGACGAACTACAACCATATCAGGCAATTGTATTTGACGAGGGTATTGAAGCGTTGCTTTCCAGGAATCATGGGAAGACAAAGAATAAGATAATGATAGAATGGTTTAGAGAGATTAGAGCGAAAAACCTGTTTATCTTTATCTGCATGCCGGAGTTTAAGGAAATTGAAAAACCTATCCGTGATGACAGGGCCCACGCCTTAATTAGATGCGTTAAGCAGGGCTGGGCACATTTCTTTAATCAAAGAAAAATGGATCAAATTACTGTGGAAAGGCAGGGTAATAGAGTTATAGCAGACTATCCTGAACCGTTGTTTAGAGCTGGTTGGGAAGATCCTGAAGGCACAAATTTTTGGGAGCGTTACCAAGGGTTAAAGACTGAAAACGTTGAGAATTTAGCTGATAAGTATTTGAACGATGATGAGGAGAATAAGACCGA
>JBDGSI010000076.1:0-4026 GCA_042217615.1 Candidatus Nanohalobium sp.
CAGAATCAACAAAACTGTGACCCTCCTCCGCAACCATCAGAGGATGTTCGGGCGTAACCTCTATCTCCCTACCAGAAGCAGTCTTCACCCTCAGAACTTTATCAGCTTTCTTCCTGTAAACATAAATCGCGTCCGCATCAGTAAAGCCATAATCATCATTCAAGGCCTTCACTGAGCAATCATTCAACATTCTCAGCTCTTCCTCATCGTCTTCCTTTATAATCTGCTCTGAACTTTCGAAAATTTCTTTTATGGGAACAGTGCTCCCGTCAGACATCAGAACATCTGTCTCAGGAGCCACACACTTCCCTGCACCCGTCTGTGCAAGAACCGCGAAGTGTTTGTAAAAATCTTCTTTGTTGACATGGATATCTATGTTCTCGTTTGTCTCCAGGTTACCTATTTTAAGGCCTTCGTCTTTCAAGCCTAGGGTGTCTGAGATAAGTTCTTGGTCGGCTTCGTAGACTATGCTTTCTGGCTCTATTACTCTCCGCGGTGCTTTTGTCAGGCCTTTGTCTCTGTAGCCGATTATATTGGCTTTTGCAAGTGTTTCTCCGTCAGGATGTTTGGTTACCTGCTCTACCTGGGCGAGTATCCATTTTTCGTTGCTTTTGACGGATACGAAGTCGAATTTTCTTACTTCTTCTACTGCACGGAACTCGAACGAAGAAGTATCCACTTTGCCTTCAATTATTCCTACCTGCATCAGTACAAAGAAAAAGGGCTACCTCCTCATTCATAAATTACTCTCCAAACCGTCTTCCTCAACAAGACTAGGGATTTAAAACGCTGAAGGCCTCACCCGGTAAACATGGAGTTGAGGGAGAAACTGGAAGAGTTCAAGTCATTGGAAGGTCTTCAGAAAAACGTTTTCTTCTTAGGTGTAACACTGTTTTTAGCGGGTTTGACCATGGGCGCCGGCAATCTTATAACCAGTGATGAACCTGTTAAAGTCGGGAACGTGGAGGTTTACAGCGAATGCATGGGTATTGATGCAGGCGTCTGCCTTGGCTTCCAGCACAGAACCCATGAAACGTTTAACTATGTGAACTGGAGTGATGCCGAGCCAGGTACAGAGAACTTTTACAGAAGGGTTGAGTCAGAGCTTATGGCGAAGGCCTACAATGTCTGTGATTCAGGTATGAACGGCATGGAATGGACTTCAAAGGTTTCCTACAGGAATAAGACTGCTGAGGAGTGGATGCAGAACGAAAATGTTACCTTGCTGCCATGCGAGGACACGTTTTACAGGCCTCTAGAATAGGCCTGTCAGGAACTTTTTTAGGAAAGAGGAGAGAAATCCGATGTGCACCTATTAAATCTTTGCAGGCCTTGTTTCTTTCCTGTAAGGTGTTGAAACTTTATGTCTGAAGATGAACACGTTGAAAGAACTTTTGTAGCTATAAAACCTGATGCTGTGAAGAGAGGGCTTATCGGAGAGATCACCGGCCGGTTTGAGGAAGCCGGTTTCAAGATATGTGGGATGAAGATGGTTCAGGCCACGGATCAGTTGCTGGAGAAGCATTACGAGGAGCATGTTGACAAGCCTTTCTACAGCGATCTCGCTGAATACATGAAGCAAGGCCCTGTAGTCGGAATAGTGCTGGAAGGCGTTCACGCAGCTGAAAACGTCAGGAAAATTGTAGGAGATACTTCTGCTAGAGACGCTCATCCTTCAACGATTAGAGGCCAGTACGGTCACATGTCGATGGAGTACGCTGATAAAGCAGGTAGGATCTACAAAAACCTTGTTCATGCCTCAGAGCCTGGCGAACAGGAAAGAGAGATTGAAATCTGGTTCGAAGAAGACGAAATACACGACTACGCCACCGCCCACGAAGAACAAACCAGGTAAGGCCTCAAAAAACTTTCTCTTCCTTTTTCACCTCCCTCTTTTCCCCCTAACTTCTCGGGAAAAGACTAAAAACAGTTCACAGACCTTCCCTATTCTATGTCTGAAAAACTGTACCGATCAAAGAACAACCGTATACTCGGAGGAGTATGCGGAGGCCTTGCAGAGTACTTCGACCTCGATCCCTCCCTAGTCAGGATACTGACTTTACTACTGGTGTTTTCAGGTTTGTCCCCGGTTTTCTACCTGATAGCCTGGCTTATAATCCCAAGCGAAGAAGAACTACAGTAACAAAAAAAGGCCTTGATGATGAACCCTGCGGGACAGAGAAACCTTCAAGGTTCTCTCCTTTTTTGAGTGCTGAAAGGCCTTCAAAAACCAGGGATCGCTACCTAGAAATATGTCTGTGAACTGTTTCCAGGTCAAGCTCAAATCCTGCCACCTGATGCTCCAAACTCCAGTCCTCTATTACCTTCTCGGAGAACTCTCCTATAAATCCTGCTTCCTCACCGTTTACCTCCACCCTTCCAGCCTTTGAATCCTTCAGGAAAGGCCTTGAAGACTTTTCGACTTCAAAAGTTATTCCTAAGTCTCTTTCAAGTACTTGAAGTGCTTCTCTGGCGTCGGTAAACCCTGTATTGTTCCCTGTTTTGACGTAGGCCAGTTTCTGTTTGTTTGAAGCTCCTGTCGCAGATTTATCAAGTTCTGCAACTTTTGCTGATTCAAAGAATTCCTGTGGGTAGCTGTGATGCTTATTCTGTTCCAGCACTTCTAAGAGGGACGGTGTCAGCTTGTTTCTTATCGCCGAGTACTCCTGTGAAAGAGGATTCTCTACTTTCACGTAATCTTCTTTTTCAATCTGCATCTTGTCTTTAAGATCTTCTTCCCTGCTATGGATATAGGTTAAGGCTTCTAAAGCTCCTTTACCTGTCATCGTGTCTCTGACTACGTTGACCAGGTTGTTTACAGGTTGTTCTCTACCTATTCTATCTATCTCCGGCAGCTCCGGCTCAATATTCGTGTATCTGTGGGCGATTATCACATCCTCTATTAAATCATACTGATGCATCACATCGGTTCTGTAACACGGAACCTCGACTTCAAGGCGTTTACCGCCCTCTACACCGTACTTCATCATTTCCAGTCTCTCTATTATCTCTTTCCGGGACAAGTCAAGGCCTGAGACATCTTCGAAGTATTCAGGATCAAGTTCCATGGATTCAGGTCTTAGAACCGGCATTCTCTCCCCTTCAACATTTACAGCTTCTATACTGCCTCCTCTCTCGGCCAGAGCTGTTGTTAAAATATTCAAGGCCTTGAAAACTGTTTCCTTGTTTTTACCTGTGACATCTATGAATATGTCTTCTGTACCTGTATCTACTTCCGTTAACTGGTTGTTGATGATCGGCGGGAAGCTAAGCACTTTGTCTTCAGAGTCCACGATCACCGGGTATCTCTGCTCTTCTTCTAGTATCCAGGAATATTTCTGACCTTTCTCATGCTCTTCCAGGATCTCGCCGAGCTGCATCTCTCTATCGTATTCAAGAGGTTTGAAAGAAACCTTCTCCGGCTCCACCGCTTTGTACGTGAATGGCGGCTCTACCTGAGACAGGTCATGAAGCCCTATCGCCAGCTTATCTCTTCTACGGCCCAGGGTTTCATGCATCTTCTCCTGCAGCTGGATTAAACCATTAATCTTCTTCCGTGAAAGATCAAGGCCTCGAATAACCGCTCCGGCGATGAACGGCCTCACATCTTCAACCGATTTATCTACTTCAACTTCAATACTTGCCTCTCCAACATGGTACTCCTCCCTGCCTGTATCCAGGCTGAAGAATCCTCTGTAAGCCCGTGCAAGGCCTTCTACCGATAGAAGGTCGGGCCTGTTCGGGTATGTTTCGACCTCGCATACGTTTCCGTCGACGCTGTGCCAGTGCGCGCCAAGGAATGACCCCTCTTCAATCAGTTTTTCGTCTTCGAACTCTTTTCCTACCAATTCAGTGAACTCTCGTTTATCTATTTCTATCGTTGGCATTTTACTGAACCACCTCTATGGTTTGGTCACTTAGGAAACTTGTTTTCATCATTCTGACCCTCCTCTGCTTGAGTTCCAGTCCGGCCGCCAGACCGGTGTCTGGTTTATGATTTCAATGTCGTTTCTGTACAGTTCTCTG
>JBDGSI010000076.1:4036-4261 GCA_042217615.1 Candidatus Nanohalobium sp.
TATTGTGCCAGTGCGCGCCGAGTAATGACCCCTCTTCAATCAGTTTTTCATCTTCGAACTCTTTTCCTACCAATTCATTGAACTCTCGTTTATCTATCTCAATAGTTGCCATTTTACTGAACCACCTCCGTGGTTTGGTCACTTAGGAAACTTGTTTTCATCATTCTGATCCTCCTCTGCTTGAGTTCCAGTCCGGCCGCCAGACCGGTGTCTGGTTTATGATTT
>JBDGSI010000077.1:0-1810 GCA_042217615.1 Candidatus Nanohalobium sp.
AGGGGCAGCGGCAGGAGTGGCAGGCTGCTCCCAAGTAACAGGCAATGGAGACGAAGAAGAATATACAGATACTACAGAAGAATACCCAACTACGACAGAAACCACGACAGAGACCGACACAGAAACGCTGACTCCGACGCCCGTTCAAAGCCCCTCTTCCGAAGAACTGGTTGATACCCTCCACTGGGGAATGGCAGGAGTAGATCCTGAAGAAGAATTCGACTTTCAGGTATATCGTGAGGGCCAGTGGGAAGAAGACCCTTATCCGAAAGATGAAGCAATGGATGTTCTCCCGGATTACGATCCCTCAATGACTGTTCTTAGGGAGGCAGGAGAGACAGGAAGCGAAGGAACTTTAACGAGAGTAGATGAAGTAACTGAAGATGAAATGAATCAAGTTAAACAGGCCCTGGAATCCAATGGTTTCAGTAATCTACATGATGATGGCACTTTTACTGTCTGGGCAGATCTAAGTGAGAGAAAGGCCTACATGGTAGGAGATAACAAGATAGGTATTGCAACTCCAGCTGAGTTTGGGGTAGCACCTTCTTTGAATCAGCAGGTAGATCGACTCAGGAACCTGGCCGGTGGCCTTAGAGCGGAAGAATACGGTGTAACCGATCTCATGGAGTCTACAGTTCAAGGCTTGGACTTACAGGATACACTGTATATAACTAATAGTGTTGGTTGGGACCAGGGATTTATTTCAGCTGTAGATAATAATTTGGAGCCACAGATAGCTTCGTCAACTGGTGATGTTAGCTCGAATGATTGCCAGGCTGCATGGGGCTGGGATGAGCCAAGATTAGCGGAAGCAGCTTACTCCGCCATGCAGAATAATGGAATAGAACAGGATAGAGCTAATTACTCGCTTCTCGGAAATGTTGAAGAAATAAACGGTGATGGAGTGGTTACAGCCAGAGGGAATGGACCTCCTAAGAATGCAGATGAGGGCCAGATGAAATTGTGGCCTCCTTGGATTTAGTTACAGGATATTTCACACGTTAATTCACTATTACCTCCTTCTGAATCTGTAGTATAGTCGTTTTGGGTCCATCTGCAGTTTTGTTTTGATGCTTTGTCGAAGATGTTTTCTGATTTGGTTGTTGTGTAGGTTTCGCCTTCTTCGGTGTCGGGGTTGCAGTTGCAGGCTCGTTGGAAGTTGGCTTTCATTATGGTGCAGGAGGTGTTGCCTTGGGTGTTGTCGACGAGGCCTTCGATGCTGCCGGTTTTGCCGGTGACGAGGAACATGACGATTGCGGCTGAGAGCAGGAGGACTGATGCTGCGATGACGAGTTCGAGGGCTTTGTCCATTTTCTTCTGTTTTGTTGTTGTGTTTTCACCGGTTTTAAACTTCTTGGAAGAGACCTATTTTTTAGTTGTACTGTGTTTTTTCTGTTCCTTTTTTGGTGAGGTGGAGGTGGGCTGCGATCTGGTGTGAGCAGTTTTCTCCGTGGAAGGGGCAGGGGCAGAATGTTTGTCCGGTGTCAATGTCTATCCCGACTGTGTATGTGTCGGTGTCGCCGTTGACCTGGAGCTGGTACCGGTCTTTGGAAGCGGTTACTATCTGTACTTTGTCTTCGTCTTCCAGTCTACGGGCTTTCCCCCATTTGCTCAGGTTTCTTCTCTCCTCTTTCTCCAGTTCCATCTACTTGAAACTGTTTTTGAATCATTGAATTCTTTAAGGCCTTCCCTGCCTGAAAAAAGAGGAAGGAAGGGGGGGGTTTGGAAAAGAAAGTTTTTTCACTGGTTTTGTTGTTTGATGGTTGCGGAGATAACGCCGTTGTTGAGTTCTTGTTCCTGGATTTCT
>JBDGSI010000077.1:1910-12120 GCA_042217615.1 Candidatus Nanohalobium sp.
CTCCGTACTCCTGTTTTTCTTCGGGAGTTCCGGCGATTTTATCGGGTCTTAAAGGCCTTGTACTGATTCTATCGACTTTGTTGGTTGTTGACATAGTATTAATAAAAATAGGGGGAGATGGTTTAATTGATCTAGTTCTTGGTTTCTTTAATTCGGTTTTTTGTGTTTTCCACCTCTCTAATGTTTTTTAACTGGTTTTTATTTTTGCAGCGATGCCTCTACCTGTTTTATCTGGGTGTACGTGGTTCTGATGTTGGTTGGAGCTTGTTTGTTTACGTGTTTTCGCCTTGTAACGTGTTGGCCGGCGGTTTTCGACTGAGCCCTTTTGCCCGGGGCCCACTGAGTTGTGAGCCAGGCCAGGTTTTCCCAGCCTACTAGTCCTGTATTAGAAATACAGGATATTCGACTTGGTAAATGTATAGAACTGGCTGGTCACACAGCCTCTAGTAGACATGTGCTTCCCGCTTTCTGCGGTGTGTGCTGTGTGACTCATACTCTTACATTGTGATATGGCTTTTATAAATGTTTCGAACTATTCTGTGTGGGTTTTGATGTGAAGGCCTTCAACCTGTGTTAGATTGTTGTATCACGGTTTTTTTAGGCGGGTTAATCTATTTTTTCTTTATGGATCTAGATGGTAAGGTTGCGATTGTGACGGGTGGTTCAAGCGGTATTGGAAAATCTATAGCTGAGCGTTTTGCCTGGGAAGGCGCTGACGTTGTCGTGGCTGATGTTGATGAGGATGGAGGCCGTGAGGTTGCTGATGATATTGAAGGTGTTTTCAAGGCCTGTGATGTCTCCAGTTATGATGATGTTGAGAGAGTGGTTGAGGAGACTGTTGAGGAGTTCGGTAAACTGGATGTTCTCGTGAATAATGCGGGTATTGGCTCTGTCAACAATATTGAGGAGATGAGTATTGAGGAGTATGAGAAGACCCGTTCGATTGACTTGGACGGGGTTATGTATGGCTGTAAGGCTGCTACTCCTTATTTGAAGGAGACGGAGGGCTGTATTGTCAATATTGCCTCTATATATGGTTTGGTAGGAGATATGGGGGCTACGGCTTACAACGCTGCGAAAGGAGGAGTTGTCAATCTGACCAGGAGCGTGGCTGATGACCTGGCGCAGTACAATGTCAGGGTTAACTGTGTCTGTCCTGGCTACGTTAAGACACCTATGACAGAGGATATACAGGAGGATGAAGAGTTCATGCAGCATATCATGACCGAGACACCTATGAAGAGGATGGCTGAACCTGAAGAGATCTCATCTGTTGTAACATTTGTAGCGTCTGACGAGGCCTCCTACATTACCGGGGAGAACATTGCTGTAGACGGTGGCTGGACAAGCCACTGAATCAACTTCTTCTTTTTTCACTGTTTTTCTTTCAGCATTTCCAACAGGTTCTTCAAAAGCCCGAATGTTACAGGTCCGAGAAAGATTCCTGCAGGGCCGAAAAGGCCTACACCACCGATCAAACCTATCAAGATGAAGAACGGGTGTATATCGGCTTCACTGTCCACAAACATCGGTCTGAGAAAGTTATCTGATCCGCCAACCACTATTACTCCGTAAACAAGCAGGAAAACAGCGTTCAAAGGATTTCCGGTAGCTGCCAGGTAAAAAGCTGCAGGCATCCAGACAAAGGCCGAGCCAATCACAGGAATAAACCCGAGTAAAACCATTACAAAAGTCCAGAAAAACACGTTGGGAACTCCCGCGATGAAAAGGCCTAACCCGGCAAGAAGGCCTTGAGCAAAGGCTATCGCAACATGGCCTTTTACAACTGCCCAGACTGATTTCTTTGTAGAGCTGTAAAGCATTTCCTGTCTCTCACTGTCTATAAACCTGAACTCCTTAGTCCATTCCACAAACCTTTTTCCATCCTTCAAAGCGTAGAACTGGAGGAACAGCATGATGGAAACCCCTATAGCGATGTCTGATAGAAGCCCTAGAACTGAGGAAAGGCCTGAAGGCAGATAGGAGGCTGCCTTCTTAAGTATTTCTTTTGCCTGTTTATCCACATCCACTGTTTCTCCTGTAAGCCGTTGTATATTGGTTTCTACCATTTTCACTGCTTCTGTGCTGCTGTCAATACCTGATACCATGTCAGCTGCGTCTCCTCCTACAGCACCGATTATAAATGTGAACGGCAGGATTGCGGCGAACACTGTAACCGCTATAACTGCTGCTGCGGCAGCTCTCTTCCCAATACCTGGTTCAAGCTTTCTGTACAGAGGCCTTGTTACGAATGCAAGCAGAAGGCCTGTAAGAAGGTAGCTTGTAAGGCCTGAAACCATCAGGAAGCAGATGAAGCCTATAAAGGCTGATCCAAGCAGTAGGAATGCTCTTTCCCTGTCTATATCCGCTATTTTTGAGAACTCTGCCACAAAGTTTTCTCTATTTTTAAAGGTTTTAAGATCGAGGGGTTTTGAATTAAAAAGCCTTCAACCTGTTTCAATGGTATGGAGGACTCTGTTTCTCTGTGCCATTACACTCCTTTCTACTCGTTTCTGGAGGGAGGTATTAAGACATCGGTTAAGCAGCAGAAAAAGGCCTTGAAGAAAGCGGATATGGATTTTGCAGAGTCCTTACGTGATGATTTCCGTATCCTGCATCTGAACTATTTTGACCCGTTAAGCATTGCAGCATTCTTCAAAACCAGGTATTTCTCCGGTAAAAAAGTGGTTTTCCACAGCCATGTTACAGGAGAAGACTTTAAGGACAGTATGAGGTTCTCCAACCTTGTAGCACCTCTTGTAGGAGCTTTCACACTGTTCTTTTACCGGAGAGCGGATAAAGTGATCGCACCTTCTGAATATACTAAAGGCCTTCTCAAAGAGAAAAATGTGGAGGATATTGAAGTTGTAAGCAACGGTATAGACACAGAAAGGCTGCAGGAAACAGGTACGCCGGTGGAGGAGCTTGAGGAAAAATATCAGGACTCAGATTTTACGGCGATACAGCTTGGCCTGGTATTCGAACGCAAAGGCCTTACTGACTTCATTGAGACAGCGGAGAAAATGCCTGAGACAGATTTCACATGGTTCGGTCCTTCAATGAATAAAGTTCTTTCCAGAACCGGGACGAGGAGAAAGATGAAGACCTCACCTTCCAACGTCAAGTTCCCAGGATTTATAGAGGATATAAACGATGCCTTCAAACTGGCGGATGTATTCTTCTTCCCTACACACGAGGAAAACCAGGGTATATCGCTTCTGGAAGCTGCTTACAAAGGCCTTCCGATCGTTGTCAGAGATATAGGGACTTACGATGGCTGGCTGGAACACGAAAAACACTGTTTGAAAGCAGACGACCCGGAAGGATTCAAAGAACAGATCCAAAGACTGAAACAGAACCCGGAACTCAGGGAGAAAATAGGAGAAAACGCACGTCAAATGGCAGAGCAACACACATTAGACAAGATAGGAGAAAAACTCAAGAAAGTCTACGAAAAAGTTTAAGGCCTTCAGAAAATCTGGGCTTCAATAATTAAGTGATGCGGCACAAAACTCTACGAGTTTCTCTAAGCAAATTTTGTAGAAATTTGCGGCCGCCGGATTCGAAAAAACCAAGTTTTTCTTCTCCTCGAAACTCGTGGAGTTTCTCAGTTTGAAAAATCCTGGCTTCAGCAGCATGAAATGATGCGGCCGCCGGGATTTGAACCCGGGTCTACGCCTCGAGAGGGCGTGATGATTAGCCGAATGCCGCCCGGACCGTTCATAGAACGGTTTATTGCGTTCGCAGACTTCTTATCGGGGATGTCTGCTGCAAGCACGAACCCCCGGGAGGAGTTTCGTGCGGTGAGTAGCGTAACACTCTTTGGCCGGACTACACTACGGCCGCTTACTCTCTGGAATACAAGGTTAACTAAATAAAACCTGCCTATCAAAGGCCTTTTTGTAGCTATGAACTTGGAGAAACTGATTCCTGACAACTATGGTCAGCTTGAGAACGATGACCTGGCGCTTTCTGAAGGAAGAATAAGAAGAATTATCCGGGAGAGAATGGATGAAGAGCAGACGCTGGATGGAGATGTTCCCCATGTTATAAACTGTGTTCTTTCAAGGATGCTGGATGAGATAGTGGATGAAACCATCAGCGAAGGAGAAATGATGGCGAAGATAAAGGAAGCACACCTGAGATCAGCTTTAAGAAGTATAGAGATAGATGAGCAGTACAGTGCCAGGACAGAGGCCTTTATAGACCAGCTCCGCAGCATTTCAGACGAGATGGAGAAGACAGCTGAAAGACTGGAAAACCAGTAACCCTCCTTTTCCCCTTTTAACTTTTCAATCACAAAAACTTGTTTAATGAAGACTGTTCTTCACTCCAAAATACATAGGGCAAAAGTAACGGAGACAGAGAAAGACTACAACGGCAGCATCACAATAGGAAAAAACTTGCTGGAGGCCTCAAAAATTGAAGAACATGAAAAAGTCCAGGTAGTAAACGTGGACAATGGAGAACGGTTGGAGACATACGTTATAGAAGGAGAAAAAGGAGAAATATGTTTAAACGGTGCTGCAGCCCGGAAAGCCTGTAAAGAGGATGAAGTAATTATAATCTGCTACAGAACAGTAGATGAAGATTCAAGACCTGAACCCAGGATTGTACATGTAAACAGCGATAACGAAGTAGTTGAGAAGGCCTGAACTCTTCTTTTAACTACGCGACCTCAAGGCCTCCTTCACATGCTCATGCATAATCTTCTTGTTCTCATACTTCTCCTCCAGCTGGTGTTCAAGCTCTTCCAAACTGTTATCCGAAAATCCTTCCTCCAACACCTGGAAAGACTTCATACTTTCATAGAAACGGTCCAGAAGCATCTCCCGGACTGTAGAGTTCTCCTCTTCATCCATAAAAGACTTGATAAACTCTTCAAGAAACTCATCAAAGTCTTCAGGAGTCAAAGGAGCTTCACCCAGCTCTTCCTTCCAGTAACCGTACCATTTATCTATAAGGCCTTCATAACGTATCTCATAAAGTTGAGGATCGGAATCAGGTACAGGCTCTACAATTCCAAGGCTGTCAAAGACTTGTTTAACTTCTCTAGCTTTATCCTCTTCTATACCATCCTTTAAATTAATCTGGACTGCGTAAGTTTCTTCTTCAAGCCTTAAACGCCTTAATACACGGTAGGAAACCACGCTGTCAAAAATGTTTTCCCGGTCAAAACTTGTCTCCATACAGAAAATGTTTGAAAACCTCTCACTTAAATTATCTTCTCTCAAAAAGAAAAACCGTTAAACCTGTTCAAAACAACAAAAACACTTCCAAAAACTTTAAAAACAAGAACAAGCAGCGGTGAAGGGGCCTAATTAATTATTTGGGAACTACCAGGCCTTGATGAACAGTTCCCCTGGCACAAAGAATTTGTAGAGGCCTTCATACTTGTACACACAGCTTCAGCAGTACTTGCATTTTTCACATCCTGTATATCAGATCTGTTGACAGGTCTGATAAGCTACCTGGTGTACATCCATGCAACGGCTGCAGCAGTGTACATAGCCAGTTCAGAACCTTCAGAACGCGAAAAAAACGATTAAAGGCCTTTAAACTGGATTACAGGCTCTGTACTTTTTCACTTCCTGAACCTTTTTGGAGACATTTCGGTTAACTATGTCAAACTATGTTTAACGAAATTCACTTTGTCGCTTTCACTACTTCAAAATTTATGAATCTATGACTCCCAATTCTCAGTTATGGAAGCTTATGATTTACCCGACGGCGTTATAACAGTTTCATACTGCGACGAAGATTTGAGCATAGGCACTCTCACATTAGACCCTGGAGAAGAACTTGACAGACATAATCGACCTGTGGAAGAGCAGCTTCTACAGATAAAAGGAAAAGGAGGTCTTCGCATTTTCGAAGAAGACGGGGGAGAAAAAGAAGTAATTTTTGAAGAAGGAGATACTTTTGAGATACCTGCGAACCAAGACCACCAACACATCAACCCAAGCGATGAAGAAAGCATAGTTATGTGGAAATTCGAAGGCGACATAACCGAAATCATCCAAGACATAAGAGAAGAATTCGACGAAGTTTAATCACTTAATCTTGAATACGGAGGGTTTTTGGACTCTCTGGGATTTTAGAAAATCAAAGATTTTCGGCTAAATCACCAGACCTGCATCGCAGAAAGCGATGGACTCTCTGGGATTTGAACCCAGGGCCTTCTCCGTGCCAGGGAGACGTTCTGCCAGACTGAACTAAGAGCCCTTTCTACAAGTTAATCCTTGTATGGAAATATTTATGAAGAAAAAGGGTTGGGGCAGGGGGGAATACAGTTTTTTTGCCTTAGCGTAGGGCTTAAATTTCAGGAGAAAAAATTTTCATGCAATGAATTTTCTAAAGGTTTTTCTCTACTGGCTGGCAGGAGCTATTGTTCTCTTATCAGTTTTTTCTTCAGTGTCTGTAGGCAGCGTCTACCTAGATACTGAGGTTGTAGATAGGGCAGGACAAGATTTCAAGGGAAGGCACATGTTTGCTGAGGGAGAGGATGCTACATTCATACTGGCTGGAAGAGAAAAAGAGTTCAGTGTCTACCAGAAGTCCTCTAATAGCTTGGATTCTCTGAATACTTTGAAGCTTTCAGAGCTCTCTCAAGTGAAATCCTTTGACGCTTCTGGTAAAAACGTTCTAGTAGGTATTGAGGATTTCCGTCCTGGTTCAGGAGAGTACACCCAGTATGGATCCCTCTCTTTTGATCCTGAGGATCGTATTTCTCGCTTCTTGGTGATGAATAAAGAAGGCCTTATTCAGAGGAATCTAACGGTTGATCAAACTCATGAGGAGGCTGCGTTAACTGATGAAAGTATTTTTCTTCTTGAAGGTGAGAAACTTTACCGGTATGATAGGGAAGGTAACTTTGAATGGGTTAGGAAGCTGGGATACCCTGATATAAGGCCTAACCCGTCTGATGAGGTTAACTCTGTACTCCGTGTGAAAGATGGGGAGGTATATGTCGGTGCAACAGTTCCAAATGGAAAGAACTTTGTAGCTGTAATCAAGTTTTCAGTAGATGGGGAGAGACAGTGGGGAGTGAAAAAGAGTTATAGGGGCTGGGAGGAAGAGATAAGGTCTTTAAAGGTTTCAGACAACGCTGTCTATGCTGCAAGTATTTTAAGTACTTCAGAGCCGTTTTCGAAGGATGTTTTTGTTACAAAGGTTTCAAGAGATGGAGGAAAGGAGTTATGGAGTCAAAACATCACTCTCAAAGGAATGTCTGATGAGAGAACATGTGCTATCGATGTAAGGCCTGAAGGCGGTGTAAAACTGCTTTCTTACACTCGAAAAACCGTAAAGTTAAAGCCTCCTTTAAAGCATGAGAGAAAGAATTTCCTGGTGAATATTTCCGGGGAAGGGAAGAGAGGTAGAATCCTTAAGACAAGAGATCTTAGTTCAAAGCAGGTTTTCTTTGATTCTGGAAGGCCTTACGCTGTGAAGGGCTTGGATATTGTGAAGTTTTCCAAGAAAGCTAGGCCTAGAGAGATTAACTGGGATCTGGATCTTCCTCTAGGACCTTTCTCCACGAAAGAATACTGGGAAACCGATTTTTATGATAGAGGTGAGCAGGATTTAGCAGCTTATATTGATAGAAAAGAGGCCACAACCGTGAACTTGTCTACAGAGGCCTCGGATGGAGAAGTGGTTCTTCAGATGGAGAATACAGGTAATGAAACAGTTTACACTTCTGATTTTAAATTATATTACCAGCCTCCGAATTACGACGGTGTTTCTCTCCCGAGAGAGGGTCTTGAAACTTTTAGTGAGGATAGCAGGGAGTTCTTTGTTTCAAAGAGTGACTGCTTTAAGGAGAATGTTACTTTGAGGCCTGGAGAGCAGGTTAACTGTGGGACAGGGGTTAACTCTTCGGTCAGTTCCTCGGCTTTAGGTGTTGTGGCTGTTAACTTTGATTATGAGAAGTTGGTTGAAGTAGATTAGAAAGACCTCTGCCCAGGGGGGATGAAAACTTTAGTTTAGAGAGATGTTTTCAAGGACTTCTTTCGCGGCTTTTACTCCTTTTTCCATTCTCTGGTCTATTCCGTGGAAGTGTTCGTAGCCGTAGATAGGATGCATGCTGGAGTACTCTTCATGTGCGTAGATCGCCGTTCCTTTTTCTGAACTGAAGAGCATGATGTGTAGCTGTCTCTTCGAGAGAGGTCTTTCACGTCTCGCCCATGAACCATGTTCTGAGCTACCGTTTAAGGTCTTCACTCTTGAAAGCGGGTTCCTGGTAAAACCTTTCCTCCTTAACTCGGCTTCAACTTCAGAAGGATGTTTCTCAACCTCTGCCACAAACTCTTCCTCAGTTATCTTCCTGGGACCGAAACCTTCGTGTATAACTGCAAGCTGTTCAGAAAGGAGTTGACGCAGACTCTCCCAGCGCTGGCTTCGCGGCCCGATCCCTTGAGACTTTCTACCTGCTTTGGAGGCGTAAAAACCGGTGAAAAGCATGGAAACGCCTGAGAAAACCAGTACACGCGACACCAACGAAACTACCATACACTAACACAGAGACTCGTCTATACCATATTCTACGTCTTCTGGTAGACTATAATCAACTTCTATATCTATATCCCCATCTGTACGTGACGATATTTTTTTCCTAGCTTTCTCAAAAATTCCAGGGTCTATCGAATCTTTGCTCAAGAAATAATTTTGACCTTGATGGTTGGCAGCTACATCCGTTGAGTACCTACTATCCCCTCTTTCTAGAACTAACCTTAGAGGAGAGGGAAATCTAGGGGGTGAAGTTAAACTTGGGTCTGCGTAAGGGTCTTCTATTCTTATATGGAGGACGTCTCCGTTACTATCAAGCTGTTCCGCGACCTTATCCCAGTCAATATTGTACGTTATATTGGCTTCTTCTGCATCGTTTAGAAGTGATCCAATATTTTCATGAGAGTCATCTATTTCTCTGTGGAGTGCGTGAACTGTATCTTTACTAAAGCCGTAGTCTCTTTCTCCGGACCCGGTCTCCTCGGACTGTGGCATTATGTAACTGTTAGTATGTTGTAATATTAAAAAATTGGTGCTGGCAGAGATTGTGCTAGTTGGAGTAAGAAGAGGTAAATGAGTATGGGAAAAGCTATTAGAGGTTTGAGAGAGTGTTTTTTTTGTATGTCGGTTGTTATTGATGATGGTTACCGTGAACGTGTTTCTGATTACAGTCCTGAAACTCTTGAGGAAAGAATGAAAGGCCTTGCTGAAGGCTCTGATTTTTCGGATAAGGAGGTTGAGGAGCTGCTTTCCGAGTTCGTAATGGCTCTGGAGAAAGGTGATATCCGTGCTGCTGAGAAAGTTGGCGGCAAGTGGCAGGCGAATGCCTGGGTGAAGAAAGGGATTCTCTCCATCTTCGGGCACGCGGAGAACGTGGAGAGGGAAGAGGGCAGAAGTTATTATGATGTAATGCCTACGAGGAATGTGGAAGAGTTCCCGGGTAAAGGTGCCAGGAATACGCCTGGAACAACTTTGAGGGTTGGCAACTTCTTCGGAGAAGGTGCCACGGTTATGAGCGAGGCCTATGTCAACATAGGGGTTTACGTCGACAATGGTTCGATGGTTGACTCAAACGTCACCACCGGTAGCTGCGCTCAGATAGGGAAAGACGTCCACATAGGTGCAAACACTTTGATAGGCGGAGTACTGGAACCTATCGAAGACACGCCGGTTATAATCGAAGACGGCGCTTCAATCGGCGGAGGATCGATGATAACCAGCGGCTTCAAAGTCGGTGAAAACGTTGAAGTAGCAGAAAACACTCTTCTAACCCCGAGAATCGATGTATACGATCTCGTGGAAAACGAGGTAATCAGAGGAAAGATTCCAGCAAATCGACGAGTATTCCAGAGATACGTAACCTCAAGCCTGGGCCAGCACGAACTCTTCCAGGAAAACAATCTCAACCCGCAGAAACCCGTAGCCGTCGCCATAAACAAGGAAGAAGACGCAGTAGAACTCGAAGAAGAACTCAGAATGGACTAAACACCATATCTTCTTTCACTTTTTTTAGGGTGTGTACTTACCCTATCTTCTTGGCTCTGTGTTATCGGTGCGTTTCTTTATTGGGTAAACTGTTAAAATCTTCATATGTACTGTAGTTCTATGAGGGATCAAGATTTTCTCGAGGAAGATTGGGATTACGCGATTATACTTGATGCGGCTAGATACGATGTCTTCAAGGATATGTATAAGGACTACT
>JBDGSI010000078.1:0-3010 GCA_042217615.1 Candidatus Nanohalobium sp.
CCAGACCGATCCGGTTATCAGGGCTGAGGCTTTCTATTACTGCTGCGCCCACTTTTAGTGATCTGGATCGCCCTTCTTCGCCTCCAAGATCTTTAGAGTTGTCAAGCACGATCATTGTCTCTGTTGCGTCCGCATCTACGTTTGAATCGGTTTTTTTAACCGGTAAAACTTCTTTGTTTTCTTCATAGCTTCCGGTGTAGACCAGGCCGTTTCCTTCGCTGATGTAGGATGCAAGACTTTCGTCAACGTGTTTTTTCAGCACTATACTGTAGTAAGGCGAGAGATCCTCCGGCACACTATCTCGGGTTTCAACCCTGTAGAATTTTTCCAGGTCGGAGTTCATGCCGGAGTCTTCGCCGATCACGAGTATCTTGGGTTTTTTTCTGACGTTGGTTACATGGTAGAACCTGTCATTCCTGTCGTTTTGATCCGTGTATCCTATGCTGGCTTTGATGGTGTGGCTGCCCTCTTCCTGAAACCTTTTGTTGAACGTCCATGTATTTTCGTCTTTCTTGCTGAGGATAACCTTTTCGCCGTCTACAAGTACTTCAGGCTTCGGTACGCTGCCTGTGGATTTGACGGTAACTTGGTAACTGTTTTTGACGCCAGGAACTGTTGATTCAGGTCCTTCCATGTAAACAGACGCTTCATCGCGGATGTTCGCTTTCAGAAGGTTAAGAGTCGAGTTAGATGCTTTGAACTTTTCTTCTACTCCTTCAAGGCTTGTTGAAGACTGGAAGTCGCTTAAGACAAGGTAATGGGTGTTTTCTTCCAGGTTTCTGTATAATCCCTGTTTCAGGTTAGAACTGTTGCCTGTCGCGATAGTTCTCTGCCGCATGTTGATTTTGTCTGTTTCTATGCGCGGATCTCCGATAAAGTTCATGGATGCAGACTTGTCCTTAAGAATAGTTACTCTTGGCTGGTCGGAGAGGGGCTCCTGGACGGTTGTGAAGGGTGAGGCTGCTGCGACACTGATCAACACTATGAGGAGCGCTCTTGATATATTAACTATTTTGCTGTATCTTTCCCTGTTTTTAAAGGCTCTGTAGACGGGAACCACTATCAGTATAAGTAAAATCAGGGCTATCGGCTGGTTGAAACCTATCACTTATAGATCGCCTGTGTATACAAGGAAAGAGTATTCAATACCTGCTAAAACGAGTAGCAAGATAGTTAATGGTTTTTGAAGGTTTTTCTTGGCGTCACGTTCTATCTTCTCTGTGCCGTTGAACTGCACATTTTCTGTGAAAGATTCGTCCTCGCTTGCAAGGTTTGCGGCGTAAGTTTTTCCAGAGCTGTTGTAGAAACCTGCTTTTTCGACTTCTTTAAGGCCTGTACTGGTGTTGAGGCGTTCTCCGGTCTTTATATTAACTTTATCGGGGTCAGTTCTTCCGCTCAGTTCGGAGGCAATTGATTTCCAGAAGACGGGGTAGAGGAAATTATACCGGAAATCTTCGTCTTCGAAGTTGGCGAATATTATGCTTCCTTCACCCATTTGAGAACGTGTTAATGCAGTTTTTGGACTTGAAAGCGATGTTCCTCCGGATATTTCGGCTTCAAGTCCCCTCACGTTACCAATAGAAGTCCTCACAGGTTTTAAAATCTCAACGGATCGATTGTACCAGTTTGGCTCCACTTCGACAGGCATACTTTCTATTTCTCGGTCAGCAATTTCTTTGTCTGCCATTAAGATGACTGAACTACCGTTTTTGACGTTTTCCACTATTTTATCAAGTTTTGCCTGATTTGTTACATCTTTTAAAACGTAGAGGTCTGCTTCCGGTACTTCTCCACGTGTTGGACTGTAAAGGGTACTCTCTGTGAATTTAATGAGTTCAAAAGCCTTCTTCATGTGTTCAGAGGGCTCTTTTGAAAAAATTGCTACTTCGACGGTTTCGTCTTCGGGTATTGAGATGTATGCAGTGTTATCTGAGTTCAGTGAGTCGTTTTCAAGTTTAATGGTGTTCATTTTTTCCGGTTCAAAGTTTAATGTTCTTACTTCTCCGCCTTCAACATTTATTCTTGTTTCGTTCTCGTTGATGTAGGCTGTAATTTCTTCTGCCCGGTTCTGAAAGTTTTTAATATCCACAGAGCTGTTGCCTCGCTCTGCGTTCACTCTGATTATTCCCCAATCGTTACTTCTGTCAGTTTTCATGATTTTGATTTCCCTGTCTGCGGAGATTGAGGTCAGCTGGCTTTCCACGTCTCTTGAGTTGATAGACTGATCTAGGTCGCTGGCCACCACAATCCTTCCCTCCTGGTTTGCGGCGAGGTCTATTGCTGCAGCGATATCTGTCTCCGTCTGCTTCGGCTTGATACTATCTAAAGCGTCCTTCAGGCGGTTTTTTGTTGCTTTCTCAAGTCTGACATCCAGGCTAGAGCCTGAGACGATGAGCGTGTTTTCTTCTCCTGCCTGTGAGAGAGCAAACTTTTTTGCTGCCTTCATATCGTCCGACATGCTTGCGCTGGCGTCAAATACGATTACAGCCTCCTCTGGTCTAGCTTCGCCGACCGTGTAAAGCTGCGCTATCGCTGCCGTAAACAAGAGTATCATTAATAAATGCAGCAGGAGCATGAGGTTCTTCTTAATTCTCCGAAGTGCCTGCTGTATCTTTCCTTTCTCTTCCTCCTCCATGAAGAACTGCATCGACGGCATTACTTTCTCTTCAGGCTCCGGCTTGATAAGGTAGAAAGTTATCAGTGGCACCAGTGCTGCGAGAGCTGCGAGTCCTACAGGATTGAGAAAGTAGTTGGAGACTGTGCCTAGAGGCATAACTTAGTTTTCCTCACAGTCTATTTTATTGACTAGGATGCTCTTCCAGTTATTCCTCGATCTCGTCAAGAACTTTTTCATGCAACTGCTTCAGCCGCTCCTTCCTGTCCTCCATCTTCACCACGTCGCTCGAGCCCTGCAGAAGCAGGTTGTGGCTGAACGGGGAAGGGATTCCCTTCGAGTCGATGGTCTCGTAGCTGATTTCACCTTTTTCCAGGCCTTCCACGACTTCTTTCA
>JBDGSI010000079.1:0-13267 GCA_042217615.1 Candidatus Nanohalobium sp.
TTTTGAACGATTGCTCAGTGAAGGCCTTGGATGATGATTATAGCTTTACTGATGCTGATGCGATTTATGCTTACAGGAAGGAAGCTAACAGAGTTCTGAGGATGAGGACTGCCTCCGGCAGGGAGATAGAGGTAACTCCTGAGCATCCTCTGATGGTTGCTGAGCAAGATTACAGTTTCATTGATTCTGAAAATATAGAGAAAGGTCAGCACATAGCTGTGCCGCGGGAAATTTCATCGACTTCGGATGAGCGTCTGGGTTTTTCGGAAGATCTTCAATCCAGATTTGGTGAAGAGTCTGACAGGAGAGAAAATCTTCAGAAACAGTACGAAAGGTACAGAGAACTTGAGGAAGAAGGGAGATCGATCTCCGAAATGGAGGAACAGCTGGATGTTTCACGAAGCACTTTAGAGAACTGGAAGTATCAGGGTTATGTTCCTGATGAGCGTTCCGGCTTGGCTTTAACGATGAACTCGAAAGGGATAGAAGTTCCCGAAAGATTCTCTCCTGAGCTGGCAGAATTTCTAAGTCTGGTTATTGCGGAAGGAACTGAACAGCAGGCAGAGGGAAGCTATAGGGTTATCTTCACGAATAATGAAGATCGTTTGATGCAGCGGTTCAGGTCTCTTTCTGAAGAACTTTTCGGGCTTGAAACTCGCAGCATGAGAGAGAACGCGGAGTACATTGACTCAACCTCGCTCAAGCACTTGCTTGACGATATCGGTTATGAAACGCTCCAGAAATCAAGGACGAAACAGGTACCGGACTCCGTGATGCGTTCTTCTAGGAAATCAAAGAGAAAGTTCCTGAGAACCTTCTACGACTGCGAAGGATGTATGGAGGATCACGAGATAACTCTCACCTCCGCAAGCAAGGAGGTTATCAACTCACTGAGCTACATGCTTCTAGAATTCGGGATAGTTTCAAGGATCTCCTCCAGAGAGAAAAGAGCCACCAACTCCGAGCATGAAGGCGACACATACTACAGGTTATGCGTCAGCGGAGTCAACCAGATGCAGAAGTTCGCCGAGGAAATAGGTTTCGGCATGGAGAGAAAACAGGAAAAACTCGAGAACTACCTGACAGACAGGGAAGGAAACACCAACTCGGATGTAGTGCCTCTCGAAGGAGATCACCTGAAGAAGGAAAGGAAAAAAACCGGGTTCTCACAGAGAGAACTGGCCGAAAAGATAGATTCACATCCCACACTTATCTCTCTGTATGAGAGAGATGAGAGAAGGCCTTCCAGGGAGAAGTTCTCGGCTATAGCTGAGGAACTTGAAAGCGAGTTGTTCAGAGATCTCGCCGGCTCAGATCTTTACTGGGATAAGGTAGTTTCGATAGAGGAGAAGGAGTACACCGGCTACGTTTATGATCTAACTGTTAGAGAACACCACAACTTCGTTGCCGGCACAGGAGGGATTTTATCGCATAACAGCTACCTTACAGGTGTTCTAGTCGAGGAAATGCTTGATAAAGACATGCCGGTGATTATACTGGATCCTCATGGTGAGTACTCTTCACTGCAGAGACCTAACCCGGAAAGAACTGGCAGGGAGGCAGAAGCCTTCAACGTTAAAGAGTATTCTCCGAACACAGATATTAACTCGGAGGCCTTGCCTCTACAGTTCTCCTCCAAGAACCTGGGTAAGAAAGAGTTAATGACCTTGATCCCTGACTCTCTCACCAACTCGCAGATGGGTGTCCTCTACAACGCCTTGAAACGGTTAAAGGAGAAGGAGGGAGATTACACGCTCCTTGATATTGAGGATGCGGTCTCGCAAGAGGATTCGACAGCTAAATGGAACCTGCTTAATTATCTGGAACAGTTAGAAGAATCAGGTCTGTTTGATCCAGATCCTGTCAGTCTTGAAGGCCTTGTAGAGCCTGGAAGGGCAACAGTAATCAATTTAAAAGCTGTTGAGCCCGATTCTGCGGAGATGACAGCTTATCTTCTGGCGAAGAAGCTTTTTGACTTGAGGAAGAAGGATATGATTCCGCCATTTCTCATGGTTATGGAGGAGGCGCACAATTTTGTGCCGGAGAAAGGATTCGGTAAAGCGGTTTCCAACGATATTTTAAGGAAGATAGCTTCAGAAGGAAGAAAGTTTGGTCTTGGTCTAGGAGTCATCAGCCAGAGGCCTGCAAGAATCGATAAAAATGTTCTCAGTCAGTGCAACACCCAGTTTATTCTCCGTGTAACCAATCCTAACGATCTTAAAGCAATATCCAAGTCGTTTGAAGGAATTACTTCTGAGGTTGAATCCATGATCAAGTCTCTACCTCCCGGAGTATCCTTCGTCCTGGGAAATGATTACCCTGTAATGACGGATGTAAGACAGAGAAAATCAGAACATGGAGGAGAAACCCAGACAGCAGATACCTACGTAGAAAAAGAAAGTATAGAGCTGTTTAAACCTCAGCAAACAATTGAAGAATGCCGCCAACAAATCTCAGATAGTCTTTCAGAGGCCTACTACCCGCTCTACGTCGTAGAAAACAGTGAGAAGAAAATACTGGTTGACGGAGTTCAAAACACTGTCAAGGCAGAGCGGGAGAAAGTAAAAGGCCGTGAACAGAAAATCTTGGAGCTTAAAGAAGAAGGAAAACATAAAGGAGAAATTGTAGATGAGACAGGGCTGCCAGTATCCAAGGTGGCATCTATAATCGACAAACTGGAGGAAAAAGGCCTTTTAAACGGTGAGGAAACGGTTTTTGACATTGAAAAAGAGGAAAAAGTCGTGGAAGAGGAGAAGCTGATAGACTGTGAAGTTGAGGAACAGGAAGCAGCTTCAAAGCTTGAAGAGGCCTCAGCCACAAAAGTTTACTATCCCTACTTTTCGGACGATGAACTTGTCTACGACCCGATACTTCAGAAAGAAGTAGGAAGCCAGTGAATACAGGAGACTCTCAGACTTCTCCCGGTGCGTTTAAAGTATTTACCTCACGTAAAACGGTTGTAGGCCTTAGAGTTCAAAGGCCTTAAGTAAAGGGTCCGTGGTCTAGTTGGTTATGACGTCGCCCTTACAGCATTGGTATTAGGTGGTTGATTTTTGATGTCGGGTTCAAAGAACCCGTCTGGATCGCCGCCTAATCCCGGTAGGCGAGGCGAAGATCCCCGGTTCGAACCCGGGCGGACCCAAAAATTTATTTTCAGAAGCTCAGCAAAAACATGCTGAGTTGTCACCGTAAGGTATTAAATAGTTCGTTGTTATGCTGTTTGAGTGTAAAACAAATCCACTATTCTTAAACGATGAGAGACCAAATTATGACTGTGTCCCAACCTAAGCAAGCCATAATACTTAGAGAAGACCTGGAACTAAGTACAGGTAAGGCAGCAGCCCAGGCCGCCCATGCATCCTTGAAAGCCTATGAAAAGGCCTCTAGAGAAGTAAAGGAAGAGTGGAAATCTTCAGGATCTAAAAAAATAGTTTTAGAGGCAGGTGATGATGTTCTGCAGCAGAAACTTGAGCTTTCGGACAGGAAAGGTGTCCCGGCTTCTGAGGTCAGGGATGCAGGTTTTACAGAGGTAGATCCGGGTACAAGAACTGCTTTGGGTATAGGTCCTGGTTCTAAGTCTAAAATCGATAGTATAACAGGGGATTTAAGCCTTCTTGACTAAGGTGTTGGAATGTAATGGGAGAAGAGGATCAGCCAGAAGTTGAAGAACCAGAATTTGACATAGATTTCACGGAGATGGACTGGTCTTACTACTCCGACATGCCAGGGATTAAAGGAGCAATTAAGGAACAGGTCAATGATTTTGTAGTAAAGGAGATTGCGTCTCATGACACAGGAGAAGGAGACCACCTTGTTGTGAAGCTGAGGAAACAGAACATGACCACTATGAATGCTATAGACAAGCTCTCCAAAATGCTTCACATCTCAAAAGACAGGATAGGATATGCAGGCAACAAAGACAAACGCGCTGTAACCGAGCAGTACATTTCAATTCAAGGAGTGGACGAGGAAGACGTAAGACAGATATTCACAGATGAATTCGAACTTGAAGTAATAGGAAGAAACGGTCACATAGGCCTAGGTAACCTATCTGCCAACAGATTTGAAATAGCTGTAAGAGACCTAAAACTGCCTGTAGAAGACCTGAGAAACCGTTCGCTTCAAATAATAGAAGAACTGGACGGCAAGATGCCGAACTACTTTGGAGAACAGAGATTTGGCTCATCAAGGCCTATAACACATCAAGTCGGACGCCTCATCCTCAGAGGAAACTTCGAAGAAGCAGTCTGGACATACATCGCCAAACCTTACGACAGCGAATACAAGAGCATAAGAAAAGTAAGAAGAGACCTGTGGGAGACAAGAGAAGTAGAAGGAGCTGCAGAAAGATTCCCGGAAAAGTTCCGGTACGAAAAAACACTTCTCTATCACCTAACCAAAAATCCTGGAGACTACAAAGGAGCAATCAAAAGGCTGCCAGAAGGCCTTCAAACACTGTTTATCCACGCATATCAATCCTGGCTTTTCAACAAGGCCTTATCCCGCCTGGTCGAGGATGGCTGGTACGATGAAGAGTATGAGATCCCTCTAGTCGGTTACAAGACGGATTTGAAGGATAACAGGCCCGAGAATATTATTGAAGAGGTTATGGAGGAGGAAGGTGTTTCCCAGGAGGACTTCCGTTTGAGGGAGATGCCTGAGCTACGTTCTGAAGGCAGTTATCGCAGGGCTTTCGCTGATTTCAGGAACTTTGAAGTACTGGATATCGGTGAGGATGACTTGAATATGGCCCGGAACCGTATGCGTGTCAAGTTTGATCTTCCGAAAGGTTGCTATGCTACAGTCCTTCTAAGAGAACTTATGAAGGGAAGATAATAGAGAAGTCTTTGAGGCCTCCTATGTTTAAATTATCTTAGCAAGGAATTAGATTCCATACTGAAATGATTCTTAAGGAACAGTATACGCGCCTGAAGGATAGAATAGAGAAGAATCCTGAGATATCTGCAGTAATTGGTTTATTCATGGTTTCACAGGCTGTAATGCTCTTTACACTTCTGAACAAGCCTCCTATATGGGATACATCAATATACATGGCAATGGGAAAACACCTGTACTCCCTAGGGGAAATAGGTCTCTGGGAAGGATTCAGGCCTCCACTTATCCCCGTAATATACGGCGTATTCTGGAAACTAGGGATTCCAGCAGTACCTGCAGCAAGATTAGTGGCTCTAATAATCTCAACAACAGGAATCACAGCATTCTATTACGGCGTAAAAGATATGGACGGCCAGAAAACAGCATTCTATGCAACAGGCCTCCTCATATCAACCTATGTATTCGTTGCAAAATCAACAATGCTCCTGACAGGCATACCCTCAGCTCTTATACTATTCTCCTCCGTATGGATGTACGAAAAACAAAAATACTCTCTCAGCGGCATACTTCTGGCCCTAGCATTCCTAACAAGATTCCCGGCAGCAATAGCAGGTCCTGTACTTGTAGCCTACACATTCTACGAAGGATGGGTAGATAAAAACTTGAAAAAACCTGTAAAACAGTCCTTTAAACTCACAGCAGCATTCTTTACAACAATCCTGCCATATCTTATCCTAAACCAGGTATACTCAGGCAGCTTCATACAACCATTCATAAACGCCGTAAAAGTACCTGCCGCAGCAGCCTCAAAATACATTTTCGGCCTATACTACTTCATCGAGGCCTTAAAATTCAATCCTCTGCTGGCCTTATCTATTCCAGGCATATACATAGCATGGAAGAAGAAAGAAAGTCAATACCTGCTTTCAACATTCCTGTTCCTCTCTGCCTACGGATTCTTCACAGTATTCCCGCACAAAGAACCAAGGTACATGCTTTTATTCCTTCCGTTCATGGCCTTCCTAGCTGGAAGAACTATAAAAGAGCTTGGAACACAGGTACAAAACAAAGACTACTTCAAATGGGGTTTTATAGGCTTAACAGCAGTTATAATGGTAATATTCGCTTTCCAGGCCTACCAAACAAACAGCTATGTCAATGAAAACACAAAGCAGTTTTACAACCATGCATCAGGTTTAGAAGGCGTGGTAGTATCTAACTCACCGGCCGTAGCAGCGTACGGAGATATAAAATATAAAGGCCTTCCTCCAGGGTATCTTCCAGGTATATACAGGAATATGAAGGGTAGAGCGGATTATTATGCCATAAATAGCTGTGCATGGTACTGCAGTGACTCTATTAAGAACTGTGAGAAAAATATTAGACAGTTTACATCTAATTTGACTGAGAACTATGAGAAGTCCTTTGAATTAAAGGGGAAGCACTGTAACTATACAGTATATGAGGTGGGGTCAAAATTAGGGAGATAAAGAAGTACCGCTACTTTTTTGCAGCCTCTCTTACGGTGCTGGTGTTTTTACTAGGGGTGCTTTTCAGCACAGTTGTAGATGGCCAAAGAGCAGGCGTCCTTGAAAACGAGTTGAAAGAGAACCTTGTAGAGCTTGAAAGCCGAAACCTCCAGTTGAACTATTTGAAATCCTCAGAAGTACAGTCCTGTAGCGTATTAAAGGAAGGCCTCAGCAATACAGTCTCAGATTATAATGACCGGCTTGAAAAAGTTAAAATATATCAGGAAGAAAGTTTGCTGAGAAAACAGAAATTTGAACCTATAAAACAGAGGTACGTGCTTTCAGGGATACGGTACTGGATTTTCGCCGAAGATTTGAAGCAGAAATGTTCCTATAATGCGGATACGATTCTTTTCTTCCGTAAAAGCATAGGATCAGATGCTGGATGTGAGCAGTGTAAAAGGCAGGGAGAGCAACTTTCCCTCTTGAAAAAGAGATACGATGACAGGATTCTAATCTTCTCTGTACCGTTGAACATGGAAGATGGCATGATTGAAATACTTGAAAAACAGTACAACGTCAGTGATGTACCGGTTTTAGTTCTCAACGGAAATAAGACGCTGCACAACTATCATTCGAGATCAGAGATTATCAGAGAACTTAACTTGTCAGAGGAATAAAGATGAGGCCTTATACAGTTATTATACCGGCTCACAATGAAGGCAGTTACTTGGAAAGCTCTGTTGAAAAGGTTTTAGGAGAAGATCCTGAGGAAGTAATCATAGTTGAGGACGGATGCACTGATTCAACACCCGAAATAGCCTCTCAGCTGTCGGATAAACACAGTGAAGTCTGCCATATTCATAGAGAAGATAGAATGGGTAAAGGAGCTGCGATAGTACAGGGTGTGAAGGCCTCGAACAATGAAAGAGTCTGTTTCATGGATGCAGATCTGTCGACAGATCTGAAAGGTCTGGGAGAGCTTGTAAACTCTCTGGATACGGCTGAGTTTGCAGTAGGTTCAAGGTATCTGGGGGAAAGTTCAGCAGACCGCTCCAATTTAAGGCTTTTGTTCAGCAAAGGATACAATTTTCTGGCAAGAAACCTGTTGAAAACCGGTTTAAGAGATCACCAATGCGGGTTTAAGGCCTTCAAGAAGAAACCTTTTTTGCAGGTAAATGACCTGGTTCGGTCAACAGGATGGTTCTGGGATACAGAGATAGTATATCATGCTAAAAAAGCTGGGTGCACGGTCAAAGAAGTTCCTGTGAAATGGGAGAAGGCCTCTGACTCAGAAGTCAAAATCTCCACTACTACCTTTGAACTGGGGAAAGGCCTTTACAGGATTAAAATGGAGGAGTTTTTCGGTTCGAAAGCTGGTAGGCTGAATGAGTACTTTAAATTTGCGTTTATAGGCGGTTTAGGGGCGGCGATTAACTCTGCAGTCCTCTATATACTTACTGAGTACTTAGGTGTTTACTATGTCTACAGCAGCTTTGCAGCAATTGAAGCTGCGATAATTATCATGTTTTTCCTTAACAATCTCTATACCTTTTCGGAGACCAAATCCTCTGTAGGAGAAATCTTGGAAGGGTTACTAAGGTCTAACCTTATCCGCTCTCTAGGAATAGCCGTCAATATAGGCCTTTTATGGGCCTTAACAAGTGTTTTCGGGCTCTACTATCTTGTATCCAATATAATCGCTATATTCGTAGCATCGGTGGTAAACTTTTACGGTGAGAGAAACTTCAACTGGAACAATGAATAAAGTCTTGGGGATTAATGAAGATTGTATGGAGAACCGGATGTACGCCCTGGTTGTTGTAGTGGCTGCGGCAGGTCTTTTATCAGGATTTGCTGCTTCCAGCGCTTCCTCTGATAAAGATCGGCTTTCCTACTGTGAAAAGGTAGAGGAAGGTGTAAGGAAGAACCAGAGCCTGAATGGCTCGATTGCATGCTTTGAACCAGGCCTTGTTGATGTAGACGTAAGTGACAGAGTAAAAAATAATTCAGAGCTGAAATGCGTGTGCAGACATTCTTTAAACGGTCAGGCCAGGTTGTTTCCTATAGGCATCAGTGATTAAAACCTGTACTTTCTCGGAATAGTTACTTTATTACTTCTACCTTCCTTCTTCTTCTTGATGACGCCTTTTTCCTCAAGATTGGATACAACGCTGGAAATCTTTGCCTTAGAGTATTCAGACTGGTCTACAATATCTTTCTGCAGCATAGAGAACTCGTTATCTCTTACCATATCTAAAACCTCTTCCTCATCCTCAGAAACCTCTTCATATACTTCATCCAGATCCTCTCTTGCTCTCCATGCCAGCGAAACCGAAATGCCCAGCGCAAGCAACAGTACAGGAACTAAGATGGCGACAAGCGGTAAACCTTCCTTCCTGCTATCGGGTTGAGAATATAAGGCCTGAAAACTAATCTGGCCTAATCCAGGTTTTTCACTCCATTCAACAAATATACGTCTGCCATCAGTATCTATGACTGCTGTATCTGGCTTTAGAATCGGCATTGAAACATTGGAGTTCCCCAGTAGGCCTGAACCCTGAGGGAGAAATACTTTTAAGCTGTAATTCTCTGTAGGCCTTTGAATATTCTTTGTGTATCGGAAAATATTTATTCCATTCCTCTCAGTGGTTAAGCCTTCTGTGTTAAAGGATAGATGTGCCTTGAAGCTTCTTAAGTCTGTCTCGCATGTTATATAGCTGCCGGGAGGAAGAGGTTCAACATTGCATTCGGCAGGCCTTCCGTTAATACTGGCTTCTAGGTTCTGGACAGGATAGCTTGTAGTGTAGTAGAATACAGAGGAGCTCATGTCTTCTACCTGTATGGAGGCGTTGATCTGACCTTTTTCAAGGTCTATGGTGTTATTGTGGCTTGTTATGGTTGTAGCTGATGCTAGGCCTGTGAATGCTGCCAGTAAAACTAGTAAAGCGGTTTTCTTCATTTAGACTTGTTAAACCTGTTCGTCCACTGATTTTGAAACCAGTACTCCTCCAAGGCCTTTCTGTGCGTATTGCTGCATGATATTTGCCACTTTCTGAAGTGATTCCTGTCCTTCTTTCAGGTCTAACGTGTACTCGTCAGGGCCTTCGAGCTGGACATATGTAGGTCCGTAGTTGAGCACGATGCTGATGGCCTTTGGAAAGCTGTCTATCTCGGCTCTTACCTCTGAAATCTGGGAATATCCTTCTTCCAGGTCGGGGTGGGGATTTTCAACTTTAGATACTTCGTCTGTCTCTTTCTCTAGAATCTCTACTTCTTCCTCGGATTCCAGGGTTTCCACATGCTCTTCAAGAGATCCTTCTACTGCTTCCTTGTTAGGTGCAACCGCCTCAAACGCCATCCAGAGTTTTACTCCCATACCTAATCTTTCCCGGGCCTTAGCCTTAAAGTTGTTACCGCGTCAACAGATAAAAAGCATAAACTAAAAACAAGGCCTTTCCCAAAGGTTAACTGGAGACGGCAAGAGAGGTGTCGAAGAAGTTGAAAGTTCCAGAGAAGATAAGAGAACTTGAGTATGAGTACACGGTGGATCAGAGAGAGTTTGGAAAAGTACTGGTTGTAGTATCGGCCACTACATTCCTGATATCTTTAATGTCTCTTTACCAGGTAATGGAGGTTCAGGAGAGTGTTGAAGGGGTTAATAGCGATTTCAGCAAGTTAGATGCTGTAATATCTTCAGACAGGTTTAACCAGAGTCTTTCAGCAATTCAAAGCCTTGAAGGCACTACATCAGGTCAAAAGTTTCAGTACGCAGCCCAGACCTTCCGTGGAATGCAGCACGGATTAAAACAAGCTGAGCAGGCAGAGCATGACTTAGAACATGCCCGGAGCACGTATCAATGGGTGATACTGCTCTCAATACTGGGTGCGACAGCAGGAGTAACAGTGATATATACATGAAAAAACTTGCGATCGCAGCTGCAATCATAACAGTTTTAACAGTCTCTGCAGCTGCAGCAGATCTCAACCTGACGCTTAAAAACAGTACGGGCGGCACAGTCGCAGCAGAGTACACAGTACTTCAAAACGGAGAAATAGTTACACAAGCCTCGGACAGCTTGACAGCAGACCTCAACAAAAATGAGAACTACACTGTAAAACAGGAAGGCCTTACCGATCAAGGCTGGTACAACGTCACCTACCACAGTTTTAACGTGACTCAGAACCTTGATCCTCAGACTCAACTAGTTAAAACTTCTCTGCCCTCTGACAAAGAGTATCAAACTGATTTAACAAGGCTGTACGCTGTGGAAACAAGAAACCTCAAATTTGAGAAAGCAGAAATAGAGATAGATGCTGAACAACGGCTTAACAGGATTGATCACTGCCTCAGCTATGATTTCCAATCATCTGGATGCAGTAACTGGCAAATCAACTCTACCGGTGACTACTCTTCCAGCTACTCTTCCAATGTTTTAGAGTTCAATACTTCCAGTTTTGACGGCTTTATGGCAGGCAGGACAGCACCGTTCCCTAATATCACTGAGATAAGGATATACGATGTAACAGATACTTTAGACGATGAAACAGGAGGAAAACTGATAGAAAAAGGCCTTAACACATCTTTTCACATAAATCAGTACAGCAGCTCCGAGTACAGGTTTGAGTTCCAGGTATTCAACAACGGCAGCGAAGACTGGCGGCTTGAAACAGGCGACAAGCTTCTGGAGAAAGGCCTTAACTCTTCCTGGTCAGTAAACAGTATTTGGTATTTCCTAGGGGAGAAAAAAACAGGTGGAACTTTTTCATCGGGAACAGTCTCCTGGGACACCGGTAACAACGGTATCTTACAGGTCTCAGGTTCAAACAGTTCTTTAACTGCAAAATTCCTGCTTGACTTATCTCTGGATAAGCAGCAGAGAACTAACAATTTTTTCAATGTTTCAGATACGTCTGAAGGTCTTGGAACCTCTGCTGACCACTCTGTAATTTGGAATAAGCTTGGAGATCTCAATGTCACTATTCAGGACCCTGTGAATGGTACTGTTCTGCCCAGAAACCATTTTTTCACTGTGAATGCAACTGTGGAATGTTTGAACGGAGACTGTGGAAAGGTGAAGGCCTCCCCACGTTACAATACCTCTACAGGTTATGAAGTTGTCCCAGAGTCTGGTACTCCTTTTTACGTTAATAAATCGAGTAGTAAGGTCTGCGGCCGTCTTTCCCGGGGGGAGAACTGCTCTGTATCCTGGCAGGTGAACGCTACAGGTGATTTGAAGTCATGGCACAGGATAGATGTAAACAGTTCATCGAATTACTCTGCGATTCCGGAAAAGGCCTCAGGTTTCTCAGAGGTTCAGATAAATCAAATGGTTATAATGAATCTTTCCTGGAGTGAACTGGATTTTGGCTATATTGATCCTGGTGAGAAGAAAGCTGCTTCCGGTAACGAGGAGTTAAAGTATAATATAAGCTTCAGCGAGAAAAGCATGGAGGTAGACGGTTTATGGGTTAAAGGCGATGACCTGGTATCGCTGAAGGATGAGAGGTACAGTATAAGCATCAGAAATGTTTCAATGACTACGGACAGAACAAGCTCCAACTTTACTGTAACTCCTAGCTATAAAGAAATTCTAACCGGTATAGAACCGGGTGCAGAAATCAACACCAAGTACTGGCTTGACGTTCCTCTTGGAATCACTCAGGGAGGGTACAGAGGAAATATCACTTTCAAAGCAAACGCTACAACCTGAAAAAATGAAAAATAAAACCGCAGCGCTCCTGACAGCAGCACTTCTTATGACAGGTCTATGCACAGCCACAACCTTCGGAACCTTCACCTACCAGAAGACAAAGAAAACCGGTGGAGGCCCTGTACAGTACAAAATAGGCCTTCTCAACCTGGGAGAACAACCGCTTAAGATAGAGGTCGACCCTGAAACAGATTCACAGCTCAACCTCTCCTACAACAGAACAATGGAACTACCTGAATCAGAGGTAACTGAAAACCCTGAGAAAGGCCGCTGGTACCCTGTTAGCAGGAAAAAATACGCTGAAGTACACGTCTACAGCTTCAAAGCTATTCCAGGTAAACTAGAAAACAGAAGCTTCCAGCTCACACTTCAAGCATACCCAGAAAACAGTGAAAACCAGACAGGCAGCTCCCAAACCATTATACAGGAAAGAACACTCCGGTTCAACATTGTAAACACATCCTACAACCAAGGCCTTATACAGTTCCAGGAAGAAACCGGTGAAGAAACCGAGAACACAAGCAACGCCGTGGAAAAAAACCCGGCCAGGTTCAACCAGAGTTCAAACAGTTCAAAAATAGAGGAACCAGGATCAGAGAGGGAAAAAAGCCGAGGCCTTAACCTTTTCCTTGTTTTCGGAGCTTTGCTGGCGTTAGCCTATCTTGTAAAGGTGATCCTTAGTTGAAAAAATATTTAGCCTTCGTTGCTTCATTTTTCCTTGTTTCAGGCCTTGCTTCAGCCGCTAGTATAAGTCTTCATTCTTCGCAGCAGGTGTATGCTGACGGCGATAATATAAGTTTCAAGGTATCCGCTAAACCGGGTGATTACACTCTCTACTTTACGGACGCACCTTTTGAAAAGGATTTCTCTATCTCAGGTAATGATACCTCTGCCGAGTATACCAAGATTGTTAACCATACTTTCAGCGGTATAGCTTTTGATTCTCTGGTAAAGGCTTCTTTAGAGAACCGCAGTGTCTCGACCCAGGAGTTCTACGTAGGAACAGGAAAACCTGTCTTCCAGTCTATTTCGATGGATCCTAAGTTTGTGACAAAGGAAGATGCTGTAAACGTGGATGTTAGGGTTGCGGATGCGGATATGGATGTGCAGAAAGCAGTCTTAACGGTGCATGCTCCTAACCGAACCTTTAGCAGGGAGATGAGTCTTGAATCGCAGGAAGAAGCTTTCTACAACTTTGAATCTGGGTTTATCGCCAATGAAACCGGCGAATGGTTTTACAGTATAGAT
>JBDGSI010000008.1:0-5512 GCA_042217615.1 Candidatus Nanohalobium sp.
ACCTCCCATGCCGGTCCAGACGTCTTCGTCTTCCTCGTAGACCTGGACTTCGACACTCATCTCAGTGTACGGATAGTAGGAAGGAATCAGCCGGACGTCGTCGTACCCCATTTCCGAGAAGAACTTTGTCAAATATCCTTTCAGGTTCTTGAAGGTCACATCTTTCCCTATTACGAACCCATCGGTCTGGTAGAACTCGGCCAGGTGCGTTCTATCCACGGTTTCATTCCTGAAATTCCTTCCCACCATGAAAAGTTTCTTCGGCAGCTCCTCCTCATTAATATCGATTTCATGCAGTCTTTTAGCCGAGATAGATGTTGTATGAGTTCTCAAAACATTTCTCTCCGCCTCTTCTCTGCTCCATTCTCCGCCGTAACCGGTACTACCGGTCTCCCAGCCGTTCTCATGCGTCTCTTTTACGTGTTCGATTTTGTCGCCGTACTCGGACAGATCCGCTGTCTCCGGCTCCTCAATGAAGAACGTGTCGTGGAGTTCCCGGGCCGGATGGTCCTGTGGAGTGTACAATGCGTCGAAGTTGAGGAAGCTTGGTACTATGTAGTTGCCTGACATTTCCTCGAATCCCATTTGAAGCCAGGTCTGTCTAGTATGCTCAAGTATATTACGGTAATAATGTTTCTTACCTGTCGAAGGCGTCTTAGCCCTTGCCTCAACATTGAAGTCTGTCTCAACTTCTTCTATATCCAGTTCAAGGCCTTTCTCAGTAAGCTTCAATCTTTTCTCAGTTTCAGTTTTCACTTCTGCAAGGCCTCTCTCCTCATCTTCTTCAGTGAACTCTCCCTCTTTCAAACGTTGTTTTACAGGGTCTGAGACTGCCTGTCTGCCTTCAGAGCTTAAGATGATCTCTCCCTCTTCAATCTCTATCCAGTTCTTTTCCTTAGCCTTCCCGATTGCAATATCTTTAGGAAGACTGTCTAGTTCCGATATTTTGACAGATCCTTCAGAAGCTTTCTGCACCAGTCTGTACTCCGGAGAGCCTTCTCTAACTACTTCCTCCCCTTTTTCAGTTAGCTGGTAGCTGAGTTCTTCATCTTCCTCTATTGAAGTAAGGCCTTTCTCCTGAAGCTCCAGGGCTGCACGGTTAACCATTGCCTGGTCAAAACCTTTTTGTTCAAACTCTGAAACGTATTCTGCGTTTTCCTGTTTCAGCTCTTTGAGAACCTCTAAGGCCTGGCTTGAAAGATTCACTTGTACCACGGCATGAGTTGGCCGAGACTTAAATACCTGTCCTTAAGCACAAAGATCTCTTCTCTAGAAAGCATTTATCAGTAAAAATCTGAGGGTTTTTCAAAGGACTTGTTTGACTTTGTTGACTGCGTCGGTCATTTCTACTTTGATCAGTCCCATGTTTACGTCTTCTTCTGTGAGTATTGTCAGTATTCCTTCACTTCCTGCACCTGTACTGATCAGTTTACCTTCCTCACTTTCTATAGTAACTTGATTAACATCTCCCATGTTTAATGCTTCACTTGCTGTTTCTCCTGATCCTACAGTTGAAGCAGTCATCGCACCAACCTGATCATCATCAATATCACCGCCCAAGTTGGAAGCAATTAGAAGTCCGTCTCTACGCACTACTGCTGCGCCTTTGATTCCTTGAACATCACCCAAATCATTCAAAGGCTCCATCAGTTTTTCTTCCTTACTGCTCATTTGCTTACACCTTTATTACCTGGAATCAGTTTTTTAAAGTATTTCATGTTTTTATCCTCCTCACTTCATGTATAGTACCAGGAGTGCTGGCTAAGTATTTCCTGCATTAAAACTTCCAAGGCTTCATCAAGGCCTTCACCGTGTTTGGCATCTATACCTACTGTCGTAATACCTAATTCTTCCTCTATCTCCTTAGGATCCTTTGCTCCTTCTTTGTTCTGGAAGTTTGCAAGCACTATAAACGGCAGGTCTTCAGCTTTCAAATCCTGTTTCAGCTTTCTAGCCCTGTCATAGTTAGGGTCTCGAGCATCTACAACGATAAAGCATCCGAAAATACTTCTTCCCAGGAAATCTAAGGCCCAGTCAAAACGTTTCTGGCCTGGAGTACCGAATAGCTCTGCTTTAAGACCGTTTCTCTCCACCTGGCCGTGATCTAACGATACAGTGGTTCCAAGCCTGTCAACAGATACAGCCTCCTCCGACATACTCTGAACCGTGGTAGATTTACCGGCATCGTAAGGACCGGTGACAAGTATTTTAGGCACGTACATTACAAGGCCTTCAGGAGTGATATCAAATGGAACTTTGGTTTCAATATCCGGTTTCCTGACATCAATATACTTCAGTACTATGCCGCTTCTTTCAAGGCCTTTAAGGTGGATTATGTAGTCAAATATTTCTTCAAGTTTCTGAAGGTCCTGGTCATCTTCTTCCTCGAATCCAAGGTTTGGCAGGAAGAAGTAGTTTGTTGCCAGGGTTTCGTCGGCTACAGGCTTTACTTCTTCTACGAACTGTTCTACTTCGTCCCATTGACCTGCGAAAGTGTCTAGGGAGTCCATGATGTATGTTGTTCCCCAGTCTTCTAGTTCTCTTAGAGCTTCTTTTGTGGTTTCTTTTGCTTCCTCTAGGTAGTCTGATCTGTCTGCTTTTAGATCTGTTTCGATCTGGAATCTTTCATCTGATTCTTTTTCCAGCGTTGAGGAGAAGCCGTCTATTATTGCTGTCTCTCCTTCTGCACCGTCGAAGTCTACTCTTTCCCTTATATACTGAGGCATTCTATTGTTTACGAAATACACGAGGTTGTCTCCTTCTTCTAATCTGTGTTTTACGAGAGCTGATGCAAACTTTGACTTATCAACCGCTAGATCTGCCAGGAAAAGCACGTTGGATCCTTGTTCTACTCCTCCATCCAAAGCATCATTCAGTCGCTCAAGCGGCAGTTCAACCTTCGACATACAGTAGAATAATACTTTCTGGTTTATAAAGCTATTTTGGCAGAAAGCCGAAAAGCCTGTAAAAAACCTTTAAAGCCCTGAGAAAACGTCACCCCTATTTCAAAAGCCTGAAAAAACTGTAGCCTGGCTCTTATTTAGTTATCAACCTGTATTTCTCCATCATCACTTACTTCGAAGTCCATCCACTCTCTACTGGCGTCTGTCTTATCCATTCTCTTGATTGAAATCTTTTTATCGTCTCCTTCAATCTTTGTCTCTATTACACCATCAGCTACGTGTTTTATGGTGTTAACTGTTTTCTCATCATGCATACCAGCTTCTAACGTAATCACCAGACAGCCTCCCGAACTTGAGCTTTTTGCACCCACAACCTGCAGGAACTTAACCGCAGACTTAGGATCAGTGTAAAGAAGCAGCGTTGAAGCCGAATGGATGGCAACACGCTTTGATTCATCGCCTAAAGCATTTAAAGCGTCTGTAAATGTCATGTTCATCTGATTAAGATCAGAAAGGCCGTCCAGTGCAAAATCAGAGTCGCTTCCGCCAGCCTGCCAAGAATAACCATCTACAAAGACAATTCTATCCTCATACTCGCTGAAATCCCAGCCATAGTACTCCGCATCATCCTTAACATCCTCAGGAGACCCATCCAAACTGACATACATAGATTCCTCGCCGTTCTGAAGGCCTTCATAGACAAACCTATTGACTATCGACTCTTTCCCCGTTCCGTCAGCCCCCATCAGTATGATTGTAGAGTTCTTTGGGAAGCCGCCGTTGAGAGCTTCGTCAAGGCCTTCTATACCTGTACTTTCTCTGTCATCTGACATCTTTGGGAGAAGCCTCCTTGTGAAAGTAATCGGTTCCAGTTATTTATAATAGATGGACACGGAAGCAGAAAAAGCCAACTTTAATAGGCTGTCCAGACCCAATTCATTGATGCAATGGCTGAAGTCCCAAGAACCAAAACCGATATCCAAGGCCTTGACCAAATTCTGAACGGCGGTATTCCAGACGAGCATACAGTAGTGATAAGCGGGACTTCAGGAGCCGGTAAAACAACGCTCACAACCCAGTTCCTTTACAACGGCGCTAAAAAACACGATGATAAAGGCCTTTACTTCACGCTGGAAGAACCGGCTCGTAACATTGTCGAGACAAGCAAACAGTTTGACATGGACTTTGAAAATGATGAAGATGTGAAGGGAAAGGTTAAATTCCACGAGGAACTTAATCTTATGAGAAAAGGTAGCGGCGGAGAAGTTTTCGAGCCAGACAGGTTTGTAGAGGCTTTCAAACGTGAGATAGAAGAGTTTGAACCTGACCGCGTGGTTCTTGACTCTATAACAAAGTTTGCCATGGTTTTTGACTCTTCTCCTTTGAGAAGAGAGAAGGTTTCCGAGCTTGCACAGTTCCTCAGGGAGCAAAGCTGTACATCCTGCCTTCTTGCCGAGATACCTTACACAGGCGGGGAGAGACAGGTTTCAAAGTATCAGATTGTAGAGTTTGTGGCTGATGGAGTAATACTGCTTGGAAACGAAAGAACAGAGTCTTCCCGTACACGTACTCTTGAAGTATTCAAAATGCGTAGAACAGACCACTCCTCAGACATTCACCCGCTTAAAATCACAAACAGAGGAATAGTAACCTACCCCAACCAGACAGCATTCTAAGGAAAACCTCCCTTTCCTTCCAAACGCAGAAATACACAGTACTACGCGGATTCCAAGAGAGCGGCCAGAATTACCATTCCAAGGCCTAAAGCCAGGAGCTTAGTCAGGTTAATCCAGTGCTCCAAGTCAAAATGTTCTCTGTAAACTGTTGCAGATGCTAAACTACCCAATATGCCTGCAGAGATAAATCCTAGCATCTCCAGTGATGCATGAGGAATATAAGCTATCGGTAGAGCCGGATCACGTTGCGCAAGACCTGCCAAGAACACTCCTAAAACAGAGGCATTCCATGAAAGGATGAAAACCCCTGCAGACCCTATCAGGAACGATACAGCAAGTATTGCAAAGAAAACTCCTACATTATGAGTCAGGACAGATCTGAAAAGACCTACATCCATGAAATTACCTGTCAGTCCTGCGGTTGAGGCCTGCATCTGGAAGGAATCAGGTTTTAGATATGAGAGAGTGAAGAAGCCCAGAACCTGTCCTAAGAAAAGAGAGAAATAGATTTTAAGCTCAGGTATATGAGGCGCAACGTTTTTCTCATCGTCAAAGAAGAAGCCGGTTAAAGGATAGATAAGAGGGACAGCAGAGAAAGAAACTACTAAAAGACTTGAAGGCCCCTCAATCAGCCAGTTGGAGACAGTAAAGCCTGCAACGACCGAAGTAAAGCCTAAAAGTATAAGTAGCGGAGTGTTCCCCTCCTGCTCCTCCCGCAAAACCAGCTCCGGCAGCATACTACAATTAATCCGGTTCAGGGTTTAAACCAGTTTCACAGATTTTGCTCGCCGACCATCTGCTCAACCTTCGGCGCAACCTGTTCCCGGTTCTCCTGATGCTCAACAAGGAACTCCTCCAGCTTCTCTTTCGCGATCTGCTTCAGTTCTCCGGACAGTATCTCACCAGAAGAGTATTCTCTACGGATCCTGGCCA
>JBDGSI010000080.1:0-6381 GCA_042217615.1 Candidatus Nanohalobium sp.
AGGTTGAGTCGCTGGAAGAATGCGGTCTTTCAGAGGGAGACGCCAGGTTTGTGGCCAGAAACGGTTTCCTGGTGTTTCAGGAGCTTGAGGATGATTACGCTGCTGAAGAGATTGTTACAGCGTTGAGGAAGGCCTTAAGAGAGATGGAAGAAGTTGAAGCCAGGGAACTGGAGAAGCTTATTGAAAGAGCTGATTCTGAGACCCATATGCAGCGTCTGGCTGAGAAACTTGAGAAAAACGGCGAGCTGCCGGAGGAGACAGAGCATGACCTGGATGAAGCGGTTGGAAAGGTTCTTGAAGCGAATCAGGACGCTGTAGAGGATTTCAGGAACGGTAGAAGCTCTGCCTTAAACTTTTTGATGGGTCAGTTGATGCAGAGGACGAACGGCAAGGCGGATGCGGAGAAGGGTAGGAAGGCCTTGGAGGAAAAGATGAAATGTTAGATAATTTTAAGGTTGAAAAGGTCTTTGAAGAAGGAGATACGAACAGTGTCTACTTGACGGAGGAGGAAACAGTTGTAAAAAAGTTCAGCAGGTTAAGCCTGGTAGCTGTCACTATTTCAACAGCTTTCACGTTTTTAGGTTTTCCACGTTTCTTCACGCGTAGAAACAGAGTTTCCTCTGTAGAAAGAATAAGAGAGTACAGCTTTGATTCCCTGAAGTTTCCAGAAATTCTTTCTCGAGAAGGAGAGAAAATAAGAGAGTACAGATATGTAGAGGGTGAAAGCTTGAAGCAGAAGGCCTTAACTTCTGAGGAAGCAGCGGAGCAAGTTGGAAGAGAACTGGCTGAGATCGTGGATGAGGTCTGGGAAAGAAATGTCTACTTGACTGATTACTTTCTTGAAAACTTTATACAGGCTGAGGAAGGCCTTTACTACGTTGACGCCGAGTACACAGGTTTTACCGGTGGCTGGCAGCCCCGTTTTATGGATAAGGTTTCAGCAGTTCACACGTTGATGTTTCTTCCTCCCAACCGGTTTGAAAATGCTTATAACTCTTTTAGAGAAAGTTTTCCCGGTAAAATATCGTTTAAGGCCTTGTTTTTCTGTTCTATTGTTTCTCTGCTGTATGCGGTCTCTCTCGGTTCTTGGAGTGAGTTCGTGAATGTTTGGAATAATGTCAGGCGTCTATAGGGGTTTATTTTTCGCCTGTTTCTTTTACTTTGAATCCTATTTCGAGTTCTTCTTCGTTCGAGAATATTCTGAGCGGTATTGAGTTGCCTACTGGCTGAAATACTTTCCAGTTGTCTCCGTCTATAGCTACTGAGTCGCCGGATTCAAGGGAGTTAGCTACATCTCTCAGGAATGATGCTGCGTCTTCTCGCCGAAGTCTGAACTCTTTATCCACCTTGAATCACTTATGCAAACATCTCCTCCGGATGCCTGTTCTCTCCTGAAAGGAAGTCTTTCTCAACTCCTACATTACCTTCTTTCAGGTCTGTAATTGCGTCTCTGAAGTCCTCCATTTCAACCTCTGCCTCTGAAACATCTTCAAACCTGTCAAGAGCATTTACAGAGGCCTGACGTACAATCTGTTTAATGTCTCTGCCTGTGAAGTCTTCCTCTAACTCGGCTGCCACCATTCCCAGGCTTACGCTGTCTGCAAGATCAATTCTCCGGGTGTGAACCTTAAGGATCTCTTCCTTGGCTTCAGCATCCGGTACAGGCACTTCGATTGCAGAAGTCCTGTTCAAAAGAGCTGGATCGATTATATCTGGTGTGTTGGTGGCAAAAATCGAAATCACGCTTCCTTCCTCACTATCTAATCCATCCAACTCCGATAAAAGCTGAGACATTGTTCTCTCAACTTCTTCGCCGCCGTGACGCCTGTCATCAAGACGTTTCTTGGCAATAGCATCTATCTCATCTATAAATACGATTGCAGGGTTATCAGAGGAACGGGCCTGCTCATAAAGCCGCTTAACCTTCTTAGCGCCTTCACCGATAAACTTCTCGACAAGTTGAGGCCCGTTAATCATAAACATATCGGCGTTGTACTCATTGCTTAAGGCCTTAACTAGATGTGTTTTACCTGTTCCAGGCCTTCCTACAAGCAGCATGCTTTTATCCATGTCCATTCCCCATTCCTTGATTCTCTTCTTCTTATCGGAGTCTAACTGGGCTCCAACGTTTGAGGAAAGATTCTTTATCACATGGTCAAGGCCTCCAACATCCTGGAAAGTAGTATCTGTTTCAATAGGTTTGAATTCTGCGTCCCGGCCTTTATCAACAATATCGGTTACTTTGAAACTGTTAGGGTCCAGTGCTACTTCTGTACCTGGCTTAAAATCTTCTGCTTCGTATCCGCTTGGTACTTCCACTCCGTAACGGCCTTTCATGTTTCCTGAGGCCTCTACCCAGATACGGTCTCCGTCAAATTCGGATACAACAACTCCTCTAAGTACAGGAGTCTTCAGTTCAGTTCCGTTAGGGTTTTTTACCCTGCTCTGCTGCTGCTGGAAGTACTGAGGGAACTGAACCTTCTGCTTGCTTCCTTTACTCTTCTGATTCTCTTCGTCCTGATTTTCCTTCTCCTTCATTTGCTCCGAAGTATCTTCATTTCCCATCTTAAACACCTGTTTTAAACTCTGGATCAATTTTCTGAACCAGGTCTCTAAACCCATCAACACACCAAGGGAATGCCCTTCTTATCTTTATAAATCGAACTTGTAAAAGCCTCAAATCCGGTGAAAGGCCTTCAAACAGAAGCACCTGCTTTTAAGCCTCCGGTTTCAAATATCTTGACAGGTATGAAAAATACGAAAATTGTTTCAACTATCGGACCTGCAACCGATTCTGAGGAAAAAATCGAACAGATAATTGACGCCGGCGTTAATGTTATAAGGCAGAACTTCTCCCATGTAAGCCATGAAGAGCATAAAGAAGTTTATAACCGTGTAAGAAGTGTTTCAGAGAAAGTAGCTATCATGGCTGATACTAAAGGCCCTGAAATCAGGCTGGGCCAGGTTGAAGAAGGTACAGTCTTGGAGAAAGGCCATAAAGTTGAGTTGACGACTGATGAGGTTACCGGTGATGAGGATCTTCTTTCTGTGAACTATAGTGATTTCCTTGATTACATAGAGGCAGGTGATGAAGTCCGTATAGATGATGGAAAGATTGAATTAGAGGTTGAAGAAGTTGACGGCACAGCAACCTGTCAAATTGTTTTTGGAGGAGAAGTATCTTCTAGGAAAGCTGTTAATGTTCCAGGCAGGGATATAGGCCTTCAGGCTCCGACGGAGAAAGATAAGAGGGATATAGAGTTTGCGGCGAAGAATGGATATGATTTTATCTCCCTCAGCTTTGTCAAAGAGCCTTCAGACGTTGAGGAAGTCCGTGAAATTTTGGAGGAGAATGGTTCGGATGCCAAGATCATCTCCAAAATTGAACATCCAAAGGGGGTTGAAAACTTTGATGAGATTCTGGAGGTAACGGACGCAGTAATGGTGGCGCGTGGAGACCTGGGAGTTGAGACTCCTGCAGCGGAACTGCCTATGCTCCAAAAGGAAATGATCGAGAAATGTAACAAAGCCAGTAAACCTGTCATCACAGCAACACAGATGCTTGAATCAATGACAGAAACACCTGCAGCAACCAGGGCAGAGATCTCAGACGTTGCCAACGCAGTTCTGGATGGAACGGACGCAGTAATGCTTTCAGGAGAGACAGCGGTCGGAGAATACCCTGTAGAAACAGTCCGGTTCATGGCGTCAGTAGTTGAAGAAACAGAGTCAACAATTGAAGAAAGAGAACACCACACAGTACAGGATGTTTCAGAAAACGTTCAGGAAATCATCTGCAAAAATGCCTGGCAGGCCTCAGAAGAAATCAAAGCTGACAACATAGTAGCACATACAGAAACAGGAAGTACAGCGCAACACATCGCCAAGCACAGACCTGAAACCAGGATCATAGCATTCACAAACTCAGAAACCACTGAGAGACAGCTTCAACTGGTCTGGGGGGTAAAACCTTTCTACATGGAGTTCGCGGATACTCTGGATCAGATGATAGAAGACTCCGCCGAGAGACTGAAGACACTTGAACTGGCGGAAGAAGGCCACGACACAATCTTCGCCGCCGGCATTCCAACCAACACAGAGGGAACCACAAACACCCTTCAGATCAGAGACACAGAAGAACTTACGGAATAAAAAAGGCCTTCATCTTCCCCCTCTCTTTTTTCTTCTTTTTCTCAGAAAACCGGTGTTTTCTTAACCCGGAACTGCGTACTACTAATTTGTACTGTATGAGCAGAGAGATAGCATACTTCACGATGGAGATCGGCCTGGAACCAGGGATTAAAACTTACAGCGGAGGCCTTGGAATACTTGCAGGAGACACGGTTAAGACAGCGGCTGACCACGGCCTGAACTTTTACGCTGTAACCCTTCTCTACAGAAACGGGTTTTTCCAGCAGAAAATCCAGGATCAGAAACAGGTAGAGAAACCGCAGCAATGGAACTACACAGAGAAACTGGAAGACCTAGGGGTCCAGACATCCATAGAACTGAGAGACAGAACCGTTGACGTAAAAATCTGGAGGAAAAAAGTGGAAGGAGAAAAAGGAGATGCAGAAGTACTTTTCCTGGACACAGGCCTTGACTCAAACACTGAAGAGGACAGAGAACTGACCTCCCGGCTTTACATGGGAGACAGAGAAACACGTCTATGCCAGGAGGCCTTACTCGGTATCGCAGGAGTCAAAGCAGTAAACGCGTTAGACAGAAACCCTGACTACTTCCACATGAATGAGGGACACTCCGCACTCCTTGTAACAGAAACAGACAGGAAAAAAGTATTCACAACACATACCCCGGTCGCTGCAGGCCACGACACATTCAATACTGAACTGGTTCAAAAAGTGCTTCCAGAAAGCCGTGTAAAAGGCCTTGAACTGGAGGAAGAGCTGAACATGACAGAACTGGCTTTAGAAAACTCTTCATACAGGAACGCAGTCTCTGACATACATAAAGAAGTTACAGAGAAAATGTTTCCAGAGTACAGCTTTGACGCAGTCACAAACGGTATACATACGCCTACATGGGCTTCTGAACCGTTCAAACAGCTTTTTGACAGGCATGTGTCTCGGTGGAGGATAGATCCATCCAGACTCACCAAAATAGCAGGAGTAAAAACCAGTAAAGTCTGGGAAGCCAAGAAAAAATCCAAGGAAGAACTTGGAGAACTAATACAAGACAGGGAAGGCCCTGAATTCGACCAGGAAAAGTTTACTGTAGGCTTCGCAAGAAGAAGCACAGGTTACAAACGCCCGGCTCTAATATTCAAAGACATAGAACGGTTAGAAAAAATAGCGGGTCAAAACGGAGGCCTCCAGCTTGTATACGCAGGAAAAGCACATCCAGAAGATACTGAAGGAAAAAAATTAATCAAAAAAGTCCTGACATACTCCGACATGCTTGAAAACGTTGAAATCTTCTTTATAGAAAACTACGGAATGAACGAGGCCTTAAAAGTGGTTTCAGGTTGCGACTTATGGCTTAACAATCCTGAAAGAGGTAAAGAGGCCTCAGGAACTTCAGGGATGAAAGCCGCTGCCAATGGAACGCCCCAGCTATCTACAATGGATGGCTGGTGGCCTGAAGGCCATATAGAAGGAGTTACAGGATGGAGCATAGGGGAGGAATACGTTGAAGGCGAAGACGAAGACAGAATCGACTCAGCATCCATCTACAAAAAAATGGAGAAAATCATGTCCATCTACAGAAACGAACGAAAAGACTGGATCAAAATAATAAAAAACAGTATAGCACTCAACGCATCCCGGTTCAACACAGACACAATGCTCAAAGAATATCTGGCCAGAGCATACAAATAAAAGAATAATCTAACTATGTGGTGGCGGGGGAAAATGTCCAAGAGGTTCCATGGTACGGATTGTGAGAGTATATTGGAGATAGCGGATGAAGGGGTGATTGAACCTTCAGAAATTTCAGCAGAAGAAATCTTCCCTAAACTTAGTACTCAGCAGAAGGTATACAATACAGAGGAAGTTGTTTGGGTCACTGACAGTGAGGACTGTGCAAGATCTTATGCGTGGGGTGGAGGTTACTTTGTAATAGATACTTCAAGTAAAAAGGTAGTGAGCGATAGAGGATCTTCTTATGGTGTTATTCCTGGAGAGGTGCCCTTAGCGGATGTGGAAGCAATTATGCTGGAAGAGAATGCTTTAGGAGATAGAGATTTCTTATTAGAGCTAGCAGACAAACTAAGTGAAAATGGCTTTGGGGGAATTACTCTCCAAGAATATCAAGGACCAACGTATGAAATAAAGGCCTAATTTTTGGAGACGGACCTGAAGGGATTCGAACCCTCGACTTCGAGGTATCTCCAACAACTGCCGCAGCAGTTGGCAATGCTGT
>JBDGSI010000081.1:0-2380 GCA_042217615.1 Candidatus Nanohalobium sp.
GGATCAGGTCTTCATTATCAGAGAACACAAAACTCATCAGAACAAACCTCCGTTGCCGTCTTCTTCATTAAACAGGCCTAATTCTTCGCCGCTGTTTTTCTTGACCACGTCACCCTCTACCTCAAGATCTCCTTCAACTTCGATGTCTCTTGCTTTGTCCTGACTTTCCAGGCCTATACCTAGTGCTGATTTGGTATCTGATTTGCCGTCTCCATCCACTTTTTCTGCGCCTTCTGCCAGTTCTGCTGCTCTCTCATTATCTGTTTGTTCAGCCAACTTTCCTAATTCCTGACCTAGGGTATTGATGACTTTTCCAGCCTTTGTCTGCTTGAATTTTTCTTTTTGCAGCTGCTTCTCTTTCTGCTTCAACTTCTCTTTTTTACTTTTCTTCAGATCTTGTAGGCGGCGTTCACCTTTACGCTTTTTAATTTCTCTATCTTTCTCCCGGATCTCCTGGTCCAAGTCCTCTACAGATTTATCATCTTCCGAACTGCTTGAGAAAAATCCCATGTTAGAAAAGATCATCTCCGTTGTTTTGCCAGAATCCCTGGCTGTAATCATAGTTTTCGACTTTTTCCGCTTTGTCTTCCAGGTAATTCTTCATTGTCCTACCCTCAACCCTGTGGACTAGCCGTAAAAACCTTTCGGAAAACAAGGAGGGCCTAGAAGAAAAAAAGGCTTTTTCCATCTTTCAATTTTCAATCTGAAATTTGATTCCCGCGCGCATATATACCGCGCGAATGATTTCAGAAATTATGAAAGGCCGGCCCTCCTTCCCCTCCGAATGAACGAACATGAAACATTACACAGTCAGAAAGGAGCATCCTCAACATTAGCCAGTTGTTCCTCCGACATCAACCATTTCCCATTAAGCTTGATTCCTGGAAGCTTGTTCGTTGCCAGTTTCTTCTGAACAGCTCTAGTAGTTACCTCGGCCTCATCCGCATACTCTTCTGGAGTCCACAGGCTTCGAAGATCTTCTACCTCCACTGGAAGCTCCGAAACAACACTTTCCAAATCATCAGGAGTAGGCCTTATATCCGGTATATCTGCTTCAAAACTCATTTTAAGCTCTACGTCTTCATGTTTCCTGATCCAGCCAAATACTTCTTTAGGATTGTCAGGAAGCTTGAACTCTCCGGCCTCAAACCCGTTCACGACGTATTCTCCTCTTTTCATGTTGTTGACAATGTTCTGATCTATCTTGCTGTGATCGTTGTGCACTTTCCCGCCCTGCATGTAGGCAATGCCGTTCGCCTTGTTGTTGTAGTATTTCCAGTTGATCTCCGAGTAGCCGTGGCCCGTACCTCTCATAGACACGCTGTTCTTCCTGAAGTCTTGCCACTCGCTTGGAAAACGCTGCATCTGCAGTTCGTGGAAAGGCTTCTTGGTTATGTCTGGAGCTACGTTCTGCACCTCGTCAATATTCCAGGTAACGTGATCTCCGTAACGCCTGTTGTTCAACGCCTGAGCTAGCTCCAGGTTTTTCTTCTGGAAAAAGTACTTCTCTTTCTCCCCGCCGCTGCTTCCAGGAATGTAGTAAACATTCAACCTCTCGGTTCTAATGTCGTCAACTATTTCCTCAGGATCTTCAAAGCTTTGAATTTCTACATCAAGGTCGTCTTTCCTGTCTATCATAACTTTCTGCTCAAGAATATTGTCTTTCTTGCTGCCAGTAGTGTAGAACTCAAAGTCCTCGATACTGTCGTGAACCCAGATAGTTACAGGGATTCCCTGGGCAGCAGGGATAATCCATTGGCATGATTTCTGGCCTGTCCAGAGAGGTATACGGCCGTACTCCATATCAATCTCAACCATTCTAGTCAGGCCGTACGTCTTACCAGCTCCTGGCTCTCCAATAATCAAGATGATCATGCCGCCGATCTCTCCTGATTCTTCCTCCAAAATCAGTTTGTCAATAGGGCTTACTTCTCTCATGTCTCTCTCCTACCAGCCTTATATGCGTAGAAAAGATTTTTCTCGTGCAGAAAGTTCATGATCTCTGTCAAGGCCTTTACGATAAAACCAAGGTTTTCTCCCCTGGTCTTTGGAAGCGGATCGTAGTCTTTCAGGCTTTGACTCCATTCTTCATCTTCATCTTTGAATGGGTCAAGCATTGCCTGGAGACTGGCGATACCCATGAAGGCCTTTGAGAAGTACTGAGAGAATGATTGCTCATCCTCAGTATCTGCACTGCTGATTAAGTGGTTGACGTGCTTGATCTGCTGCCTTATTGCCTGGCTATGGTCATACTTCTCAACTTTTTCATTCATGCCAGCCATGCTATTCTTGCACCTTTTCTCTGTCCATCTTCATCATCCGTATTTTCATGCTGAGGAACGGAAGCAGGCCTGTTGCAGCTCCTTTAAGACTGCCTCCC
>JBDGSI010000082.1:0-17435 GCA_042217615.1 Candidatus Nanohalobium sp.
AATCAATGGAGGGTTCTTGACGGGTATTTGTAATGGAAAGTTCCAAACTTTCCAACGCAACTCAAAAACCGAGTTGCTAACAGAAGACCTCCTCAAAGAGGAAGCCTTCATTGTCAAGTGAACCTTGCATCCACGTGAAAACGTGGATACATGGCTACATAAAATGTGTATGCCAGATACAGCGAAAAAACTGTATCTTGCATGGGTCCATCTCTCCTACATCACGCAAAGTAAAAAACATAATGCGCTCATCAAGGCCTTAAACAGGCTCTAACCCACGCACGTCTCCATGCCGGGTAAACAAACAGTCCCCGTTAAACCTTATAAAAGGCATGTCGCGGCGACTGAACACGCGGAGCAAGGGAAAAAACTCTTTCTCCGCATCTACGGAAGCCAACTCAAAACTTTATAAACCACTCTGAAAGTTGGAGGCCTTAACGTTTCTCTGTCCCTGGGTCTCCAGGTAATTTTAGAATGCTATGAAGAGCTCGCCTTCCTCGTTTCTCTGTACAGGTCCGCCGATTGTTCCTCGTCCCTGAGTCTTCTGAGGTGAGAGGCCTAGGATTTTACCTGTGTTGTCTGTTACCATGTAAACCCAGCCGTCTTCAGTCTTCTCGACAGGATCGACCTTTACCCCTGAAAGCTTTACCTCTCTGCCCATGAAGTACTGCTCGTGCTGCTTGATCTCGCTGATGCTGGAAACCCGTTCCATATCTATATCCTCCATGTCTTCATCTTCTTCCACAATTGAAAGATAGATTACTGCTCCGGCCGCAGCGGCAAACACTCCGAACACAGCCAGAGCCACTAGCAGCCACGGGATACCTGCGTCCTCCTCTTTAACAACGCTAACCTGTTTACTGAGGCCTCCGACATCTACGGAGTGAGAACCTGGCTCCAACATTACGTTGAAGGAGGCCTTCTCCACGGCTCCAGGCGAAACAGTTATGTTCTTCCGGGATATATTCTCACCGTCCACGTTCAAGACAAGATTCTTGGTGCCTGATATAGAGCCAACGTTCTCCAGCAAAACATTCACGGAGTAGTTGTAAGCATTAACGCCTTCCGCCTTTCCAGATTCTTTAATGGTCAAATCCTTTACAGCAATATCGCTTCTCCCTCTCTCATCGCTGGATGAAGTGACAGCGAAGTAGGAGAAACCTAGAGTCCTGGCCGTAAACTTGAGGCCTTCTCGGCGGGTTGTAGAGAGCTTCTTCCAGCCTGTATCCTCTAAACGCCTTAAGGTAATATCTCCAGGCCTTATATCAGCTCTTTCCAGCCAGTCCCTGGATACTTCGAAGAAAATAGTGCCGTTTGCAACATCGCTGCTTCTCAAACCAGGGAAACTGATTCCATGGTAAGAGTAAACTGCTCCTGGAGGCCTTGGAACACTGTCAGGCCTTGAAACGCCGAAATCGTTGAAGTTAAGTGAGATATTGTTGTTTTCCTGTACTGAGAAAAATACGATCTTCTTGATGACACTGCTCTGATTCAGGGTCACTACAACTTTTTGACCTTCTTCAACGCTGCCGATCTCTTTCTCAACGCTGCCGTCACTTCCCACCACAGCTGAAACCTGTAAGGAGGACACGGGACCGGATTCAGTATCAGGAGGGATGTACACACCGCCTCCTCCTGTAAATCCTCCGCCGGAGGAAGAACTGTCATCTGAAGAATCAGTATCCGTGCTTGAAGAACTGTCTGTGGTAAAGCTTTTCTGACTGCCTGTGTAGACAGTGCCGTTGAAACGGATCTCAGCACGGTAAACATGCGAAGTACCTGAGCTGAGGCCTGTGATTTGTTTAGAGTAGGTTCCAGATGAGGACGCCGTTTCCCAGTTTGTCTCCTGGCTTAAAGAGCTTTCGCCGTAGCTGAAACGGGCCTCTACACTGTCTGCATCATCCAAATCAATATCACTGTTCAAAACAGCTGAACTCTCACCGGGGTCTGCGGAACCTGTAGATACTTCCGGTAAATCACCGGGAAAATCGGAGATATTTAACTCGGTGGAACCGCCTGTAGAGAACTCTATATCTCTGCCAGAATCCCAGTCCTCAACAACCACATCATAACTGCTGCCTGAAACACCGTCAAAATATATGTCGTAGAAACCGCTGGAATCAGTTACATCCCAGGCCTTCACAGCTCCTCCGTCACGTATAGAAACATTTACGTCCGAGGCAACAGTCGAATCATTGTACGTCACGGTACCGTAAACATTATGAGGCATGGAAGGAGCAGCTAACACTCCTGAAGCCGAGAACAAAAGACCTGAAAAGATCATTGAAAACTTCAAGGCCTTGAATAATTTCTCAGTCATCTTTGATTACACACCTTTCTTCTATCACTGGACTGCTCTTACATCCGCAGCAGTTACACTCTCCGTACTATTCATTTTAACCCAGTAGGCCTCTCCCTCTTTTGTCTCTGTTGTCTGGATAGTTGTAACTCCTCCGTATATGTCTTGAATACTGTAGTGAGTGGATATTCCGAACTCGTTGAGGTATGCTGAAGCATTCATCCATCTCCTGAATCCTACAAGGTTCCATCCCTTATAGAGGGTGATATCGTTCGGAGCAAGGTCTTCTATATTGTCTGGATCCTTTGCATCGACCAGAGTACCTGTCAGGGTTAACGTACCGGAGCCTTTAGCCTTCAAGATGTAGCCTTTCCCAGGTTTGATAGTATCTAAACTGTTGTTAGGCTTGTCAGGATCGTAAGAGTTCCACGTATTGTTTTCAGCGTTGTAGCCCCAGATCACATCAATATCTGTTCCTTTAATGCCTTCCAAGACTTTTTCCGGTGACTGTTCTTCAGGTATCAATGGTGTTGAGAAGTAGTTCCATCCTTTCTCCAGTTCAACTTTCTTCTCCTCAAGTTTGAAAGCTACTTCTGTACTTATTTGTTGGCCGTTTACCGTTGTGTTTGCTGTAAGGTTGGCTGAGATCGGTTCTGCTCCTACTATAGATGTGATGTTGGCTTCTCCGACTCCGTTGCTTCCTGTAGTATCTTGAGAGTTTGTAAGGTTTGCAAGGGAATCTCCGTCGGTTGCGTTAAACTCGAACTCCAGGTTTGTACCCGAGATCCTGTTTCCTTCTGGACTGCCCGGGAAGCTGCATGTATCGCTTACAAGCACATCCATTGAACGGTTGCTGTAAAGTGTTCCGGAGCTTTCGTAGACGCTGTGGAAATCTGTTGTAACATCTAACTCGATTGCTCCGAGAAGGCTTTTCACGTCTACAGTTGTATTAGCTTTGTTTCCAAGTGCATCGACTGTTGAGACGTTTACTGTGTAGGTGCCGTCTTTAAGCGGCAGTCTCTGAGTGAACTGGTATCCTTTTGAAATCTTTTTATCTAGGGTGTCGATTTTGTTTCCGTCAGCATAGAATATGAACTTGTCTATACCTACGCCTCGTGTATCTGCGCTTTTTACCTCGATCTCTGGCCCACATGAATCGTTGACTACGTTTTCGATAGTTGTCCCTGGTGCGCTTTTGTCAAGAGTGTAGGAAGTCATAGGGTCGCCGTAAGTTGAAGTCCAGTTGTTTCCTGCCCTGTCAGAACTGTTTACCCAGAACCAGAGCTCGTTTTTATCCCTGTCGGTTTGAAGTGCAGTGTCATCTATTGTAAGGTTTACCTCTGTAGAGTTGGTCGTCTGGCTTAGATTGATTAAAGCACTTTGATTGGTTCCCGAGCCCTCAACGTGATACTTCAAATGGAAAGGATCGGTAGGAAGAGCATTATTATCTTTTAAAGTAACGTTAACCTTTCTCGAACTGTTCGTACTGTCAACAAACCATTCATCGTTAACACCTTTCACCCCGCCCTGAATAAAACTGATATTCCCTTCAGGAGGGGTATCATCAACCACTACTTTATCAGTAGCTGTCAAGGAGCCATAAAGATCTACATTATCGGTAACATTTATCCCTAAATCATATGTTCCCTCCGGCATCGTAGCTGTTGTCTTGTTCAGGTCAAAGTCGAAAAGACGGGTTAAGAAACCTGTACCTGAACTGTTAGTATTGAAAGTCAGGCTGTTGCTTTCCCTGATAATGGAGTAACTGATATTTGAAACTCCTGAACCGTTCTCAGTAAAGCCGTAGTCAAGAAGGAAATCCATATCAGCCTCCCTATTATTCGAAATATAGGCCTTACCTGTGGGAGAGAAAATACTGAAGTTGTGAGGTTCTATACCGTCAACCTTGGCTGTTCCCCTACCTGAAAGCTTGCTGTAGTATCCAAAGATAGTATCAGCCTCCTCTACTGATAGTTCTCCATCATCCTGGCCTGTAGTGCCTTGTGTTAAAGTAACATTGCCTTTGAATTTTGGAGTGTCCGAACCCATTTCCGTGAGAGTGATCTCCTCGTTGTTACCCTCTGTGTTGTTTATCGTTGCTTTAATCGTTTCGATAGTATCGGTACCTGCGTTTGCTTTAGGAGAGTAGACTCTGAATACTGCGGTAGTGGAGGTGTTGTAGTACTTTTTTTCGAAGTCAAGGTTAGATATTTCTGTGTCTTGAGTAGGGACAGGGTTGTTGGTATTACCTGCACGGTCAATAAGTTTGAACTCCATGTTGTACGTTGAACCGTGCTGTAAGCCGTTTCCAGAAGTGTAATCCGGTTGATCCAGATCGATTTCATGCTTTGCATCCACTATCGTATCTGTCGCTGCATTGTTTCTATCGTTCAGTGTCCAGGTAGCATTGTTGCCGCTTCCATCTGCCAAAGTAAAGTTGACAACGTCAGGATGGCTTTCATTATAACTGTAATCAAGTGTAAGGTTTTCACCCATCCTCCTTGAAACATCGCTGCCAGGCTTTGCAAGATTAAAGCTGTGAGGCGCGGTTGTATCCATGAAAAAGCTCCAGGAAGTTGAGGCCTGGTGATCCTTCCCAAACTCCACCGTATCGTTAATCCTGAGATCAACCGTAATCTTATCCGAATTACTGTAGTCAAAGGAAGGCGACTCAGAAGCATTAATCGTCAAATTACTGCCTGTATTAGAAACATGGGGATCGCTTAAACCCGTACCATTCAAGAAGGCATAGGACTCGTTCCTGACAGTCAAGTTAACCGAGCTCCAGTCCACGCTGCCATCAAGATCAACTATATCAAGACTGATCAACTGCTGCCCATTGTTAGAAGCACCGTTATTCTCCGGAGTCCTATTATAGAAATTAGGAGCCTGACCATCAACAGTCATCTGAACCCAGGCATCGCCAGTGCTTGCAGAGTTACCCTGATCATCCTCAGCAGAAAGATTAAACTTAAGCACATCTCCAGCTACAGGAGAAGAAAGACCGTAATCACTCCAAGTATTATTAGGATCTATAATCCACAAATCCTCATCGTTGGAATCCAGAGAAACAGTATCCGTACCAGGCTTCCACTCAAAAGTATGGAAACCTCCGGAATAATTTACAGAGGCCTTTACAGAGGTCTTCTTCACTTCACCGGTAGTGGAGTTGATTGTGAAGTTGTATAGAAAGCTTTCCGCGTTGCTCTGCCGGATATGTGAACCATCGAGACCTTCTGTATCATAGAACTGAGGTGCTGCGGCTGCTGCACCGACTGTCAGTGTTATTGCTGCGGCGATTAAGAGTTTCTTTTTGAGGCCTTTCCTGTCTCTGCTTTGGTCGGGCATGTATCTGTGAAAGGTTTTTCTTTTCAGCCTATTTATTAGTTTGTTACTTGGAAGGCCTTATCCCCGGTGTTTTGTTCTTTTTTCAGAGGTGATGCAGGTTTGTAGCTGTTATCTGCAGGGTTTCTTCCATGGTTTCCCTGTATTTTGTATGGAGAAAGGAAAGTGGGAAGGGTTAAAGGCCTCCCCAGGTTTTCAGTCTTTGAGGTTTTTCTAAGTGTTTTTGAACCTGTTTTTTCAGTTTCTGGCGTTTTCTGCTTCTACTACTTTTTCTGCGGCGATTGTATAGGCTGCTTTTCTTCCGTACATGTCTTCCTGTTCTTTAAGTTCTTTGAACTGGGTGTAGGCTTCTTGAATGTTTTCCTCAAGTTTTCTGAGGACTTTTTCTTTCTCCCAGTAGTCTCCGGTCTGGTTTTGAACCCATTCGTAGTAGCTGACCGTGACTCCTCCTGAGTTTGCAAGAATATCCGGTATCATCTCCACTTCTTTCTCCTTCAGGGTTTGATCGGCTTCTCTGGTTACAGGGCCGTTAGCTACCTCTACAATGTAATCAGCCTTTACTTCTGAACTGTTTTCCTCTGTGATAACTCCTTGAAGCGCAGCAGGAACAAGGAAGTCAACATCCATTTCCAGAAGCTCCTCGTTACTTATACCCTCTCCAAGACTTGAAACAGTTCCTTTCTCCTGCTTAGCTTCCACGAGATCCTCGTAATGGAAGCCGTCCATGTTTTTAGCAGCTCCGCTGGAGTCAGATACAGCTACAACTTTAACACCGAACTCCTCAAGTTTCTCGATCAAAGGCCTTGCTGCGTTACCGAAGCCCTGTACTGCAGCGGTGAGTTCTCCAGATTTCTCTTCTATAATCTTTTCTATAACGTATGCGGCTCCGTAACCTGTAGCTTCTGCTCTTCCCTTGCTTCCAAAGGCCTCTACAGGTTTTCCGGTTACAATACCTGGTTTCTGTTCTCCTTCAAGCCTTGAGTACTCGTCCATCATCCAGGCCATCTGTTTGCCGCCGGTATTCATATCTGGAGCAGGTACATCCTTTTCTACACCGATTATAGGCCTTATGGATTCGATGTACTTTCTGGAAAGTTTTTCCTCTTCTTCCTCACCCAGTTCTTCAGGGTTTACGGCTACACCTCCCTTCCCTCCTCCGAAAGGTATGTCGGCGACAGCGCATTTCAACGTCATCCAGAGGCTGAGAGCTTTCACTTCATCCCTATTTACATCCTCTGAGAATCTTATACCTCCTTTTGCAGGTCCTCGAGTTGTTGAATGCTGTGAGCGGAAGGCCTTGAAGGTTTCCTTCTCTCCGTCTTCTTTCTGGATTGTTATACTGGTTTCAAGGGTTTTTTCGTGGGCTGCGAGTTGTTCGAATTTTTCTTTTTCTCCGATTTCCTGAAGTGCTTCCTTCAGGTTCTGCCGTGCGTCTTCAAGTTCTGACATGTTAAGTTACTGAAGGCCTGCAGTTTTTTCATGTGGTTGGTAACGGCTGGGTGATGTCCTTTATCCTGGGTTGCCGTCAGCAGTCTCCGTGTATTTTCTTGTGTCTACAGGTATTCCATCGGAGTTGATGACTTCTACCGTAATGTTGTAGTCCTGGCCTGTTGTTCCCCAGTCCTGATAGTTCAGGGTTCCTTCCGGCGAGGAACTGTTTGTTGTTACAGCGTCTGACCAGTCGTTTTGAAGGTTGTTGAAAGTGGCTTTGACTTCCTGGAAATTGGTTGTCTTGTTAAGCTCGTACTCTACCTCGAATCTTGTACTGTCTGTAACCGTGTTTGAGTTGTCGGAGAGGTTGACATCCTTAAAGTCGGGGTTCTCCTTACCTCCCCCGAGATCCTGTGGATAGTACGTGTTTGAACCATCTGAAACATCGGTGACATTACCCCAGTCCGTTACCGCAGAGGAAGTATTCAAGACCTCTACCGTTATATTGAATGTATCTCCTTCGCTTCCTGAGCTGTGGGATACAGAACCGGTCGGAGCATCGGAGCTAGTATAAGTCCCGTCAGACCAGTCATTAGCCTGGTTGTCAAAGATCACTCGGACCTCCTGGAACGAAGCAAGATTTGAAACCTCGTACTCAACAGTATAATCGGCGTTACCATACTGCTCATTATCCTTAACCACAAAGCTTTCAAGAGAAGGCCTGTCATACAACGTGATAGGCTGAGAAGCATTACCGTTCTTGTAAACCACTCCAAGCTCTTTATCACCTTCTCCCAGAGAACTATCAACATTAGCATTAACGAACTCGACGCTGACAGACGTATCCTCAGGCACATCCACACTCTTAGACTTCAAAACACTGTAACTCGAGAATATATCATTTCCAACTCTTAACTCAGCCGTTGCACTTCCCTCCTTCGACTCACTGACAATATCAGCCGAGACATCAATATTACTTCCCAAGTTCGCCTCCCCAGGAGCCTCAAGGTTCTCCACACGGTAAACAGCAGGATCAACACTGAAAGAAGACGAATCAGTAGTATTCTCCGACTCAACAGTGAAAGAATGAGTCCCAGCCGAACCGAACTTGTACTCCAGATTAGCTGTAAACGTCTCACCAGGATCAAGAGAAACAGAACTACTGCTAAGCTGAGAACCATCCACGCTTACATTAACAGTCTGGGTTCCAAGGCCTCCAGTATTCTCAACGCTGTAACTGAAAGAAGTATTGTCTCCTGCCGGCGCAGTATTCACAGAAGTAATACTTACATCAAAGTAAGAGGCCTCAGAGTCTGGTTCGCTGCTTTTATTAATTTTGATTCTTGAAACAAGCTCTCCGGTAGCAATCTGGTTCTTTAAAACATTTCCACGGTCATAGCTAATTCTGATCTCCAACCTGTTGCATGAACTGCTTTCCGAAAAATTACTGAGCTGGAACAAGGCCTCCTCACCTACATCCAGATTTTTGTAAGGCTTGATAGAAACTTCCCTATCCAGTTCCGGATGCAAAACCTTTATCGAGTTAATCTGGTTTTCAAAACCTCTGGCATCGCCGTTCCTTATCTGAAGACTTAGATTACCGCTTCTATACCCGTAATCATCAATCTTCAACTGGTGTACACTGAAACCTGATATGCCCTCATTACAGAAACTGGAGACACTGGAACTCATCAAACTACCTGTAACCAGGGCTACGGCCAGAAGCATCCAGCCATACGTCATCAAGTTCTCAATCGCCACCTGCCCTTTCTTCACAGAAAACACACTTGGTACACTAATTCACAGTCCACCGGTATAAAAACCAGAGGCCCTGCAAAACTAACCTACTTCTCTCCACTTCTCCAAGGCCTCCTCCTGATCCCCCGGCATAACTTCAAGCACCACGACGCCGTCAAACTCTGAGGCCTTAACCTTCCGTATAGTCTCCTCAACACTTATTTCTCCTTCTCCAAACGCAAGGCCGTCATCAAGCTCTGTAGAATCACAGAGATGAACTACTGACATACTATCCGAAAACCTGTCGAGAACAGTTTCAAGACCTTCCTGAAAACTGTTTGAGGCCATGTAGAAATGGGCAACATCAAACACCAGTTCACGGCCTTCCTCCAGTAAAGCATTCCTCCAATGATGCATACTGGTCCCCGGCTGATTCTCAAAACCATGATTCGAATCAAACTCTTCAAGTTCAGATAACTGGGAGAAATGCACACAAGCCGAATGAAACACAAGATACGCATCAAGCCTGGAAGCCAGTTCATCCGCCTTCACAAAATAACCGCTTTCACCAAGAGAAACATGAGGAGTATGAACAGAAACCACATCAACCTCGGCTTCAAGACAGGCCTCCAAAGCCTCCTCAAAACTATCCAGATGCCGTCTCTCAAGATAAAGCTCAACATTTTCAAAACCTCTCTCAAAGGCTTTCTCAAGCTCCTCTTCCTCAGGCGGACACTTACCGGCAACAATCATACAGAGAACAAAACCCTGCTCCGAAGTTAAAAAACCGGTGGGAGAAAAAACCCCGGTTCCATAGTTTTTCAATCCTACAACCGGCTAACCAACATGTGAAACTCGCCGTAATCTCGGACATACATATAACAGAAGATGTGAAAGAAAAGGCCTTCCAAAAACTGGAGAAAACAGTCCCTGAAATCCAATCACAGAACCCGGATCTCGTTATCGTACTTGGAGACATGATCGGAGGAGCAGTCACCACAGGAAAAGAAGCACCAGAGGAAACAGAAGGCCTTGAAGAACTGAGAAAAGTCAGAGATATAATTGAAGAGGTTGATGCTGAAACCCTATACCTTCGAGGCAACCATGAACAGGATGTTGAAAAACATGAATTTGCTGAAGTCTTCAATCAGGAAACTTATGGTGTTAAACAAGTAAAAGAAGAAAACTTCATTTATCTGGACTCTTCTGCACCGGAGCTGTCCGGTTCAAGAGGCCAAGTTTCCAGGGAACAGCTAGACTTCCTCGATGAGAAGCTTGAAGAACTGGAGGATGCATTCCTAATCATCCATCATCCAATACATTTCCGGGACCTTTCTCACAGCTATTACTGGGATGTCTACCCGGAGAGAGCATTCTGCGGCAACAAGAAAGAGATAAACAACGTCATCGAAAAACATGGAAACGTTAAAGCAGTGCTGAACTCTCATATCCATGACTTGAACCTTGAAGAGTTCAAGGACAATTTCCACTTCACTAATCCGCCGTTTATCTCTGAATCACGGGATGAAGGATTCTACGAATACTTTTCCGTCATGGAGGCCGGTGAAGAGATAGGCTTGAAGGTTTACGGGGAAGGAGAGCTTGATGAAAGCTTTGAAATTTAGAACACTTCATCCAGGTCTGCGATAGAGTTTAGGACGTGATCCGGTTTTATATCCGAGTTTTCCAGGTCTTCTTGGTCGGTGACTCCTGTCAGGACTAATGCGGTTTCTGCATCGTTTTCATTCCCTAATAGGATATCAGTGTTCAGTCTGTCGCCGACGACAAGAAAATCCTCTGCATCCTGGTTTTTCATCTTTGAAACTACCTCGATGACGTCTTCTGAGGGTTTGCCGATCACCTCGGCCTTTTTTCCTAGCATGTTTTCGACAGCGGCGATTATAGGTCCTGCGGCCGGGAGCTCTCCCTCTTCATGCACGTAGGTTTCATCAGGGTTCGTCCCGATAAGCTTAACGTCCCTGGAGACGCCTTGAATGATTTCGGTCAGGTCATCGTAACTGAAATCTTCTTTGTTCGATGCTACAACCACGTCAGGACTCTCGCATGTCTCCTGTACCTTTACTCCCTGTTCACGAAGCTCTTCCTTAAGATCTGATTCCCCGAGGACGAAGACCTCGGCTCCAGGAAAGTTCTGGACAATATACTCAGCTGTCAGCCATCCAGAAGTCATTATCTCATCTCTCGACGCCTCAATCCCCATTTCGTTTAACATTTCACTGTATTTCTCCCTTTTCCTCCCGGCATAATTCGTCATGAAGAAAACCTCCACGCCGTTTTCCCTCAAATATTCTACGGCAGTCTCTGCACCTTCAATCATTCTCTCGCCGTGGTAAACAGTTCCATCCATGTCGATTAAAGCAAGTTCCAAATCCATAGAGAAAGAAACAGAGGCTTACAGTAAAAAAGATTAAAGGCGAGAGAAGATGCTGTTTACAAGTCTGTGAAGGTTTAGGACATCAGGTTCTTCCTCAGTTGTTTGAACCAGAAGTCCTTGGTCATCTTCCTTAACCTTCTGAGAGCTGCTTCTTCTTCGTCTTTATTCTTTTCCAGAAGTTTCCTGACTTCTTTGTCGATATCAAGGTCTTCTTCGAGGCGTAGAAGGCCTTCATACATTGTAGTCTCTATTCTCTCCGCCATTACAGCGGTGTTGAGCGCTGTGATCTCCATTATTTCAGGTTCATCCGTACTATCCTTCAACTGTTTGAATTCCTGGAATATTCCCTGGAAATCAGGTCTCTTATGTATTCTAGGGTTTTCACCTATCTCCTCGAAAACCTGCTGCAGCCTCTGCGCATGATCCGAGGTCTGATCTCGGTGATCAATAGTTCTTCACTCAGTTCTCTCTCACTTACCTCCTCAGCTATAGGCTCCAGTTCCTCCTCCAACCGCTGCTCAAGGAAGAGTATAGACCTAAGCTCGTGAACAAACAAGTCTTCAATAGTCTCAAGGCCTCTGCTATAATTATTTCGTTCCATAGAAACTTATGTCTCTTTGATTATTATAAGGAAGATTACTCCTTTGATTACACTCTTCACCACCAAAAACTCTGAGAAAAAGATTGCATCGAAGAAAAGGCCTGAAGCCCATCTTACCTCACAGTTTTACATGCTCGTATATCTTATCTGAGGAGGGACGCCCAACGTAACACTCGATCTCTTTTAGGTCGTTGGCTAAAATTTTGGCGACCGTTCTATGGTTTCCATCATGGATCGCGCCCCATACAGCCTCTATCTCCCAGTTCTTCTCACCATAGGCCTTACTCATTCTGTCCTGTCTTCTAATTATGTTTCCAGGTGTTATGACTGTCGGCAGAAACTCATTCAATACTTCAGGAGCTTGCTTCAAACCCATTATATACTCAATGCTCCGGCACTCCTCCGGATCCGCTTCTCTTACAAACTCTACAACATCTAAAAGCGAACCTGAAATTACTTCCGGCGGCAGACTCATTGCGTGAGGCAGAGTAGTTCCCAGATCATCTACTTTTACAGTCTCTTTCTCCCAAGAACAGTACTCAAACATCTTGACTTTATGACCAGGATTACTGGAGACTTCCCTTACCCGATCCATCTTTTCCTCAAGACTGTAGTCTTTTTCTCGGTATTTTCTCTTGACTTTCCCCACAACCTCTTCCAACTTTTCTCCATCAGAGGCCTCAACAATCTTTTCCCCAATACCTTCTTTTTTGCAGAGCTCCCAAAGAAGATAGTTATCGATAATATCTCCAGTACCGGTCATAAGACTGAATACTTCAGCAAGATCATAAACCTAATCATCCTGGCCACAACATCAACTCTTTAGGCCTTCTCTCAGTAGAATTTACGGAAGGCGGATAGTAAGCTGTGCATAGAAAATGACAAAAACTTAAAAATCTTTGCATATAATTACAGTTTGTTACAATGCCTATTGCAATCGATGAATTTGAGTCGCAACCGGAGAAAGTATTGAATCTGGACGAAAGTAGTCAGGCGTACAAGGTGCTTGAGTTTTTAGCCGAGAATCCTGATAAGGCGTTTACTCCGAAGGAAATCGGTCGGGAAACCGGGATTAAGAAAGGAAGTATTGGAACGGTTCTTTCCCGGTTAGAAGACCGAAACTTTGTCAGGCATAAAGGCAAGTACTGGGCGATTGTAGAGGATGACCGGCTTGCATCATTCGCCGCTATGACACAGGGAAGCTCCGCATCAGTAAACGACGACTACTTCGGTGAGAACGAGTGAAAGTCAAACAGGGAGACGTGATAATCGGGCCAGACTTCATCGGAGGAAGTTCTAGAAGGCCTTTTGTAGTAATCAGCAATGAGGAACACCCCTTCGATGATGAAGAATGTCTAGTCGTATTAATTACAACTACAGAAAGAGAAGAAGCATTACCTTTGCCAGAAGAAAAGTTTGAGGGAGGAAAACTACCTAAAGAAAGCTATGCCTCGCCCTGGACCATCACAACCCTGAAAACAAACGTGATACAGAAAAAAGTTGGAAAACTAGAGACAAAGGCCTTAGAAGAAATAACTGGCCAAGCCACAGAATATATTCAGTAGAAAAAGAGTATGCAAGAGGGCGGAGGGCGGGATTTGAACCCGCGTCTCGACCGCCACAAGGTCGAAGTATAGACCAGCTAACCTACCTCCACCGGTTCAGCCAAGAGCCTTTGAATGTAAGGCCTTCTGTTTACGGCTGTAGGACTGTAGTTAAAGCCGAACCTTTTAATTTACCAGTTTCTCAAGAAACCGGTTTCTTGACTTAACCAGAATATTATTTAAGACTCGGTGTATAACAGTGTTATATCATGTCTTTTGTGGATACTTACAGACCTGGAAGTTCTCCTTTTTCATCGCCAAGTTCAGGTTCTGAGGCCCGAAATACAGGTGTTAAGGCCTTGTCTGTTGCTGTGGTTTTAACGGCTTCTGGTGTTTTGGGCAGGGTAGCGTTACAACATATTCCAAGTGTTGAAACGGTTTTACCTGTTGCGTTAGCACTGGGTTTTTACGCAGGAGGGAAGAAAGGCCTTGTTTCAGGTGTTTCAGGTTTTTATGCCACTAATTTCCTGGTCTGGGGAGGACAGGGGCCGTGGACTTTTTTTCAGTGCCTGGGGGCAGGTCTTGCGGCTTTGTCTGCAGGTTTTATAGGTAAAAGGAATTCTGGCAGGCTGGCGTATTTCTTTTCTCTAGGTGTTGGAGCTTTGATCTATGAAATAGTTGTTAACGTTGGTTCGTTGTTTTTCTCGGGTGTAGGCCTTTTTTCAACGCCTTTTTACCTGGCTGCGGCGGTTCCATTTGTTTTAACCCATTTTGCAAGTACTCTGGGTTTTGGTGTTTCACTTTATGGATTTGACAGAACGCTTAGATCGGTTTACGGAACAGGTAAATCTTAGGTATGTAGGTGCAGGTGCTTTAATAGTTTTAGGCCTTGTGTTGATGTCAGGCCTTCAACTTGTACCTCAGTCGCCTGAAGGAGAAAGTATATCGGTTAATCTTTCTGTTGACTACGGTAACGGCTTTGAATCTCGGATGGTAAGGGTTAATAATTCGAGTACTGCTTTCCATGCCTTGAACAGCACTTACCCGGTTGATTACAGAGAGAGCTCCTATGGGTATTTCATCACGTCGATAAACGGTGTGTCTGGAGGAGAGGAACGTTACTGGATCTACAAGGTCAATGGCAGGTCGCCAGAAGTCGGTGCAGGACAGTACAGTCTTACGGAAGGAGACAACCTCAGTTTTAAACTGCTTTCAAGTCAGGAAGCCATGAATGCGACAGGCTAACGGTCTTATCTCTTTTTTGGTATAGAAGTGTCGATCAGTGGGTGTCCATCTCATCATCCGGGGTTTCCCCTCTCGGTCGATGTCTCGGATCTCATCATCTCGACACAGCCTGTCAATAAGTTCTACAGCTTTTTATGTAGGAAACCTGAAGGAAAAACAAAAACTGTTTAACCCTTGAAGGCCTCAAATACTATTCAGGAGAATGGAGAAAAGCGACAGAGTATTTACACTGGCAGCAAGCCTTTTAATCGCTGCTACTGCGTTCACAGCGGAGAAGACAGCTTTTCACAGTCTTGAATGGCAGCTTTTCTCAACTCCGGCAGGCCTTATCTATGGAGCGGTTGTTCAAACACCTAAACATTTGGAATGGCTTCATTACCTTTCAGAAACTCCTATGAATACATCTGAAACCTTTACACCTGTATTTCTGGCTTTAACAGCTTCGGCCACGGCATTTCTCTACGTAGGTGCGCAGAAGGAGGGATCAGAATGACTTACCTGGTCAAGTTCCTGGCAGGCCTTACACTTGAGTTTATAGTCCTGTATGTTTTCTTCCAGGAAAGAAAGGTCTCGAAGATTTTCACGGCTGCACTGGCGGTCAACACTGCAACACATTTGGTGCTGACTTTTGTAGTGCCTTTAGCAGGTCTGAATTATCTTCTTTCTTTAATACTATCTGAAACAGCGGTAATCCTTGTGGAAGCATGGTTTCTTACACAGCTTTTCAGTTCAACCGGTAGAAAATCTTTTGCCGCATCTTTAACCGCAAACCTGGCCTCCTGGCAGTTCACACCTTTCATCCTGTTCCTCTTGACACAGCTTTGACAAGGCCTTAAAGAATAACAGAAGACAAATTAGCTACACAGTGAACCGAAAAACAGGTCTATTAATCGCTGCAACAGTAATACTTCTTCTTATCCAAAACACGGCAGCAGCCAGCTGTGGAGACAAAATAACAAAAGATACAGATCTCCGAGAAGATCTTCTCTGCACAGAAGAAGGCCTTACAGTTACAGAAAGCAACGTCACTCTCAACTGCCATGGAAACAGGATAAAAGGCCTGGACTCCTACAGAACCGGTTTAAAGGCCTTGAATGTGGGGAATATAACGGTCAAGAACTGTAGAGTCTCAGGTTTCAATACAGGGATCAAGCTTGAAAATGTAAACAAGTCTTTGCTTGTAAATAACTCTGTTAAAGATAGTAGAGGTGCAGGCATCAGGTTAGAGAGCTCTTACCGCAACAGACTGGTTTCAAACACTGCTAACAGGAACTGGGATGGCTTCTTCCTTCAGAACTCCTCATCGAACATTATAACGGGGAGTAAGGCCTCTTACAACGAGGTAAACGGGGTTCACATATTTTACGGCAGCAAAAATAACGTGATTGAAGGAAATAATTTGACCTGGAACTATGGTCACGGCCTTGCACCTGCAACATGCGGCAATAAAATTTCAGAGAACTTAGCGGGTACTGGAAAGCCTATAAAATATGTTCAGAACTCTAGAAACGTTGAAATCAAGGATACAGCAGCTTTCTCTGAAATAATATTCTGCAACGTTTCAAATTCTTTGATAGACAACGTATCTATATCCAATGGATACACTACGTCTGATGGAATACTTCTCGTATCGTCAACAGGTAATACCATTAGAGATTCAAGATTTAGAAGTGTAAGAACTGCTGTATATCTTTTCCGCAACTCAAATAACAATAAAGTTTCTGAAAACAGTATTTATTCAAGTGATATAGGGGTGAGAATACGTTACAATAGCAAGTATAACAAAGTAAGCAGAAACCGGTTGAACGATACCGAAATCTATTTTAAAACAGTAAGAAACTCTGAAAACAACTTATTTATTTCCAATACGATAGAGGGGAAAGAGAAAACATTCAAATACAGAGGCGAGATAAAGGTCCGATACATCAACAACACGGTGAAGTACAGTGGTAACGTAACAGAAACACGGAATAGAAGTCAGGGGAGAATTAAAGGCCTTATCTACGTCCTTGGAGTTTTAATTTTAGTCTTTGGGATCTTAGGGTTTCGAAGCTTTTCAGCTGGCCGCGAAAGTTCTCCGCGAAATTTAATAACAGAGTTGTTTTAACTGAACGCTTGTGAGCTAGACAAGGATCGGAGAGGGATTCATACAGGCCAAGGAAGCGGATGGAAGGGATTTCCCAGGCCTTAACCACAAAGATACCGGTTACAGGAAACCTTTGAAACCGGTACAGGGGTAGAAATGCAGAAAATATTCAAGTACGCTCTTGAACATACTCTGGGAGAAGAACTATCTCCTAACAATATAAGGGCTGTTACTCCGGTAGCTGTTACAGAGGAAAACGGTTTAAGAACAATTTTGTGTGTGAAGGAGAACAATGCACTGCATGTAATAGAAGGAGATACCGAAGAGCTGATCTCAGCCGCTGAAAACTCTTTCCCTGCCATTGAAGGCCAGGAACCGGTTTTCGGGATAATAAGCGACTGCGCTATTAGAAGCACATCCATGACGTTAGAGCAGAAAAACAAGGAAATAAACCGTTTACAGGAAAGCATAGATGCTCCAATTATAGGGTTCTATGGCTACGGAGAAATAGGAGGGAAAGAAAGCTACTGTACATTTAACAATCAGACGGTTTCAGGCCTTCTCTTAACCAGAGACCGGTAAAAAAGTTCTCTCAAGAAGAAACTGTTTTAAGGCCTTAGAAACTGTTTTTCTAAACATGAAGCTTACCAGTCCAGCGTTTGAAGACGGAGAAGAAATACCTGTCAAACACGGTTATACAAAGGAAAACACAAACCCGCCGCTGAAGTTTGAAGAAGTCCCGGAAGAAGCAG
>JBDGSI010000083.1:0-12982 GCA_042217615.1 Candidatus Nanohalobium sp.
TCCTCTCCCCCTTGTAATTTATCATATTCGCTGGAAGGCCTCTCCTCCTCGAAGGCACAGCACTCGATGAACCAACAATCCAAACATCCATGAAAACTTTTTAGTCCCGTAGAAATATCAAAGCCCAACAAACCAAATAGAATATAAAGTTACTATTAGAAGGTGGCAGTATGGAGGAATGTAATCTCTATAGCGATGACGATGATGTTGTGTTTGTTGCCTCTCCTTACTCAGGGCCTCGGATTCAGTTAGTGGAAGATCCTGATCCTGAAGAAGTTCCATTCGCAGGGTCTCTTGATGAGGATGGGGTTCATGTATTCTATCAGTCTAAAGGTGATAAGGACGAGGTAGCTGAATACATGAGGGATGTGCTTGATGGCAGAGATGACGAATTCCTTGTGCCGGAATTCTTACGAGATAAACTTGGAGAATGTGGGCCGGATGAAATAGAATATCATCAGGATAGGGATGAAGTCAAAAAAATATTTGAGGGTTTATATGGCGATGAGGAATTGGATCTAGGAACCTTTGGGAGCAAGGAGCTCGGTGTTCCAAAAGGCCCTGAATCTCTCAGACGATAAAAACATGCCGTGTCAGGTTCTTGTGTACGTAGATGCTGAACTCTGCCTGATAACCGCCTAACTCATCTTCATTCCACATGAAAACAGTTCTCCCATCGAACTCTTCCAGAAGCTCCAGGAAATCTTCCACAGGATCACCCTTCTCCTTCGAGGCCTTTCCATAAGGCAGATCAGTGATCAAAACGCTGGGTTCAAACAGTTCTAGGGCTTTGGAGGCTTCATCCTCTCTGATATTGTGTGCGATGATGCCGTATTCCTCAAGGTTCTCTCTAGTACCTTCAACCATCTCCTTTTTCACGTCGAGGCCTGCTACTCCACATCCGCAGAGGCCTGACTCGATGAGGATTCCGCCGGTACCGCAGAAGGGATCCAGAACGGTTTCGCCGGCAGATACTTCAGAGAGGTTTACGAGGACGCGGGCGAGAACCGGGTCGAGGGATACAGGTGAGGAGAAAGGCCTTTTCTCGTTGCTTCTTTTATTGAATAGTCCTCTGTTGATGTCTTCAACTTTCCTGCCGAGTATTATTTTATCGTTGAACAGGTAGGCTTTGATCTCTTCTTCAGGGTTTTCCAGGTTTACGGAGTTTTCTTTGGTTTCTAACCGGTTTCCAAGTTTTTCTTCGATTTTTTTAGTGTTGTGTTCTCCTTCTATTTCTTCTGCTCTGACTGCGAAGCTTTTCTGAGGGGTGTAAGAAGCTTTTTCTGGTTTTGAAACGGTTTCAAGCTTCTCTGTGATTTCATGTGTCAGGGCAAGCCGTTTTAGCTGCCCAGGTTCGGACTCTGTCTCCGCCAGTCTCTCTTCTCTCTCCGGTTCTTCTCTAATATCCTGGGATCTGAGGAATCCTTTCAGCTCTGCTTCTGCAAGTTCAAGGTTTTCTCCGGCTAGAAGGTAGTTGTAAGTCATTTTTTCTTTGAATTCGATATGTCTCAAGTTTTTTTGGGAAGGCGGCTGCTGCAAGGCCTGTTCTGTATAGTAATGTTATTAGTGTGGTGATCGGAACCTGCTTGGAAGACCTCTACTTTTTTTTGAAAGAGATTTATCTCTGGCTCTGTTTTTTAAGGATTTGATATCTTTTTCCTGATAGATGAGGATAGGGTTTTTCACGGACAGTTACTTTCCCAGGAAGGATGGGCAGGCCTACACCGTTAGAACCTGGAGAAGAAGGCTTGAGGAGAAAGGTCATGAAACATACATAATCTATCCTGATTCCGGCTACAACGCAGAAAACGGTGTTCCCTCGTATTCAATCAACAATCCGTTCTATAAAGGACATAAAATAGGTCTTCCAAAGCTTAAAGAACAGCTTCCTGAGCTTGACCTTGTTCACTGTCATTCTCCAGGCTTTAATGGGGTCAGAGGGCTAATTTACGCACGTAGAAACAATGTGCCAGCTATCTACAGCTTTCACACTCCCCTGGAGGATTACGTACCTCAGATAATCAAGCCAGGCTTTTTAGCACGGTTTTTACAGGCGGCGTATAAGAAGTATGAGAACAGTTTGATGCAGAGATTTGACAAAGTAATAAGCAATACGGAGGAGATAAGAAGAGACGTTGAATCAGAGAAGATTCCTGCAGGAGTAAATCTAGAGTTTTTCCAGCCTCAGGAGGAAGGCTTCCTAGATAGAAAAGACTGGAAAAGGCCTTTAATAGGTTACTCTGGCAGGATAAGTGAGGAGAAAAACTTAAAGGATTTGATAGGTTATCTAGAGAATTTTGAAGGTACTTTAGTGGTTGTAGGTGAGGGAAGGTACAGGAAGGCTTTGGAGCAGAAGGCCTCAGCTAATGTTGTCTTCATGGATTTCCTTGATAGAGAGAAGCTTCCGGAGTTTTATTCTGGTCTTGACGTGTTTGCAACGGCTTCAGATTCTGATACTTTGAGTCTGACCACTCTTGAGGCCTCGGCCTGCGGTACTCCCGTACTGGCTCCTGATCTACATCCTTTTGACAAAACTGTTTCTGGTAATGGAGAGCTTTACTGTTTCGGCGACGAAAAGGATTTCAGGGAAAAGCTTAGCAGGGTTTTAAGCTCTGATTACTGTCCTAGAGAAGCTGTAAAGGATTTTTCAGTGTCCAGTTCAATTGACCGGTTACTGGAGGTTTATAGAGAGGTGGGAAACGAAAATGGGGACTGACAACCTGGATTCATTCAGAAGAGTTATTTTCTCTGTACCAGAGTTTAAACAGGTTTTAACTGTTGTACTGGTTTCAGGCCTTATTTTTCCTCTTGGAATAACTTCTCTGCTTTCTATAGTTTCGTCATCAAGTTTTTCGGTATCTCTCTTCGTTTTCTTGGCCTTAGCGGTTTTTATTATTCCTTCTCTGTTGGTTGGCGCGGCTGTTTACAGATTCCTGCCTAGTTATCCTCGTAACTGGGCTTATTCAATCGGTTTTTTGAACCAGCTGGTTTTCTTTTTCACTGGCCTGATAATGGCTGCTGCAAGCAGTGTTTCAATGGTCTGGAACATGGTCTGGCTAGGAGTCCTGATATCCTATATCACTACATTCACTGTTCTGGGGGCGACTGAGAAACCAGGTTATCTGAAAAGGGTGGCGGTACTTAGCTCTCTCCAGGCAGGTATAGTAATTACGGTATTCCATCTTTCACTAGGACAGTTCTATGCTATCCCGCCCCTGGCCTACGTACTGAACTTTGCCAGATTGGCTGTGATGACAGCAATACTTGTAGGAATATTCTTCCTATTCGACTACCTGCTTAGAACTAACGTAGTCAACGTATCAGCCTTCCAGTTAATCTCAGGCCTTGTACAGGGCCGTCAGGAAGCACTAGACCTGGGAAGACCTGTAAAACCTGATGTCCAGACAGTTTCAATACAGAACAAGTCCTCAGACCTGTTAGTGGCGTTGCCATGGGTACATCCAGGACCTCTGGAAGGGTTTGGCGGAGGAAAAATCACTAATCAGATAATAGAAGCAGTAAACAGGGAGGGAGAAGGATTCTTCTTCCATGCTCCTACAACCCATCAATCAGATCCTGCAGATCCTAAAGACGCTCAGAAAATAGTGGAGGAACTGGAAAACCCAGAGACAGTTTCCAAGGCCTCAAAGCTTTACAAAAAGGAATGTGAACGCACCACTTTTTATGGCAGAGCTTTTGGAGATCAGAAGATAATTTACATGGATGTAGAAGGTTTTGATGACTATGAGGCCTCGATTTTCAAAGAGGTTATCGATATGGATAATGTTGCGGTTGTCGATTTGCATAACCATGAGTTCTTCGGGGAGAGGGCTGAAATGGTTCTTGATACGGTTATGGCGGAGAAAATGAGGGAAAAAGTTCAAGAGTTTGTCAGAGAACTGGATGGTTTAGATCAGTATGCTTACAGCGCAGGATTTGATGTAGATCTAGGTGATCCAGCTCTTTTCAGCCTGGTGGAGGAAGTAAACGGCCAGAAAACTCTTTTAACAGGTTTTGAAGGAAACGGTGCCTCTCAAGACCTTGAAAAAGTAAAGCAAGATGTTCAAAATAAGTATGATGAAGTGCTGCTCTTCAGTACAGATACTCACGGAAGCGTTCATGACATGGCGAATGAGGGAGAGCTGGAGCAGTCAAGAGCCAAGTCAACAGTAAGAAAAGCGGAAGAAAAACTTTCAAAGGCAGCTATAGGCCTTGCACACGGTAAAGCTGACAGAATGAATCTTCTGAAAAAGGATTACTCCTCTCTGATACTCAGTGTAAATATCTTGGTCAGGCTCCTGGGATTGACCTTCCTTCTCTTCTACCTACTGGCAGTCGCCTGGATACTTTGAAATAATTAAAGAAAGAACAGTAAACAAGAGTATGACTTTAAACAAGGAGGACGTCAGGGAAAAACTCCGTGAAGTAATGGATCCAGAACTCAACGTTAACATAGTTGACTTAGGCCTTTTAAGAACTATAGAACTGGATGAAGGCCTTGTAAAGATAGAAATGACTCTGACAACGCCAGGCTGCCCTCTACAAAGCGTTTTCAATGAAATGGTAAGCCAGGAACTTCAGAAACTGGGGGAAGTTGAAGAAGTAGAAGTAGACCTGACATTTGAGCCCCGCTGGACTCCAGAAGACATGACTGAGAAAGCAAAGGACAAGGTAGGTAGTATACCAGGAATGACCGCTTTCTAACTTTGAAGGCCTTAAAGCAAATGTTTTCTCGAAAGCATATACCGTTTATCTATAAAGTACTCCTGAACTAGATGAGGCAGAAACCCCGTAACTGTGATTCCAGGCAGCTCTAACGCAGAAGTCTTCCCTCCAAGATATATTGCTTGTGGATCCCAGATAAAACTATTTTCCACCTCTTCTCCGCCTTTTAAATCTGCTTTGATGTTTTTAGCAGCTGTCTTAGCCTCTGAAATCGCAAAGTACGCTCTATTTTCTTTTCCTTCATAGTCCACGACATCGCCTACTGCGTAAATATCGTCCATATCTTTCACTTTCATTCCCTTATCAACTATAATTCCTCTCTCATTTGCAGGGACGGTTATTTCTTCAACTAAATCATTCTTTCTTACTCCTGCAGCCCATACAGTCAGATCAGAGTCATAGATCTCTCCGTTAGAGCATTTCACAGCCTCCTGCTTAACAACTTCGGCTCTAACATTTTTCTCAACATTAATACCTTTCTCAAGAAGAATATTCTCAATCTTCCTACTAGTCCTCTTCTCATTAAATGGTAGAAGCCGATCATCGCTTTGAACCACAGTAATATCGAAGCTAAACTCCTTCTTTTTCCGAAAAGTATTCAAAGACGCCGCAGCCTCAACTCCTGTAGCTCCCCCGCCAACAACAACCGCAGATTCAATACCAGACTCCAACCTATCCCTGATCTCTTTCACATCCTCAACAGACCTGAAACTGTAAGAAAACTCCTCCTCTGTCATATAAAAATCAGTCTCCACACCAAAAGCAAGAACCAACTTATCATAACTAATTGAACTGCTTTCAAGCTCCAAAACATTATTTTCAGCGTCAAGGCCTCTCATTTCCTCCTTCAAATGCTTAACATTCCTACCCTCGAACTTTTCACTATAATCTATCAAAGCATCATCGACTTCAGAACCTTTCACAATTTTATGGAGTCCAGGATAAAAATTCAAGGCTTCTCTCGGCTCAACAAGCACTATTTCAGCGTCAAGGCCTCTCTCAAGCCTCAAAACAGTTTCAAAACCTGCAATCCCTCCTCCCACAACCACTACTTTATCACTCGCTTCCTCGCCAGCAACCATAGTTATAGAAAACAGGTTCCCATACTTTTCACTTCAACAGGTTCAAGGAAAGAACTTGCGGCGAGAAGCAACAACGTTTACTTCTCCAAGCATGCGACCTCAAACAGAGCGATGCGGCGTCCGGGATTTGAACTCGAAAATCAGAGATGTTTCTGCGATCAAATTCCGGTCTGAGCATCACTGAAAGCGATGCGGCGTCCGGGATTTGAACCCGGGTTACGCGCATGGCAAGCACGTGTCTTAGCCACTGGACCAACGCCGCGTAAAAAGGCCTTGAATCAGAAGGCTCCAGAGGAGCTTCTGCCAGCACTTGCCTCACATTTCAAAACACAGTCAGGTTAGCTTCTTAAATAACACTGATTAAACCAGAGGGCTTCAAGGGGTTAGGAATGTTTTGGTGTTGGCCTGCTTTTTTGAAGTTTGAGTGGTGTTTGGTTTGTTAGGTATGTTGAAGGAAGAGGGTGATGATTTATCGGAAGAGGAAATGAAGGATTTTCTTGTTGACAGGGCTAAGCAGGCTGTTAACCAGCTTCAGGGTGAGGAGGAAGATGAAGGCCTTGAAATGAATGTTAAGAGAGGTTCCTGGGATGAAAGGGTTGAGCAGCAGGCTTCCCGTAAGTCTTCAGGTTCTTGGAGCCAGGAGGAGATAGAGTTTTTGAAGAATAACAGGAAGGAGATGGATAATGATGAGATGCAGGAGTTCATGGAGAAGGATTCTGAGTTCCATGAAGTGGACTGGCAGCCTTTCTCCCGTTCACAGGAACGTTATATTATTCAAAACTACCGGCGGACAGGTTTAGAGGAACTTGCGGAGCAAATGGATAGAGATGAGGATGTTCTACGGTTGAAGATGAAAATGATGGGCTTGAACATGCAGGAGGTAGATTAAAGACTATGGATAAAGAGGAAGCCCGTAGAAAGGCCTTGAAGGAGACAAAGAAGGAGCTTACTGGAAGCGTTGACAGAGAGAAACTTGTTGTAAAGGCGGTAAAGTATCTGGACGGGCTTAACCAAAGTATTGCCGATGAAGTTGAGGTGATCGGTGACTGGTACTCCCTGCATTTTCCTGAACTGGTAGAGGAGATCGGAGCCGGGGAGGAGCTTCTGAAAATACTGGATAGAGGCCTTGAACGCAGCGACTTAGATTCATTCCAGGAAATGGCTGAGAATTCAAACGGCATGCCCCTACCTGAAAAAGATGTGGAGGTTCTTGAGGAAGTTGTAACTTCTGCTAACAATAAGATAGAGCTTAGAGATCAAGTTGAATCCTATATTGAAGAAACTGTTAAGGAAGAAATGCCTAATCTTTCTAAACTTCTTGGTTCAATGCTTACAGCTAAGCTTTTAGGCCTTGTGGGAGGTCTTGAAGACTTGGCGGAGAAACCAGCTTCCACTGTACAGATGCTTGGTGCAGAGAAAGCTTTATTCCGTTATTTAAGCGGTGAGGGCACCCCTCCGAAACACGGCGTGCTTTATGAACACAGCTTTGTTAACTCCTTACCTGAGGATAGTAGGGGTAAAATGGCGCGTTTCATGGCGAATAAGGCCTCTATAGCTGCTCGTCTGGATTTCTACGGTGAGAAAGATAAGGGTTCGGAGTTGAGGGATGAGGCTAGGCAGAAGTTTGAAAAGCTGAGGGAAAGTTGAACGGTGGTTCTCTGTGAAGGAAGTTCAGCCCGGTATATTTACAGAGTCAGAGAATCTTTACAGTTTGAACGCCGATAGAGGCAGTAAAGTATACGGAGAGGAATTAAAACAGGTTGATGGGAAAGAGTTCCGCAGATGGGATCCAAACCGTTCCAAAGCCGCTGCAGCAGTTAAAAAAGGCCTTAATCTTGAAATAAGTCGTTCTGACACTGTTCTCTATCTTGGGGCTGCTTCAGGCACCACGGTATCCCATTTCTCTGACATTCTCACGGAAGGATTTATCGTTGCAGTAGAGTACTCTGATACAGTTATCAGAGATCTTCTTGACCTTGCGGAGTCACGGGACAATATTGCACCTGTTCTAGCAGACGCCAGAAAACCAGAAGAGTATCAAGAATACCTTGATGAAGCTGATATAGTTTTTCAGGATATTTCCCAGAGAGATCAGGCACAGATATTCTCGAAGAACTGTGAAAAATTCTTGAAAGCAGATGGAGTAGGCCTTCTATCTGTAAAGGCTCGTTCAGTATCCTCTTCTAAAAACAAGGATGAGATATTTTCTGAGGTTAAGGAAGAACTTTCTGAAAAACTTGAAATCTTGGAGGAAGTTGAGTTAAGGCCTTATGAGAAAGAGCATCTGTTTTTGAAGGTTAAAAGAAAGTAGGAAAAATTTAGGTTTTTATCCCTGGAAGCAGGCTTATGGAAGCTTCTTTCATTTTGTCAGCAAATCCTTCTCTGTCTCTGTAGTTAGGTCTTCTGCAGCATTCTGCCTGTCTGTTAAGCTGGTAGCTGCATCCAAGAACGGCGTGCTTCATGTTCAGGATATCTCTTTTCTTTTGTTCTCCGCAGTTCATGCATTGGAATCTGAGTAAGGCCATTTTTCTCTCTAGCCTTGAAGTAGAGAGACTTGGTTTATAACCGAATGGAGAATCTTCCGGAACTTCCGATAAAGGAAGATAAAGTTGGTTTTCTACTTCAACCAGTCATAACCCTGGTCCTCAACCTTCTCAGCAAGCTCAGGGCCTCCAGACTCCTTGATCTCGCCGTCAACCATGACATGAACCTGGTCCGGCTCAACATAGTCCAGAATCCGCTGATAATGCGTGATCATCAAAAAACTGCGGTTCTCACCACGCAGACTTTCAATACCGTCAGCAACCGTCTTCAAAGCATCAATATCCAGGCCTGAGTCAATCTCATCCAGAACAGCGAAGCTAGGTCTTAAAACAGCTAGCTGAAAGATCTCATTCTTCTTCTTTTCGCCTCCGGAAAACCCTTCATTCAGGTAACGCCTGGCATACTCCTCATCCATATCCAGAAGATCCAGAGCTTCTTTAACGCGCTCCCTGAACTCGCTCTGAGGTATAGGATCCTCTCCTGCTTCTTCACGCTGCGCATTGACCGCTTCCTTCAGGAAATCGGCGACGGTAACGCCTGAAATCTCTGCAGGGTACTGAAAACCAAGGAAAAGACCTTGACGCGCCCGTTCATCTGTCTCCTCGTCGGTAACGTCCTCTCCATCAACAAGGATCTCTCCGGAATCGATACTGTACTCCGGGTTACCCATCAACGATTTGCAGAGCGTGGACTTGCCGGAGCCGTTCGGACCCATAACAGCGTGAACCTCGCCCCTTTCAACGTTTAGAGAGACTCCTTTTACGATTTTCTCGTCTTCAACTGAAACCTTAAGGTTTTCTATCTCCAATGTCATAGTAAGATCATCTAACGGAACTGTTTTTAACCCTGGTTTAAGGCCTTACTGTTCTTTTTCAACTGCGTCTTGAATGGTTTTAAGCGGAAGTAATCCGCATTTTACACGCATAGGAGAAAGCTCTATGTCCAGTGTTTCACGTATCCATTCTTTTTCAAGGTCCATAACCTCTTCAATATCTTTACCTACGAGTTCTTCTGATACGATACTGGCTGAAGCGGTTGAAATAGCGCAGCCATCTGTCTCATGCTTAATCTCCTTGATTTTACCTTCCTCCACCTTTAGGTAGACCCTGCATTCGTCTCCACAGCTAGGATTTTTTCCCTCCGACTCTATGTCATCGTCTTCAAGGCTTCCCTCATTCCGAGGCCTTTTGTAATGGTCAAGTATCTCGTCTCTATACATTGTATCTCTCCCGGGTTAGAAAACCTTCTTCACCTCTTTAACAGCCTTCAAAAATCTGTCTACCTCATTCTCTGTGTTATAGAGGTATGGAGAAGCTCTTACAGTGCCTGAAACATCGAGATCCGATACCTGGGGCTGCGCACAGTGGTGACCTGCTCTGACAGCAACTCCTTCATGGTTCAAAACCTCTGCAACATCATGAGGATGAGCCTCTTCCATTGTAAACGAGACAACAGAAGGAGTCTCATCTTCCGGAGTATAGGGCTTGAGGCCTTCAACCTGTTCAAGGCCTTCAACTATTCTCTTATTCAACCTGCGTTCATGGTTGTCGATTTTTTTAATCCCTACGTCTTGAATATACTTTGCTGCTTCCGCGAAACCTACTGCGCCAGCAATATTAGGTGTTCCGGCCTCAAAACGGTTAGGAACCTCGCACCATTCCACGTTATCGGTTTCAACGCTTTCAATCATTCCTCCGCCTACATTGTAAGGCCTCATCTCTTCAAGCACATTCATCTTCCCGTAAAGAGCCCCTGTACCGAAAGGACCGCACATTTTATGCCCTGAAAAAGCCATTAAGTCAATATCCAGGTCCTTTACGTCTACAGGCATTCTGGGAACCGACTGGGCGCCGTCAACAAAAATTAGCGCGTTGTTGTCGTGAGCAATCTCCGTTAATTCTTCCACAGGGTTACGGCATCCAAAAACGTTTGAAACGTGAGGGATAGATACAAGTCCTGTATCCTCTCCGATTAACTTCTTGGCAGCATCTAAATCCAGTGAACCGTTTGAAGTAGGTATAAATTCAAATTCAAGTCCTTCTCGCTCGGCTTTACGTCTCCAGGGAAGTTGCTCGCTGTGGTGAGCCATTTTAGGAGCTAATATCTTGCCTTGTATATCCAGGCCGTAGGCAGCTTTATTAACTGCTTCCGTAGTATTCTTTGCAAAAACTATCTCGTCTGTCTCGGCACCTATAAAATCTGCTATAACTTTTCTTGACTGGTCATAGGCCTTTGTAGCTTTATTCGCAAGTTTATGCAGGCTTCTACCTTCGTTTGAGTTCTCTTCTCTATAGAAACGGTTTACACGTTGCAGAACCTGTTCTGGAGTGTGCGTAGTGGCTGCGTTGTCGAAATATACAATTTTTTCCCCGTGAGCTTTCTCTTCAAGAACAGGGAAGTCCTCTCTATAGTTTTCCGGGTTCAGAGCCATGCTTCTTCCTCCTAAAAAATCTTTCTCTTTCACACTTTCAAAAACCTGTTGTCGGAGCCAGCAAAAATTATTGAAAAATACCGTGGTTTTTCATCAGGCCTTTGAATGCTTCAGGCTTTCCGTCAAATTTTTTCTTACTGTTTTTTATCTGTCACTGTCTGCCTCCACGATCCTCTCCGGTAGAGTAGGTAGGCGATCAGTGCTCCAAGCACGTTTGAAACGATGAAGGCGATCCAGACTCCTTGAATACCCATCTCTGGAAAGATCCACCAGCCGAAGATGAAGCAGAAAAGATAGTCAAGAAGAACCCTGAAGATTGAGATGAATCTTACAGAACTGTATTTAAATCTTGTTATGGCATGGTGGCAATGATATGTTTGACTATGAGGGTGTGTCTGAGGCCCTTCTTCTAATTGATACGGAGAGCCGTTTCGTTAGGGAAGAATTCCGTATAAAACTTGAGGGAGCAGGATATGACCGCCCCGATGTAGATGAGCTTCTGGATGCGATGGAGTCAGGAGAAAGCACGAGGGTTGAAGAATCTTACAGGAAGATGGTGGAGGACGACTTGAAGGATAACCGTGTTGTAGAGTTAGGGAATTGCTTCCAAGCTTATGCGTGGGTTGGTACGATGAAACTCGCCGAAATGTTCGACCAGTTAGAGGATAGTTACGATGATATTTGACAGAACAAGATCTTGCGAATATTAACATAGGAAGGCTCTAGAATTTGAAGTTTTGCGGTTTCCAGGATTTCTATCCCTTGGATCATCTTTTCCACGAGTTCTCGGTCGTGCCGGTGAATTTCTCCATACCGATATCCTCTAGGTATTCTACCGCTGCTACGAGGCCTACTGCACCAGCGATGTTCTGTGTCCGGGCCTCAAATTTTTCGGGCACGTCATCGTAGCTAACCGAATCCTTCTGAACCTTGTTGATCATGCCTCCGCCGACCTGGTAGGGCTTCATATCTTCAAGCAAGTTTTTCCTGCCGTAGAGCACGCCTATACCGGTTGGTCCGAGCATCTTGTGGCCTGAGAAGCAGAGGAAATCCACTTCTAACTTTTCCACGTCCAGAGGCATGTGCAGTGCGCTCTGTGCTGCGTCAAGGACTACCAGAGCGTCTTTTTCGTGAACGATCTAGGAGATTTTCTCTACAGGATTTTCTGCGCCGAAGACGTTCGAAGTATGTGAGATCGCGACAAGTACTATTTCCTCCGAAATTTTTTCCCTTGCGGAGTCGAGCGAAATCTTTCCGTCCTCAGTTTCTAGGTATTCGATATTTTTTCCTTCCTCCTCTGCTTTTCTGCGCCACGGCAACTGTTCGGAGTGGTAGGCCATCTCGCTGAGGACGATTTCTCCGTCGAACTCCAGCGAATCGGCGAGAAGGTTTTCTGCCTCGGTGGTGTTCCTGACGAAGACTACCTCGTCTTTTTCTGCCCTGATAAACTCCGCTACTTTTTTCCTTGAGTTCTCGTAGACCTGTGTGGCGTCTGCTGCGAGGTCGTAGAGTCCGCTTCCGGCGTTCGAGTTTTTCTGGCTGTAGAAGTTTTCTACCGCTTCGATGACTTTTTCCGGTTTCTGGGCGGTGGCGGCGCTGTCCAGGTAGGCGAGGTCCTCGCGTTCCTGGAATATCGGGAAGTCCTCTCTGATTTTCTCCGGTTTTATGGCTTGTTCTTGGAGCTAGAATCTTTTTAGCTAATGCTTTCTGGTCCGGAGGTAGCCGATGCCGAGGACAGTTAACAGTGCGATCACGAACGCCGCGACGCTGAGAAGGTTGATTTCTCCGGTTGTGGCTATATCGGTGAAGATATAGGCGAGTCCTCCGGCGAGATTCGCGGCGGAGACATACTTCAGCTCCTCTTTTTCCATGTCTTCAAGTATCTCCATAGTGTCATGTTCCGGCCTGAGAATTAAACCGGTTTCGTTTCAGAACGGGAAGGTATCCGTGATTCTTGATGCCAGAGACCGCAGCTTCTCAGCGACTGAATCGGTGATTGTTTCGCCGTAGTCGTCAGTTTCCTCCGCCACCTGTCCCTTTTGCCTGTCTTCCTCCGTGACTCTCTGCTTCCAGCTTCCTCTCCTGTAGAGTAGGTAGGCGATCAGTGCTCCAAGCACGTTTGAAACGATAAAAGCGATCCAGACTCCTTGAATACCCATCTTTATCGATCCAACCAGGGCTATAGGCAGTCTGATCAGTC
>JBDGSI010000084.1:0-6606 GCA_042217615.1 Candidatus Nanohalobium sp.
TCCAGCAGAAGACAGAGGTACTGGAAGAACAATGGGGCGACAACTTCTACGCCAAGATAAGAGTCCCCGCGGGCATTTTGACAGAAGTCATGGAAGAAATCCAGGAAATGACCGGTGGAGACTCCGAAGTTAAGGAGGATGTCTAAACCTTCTTTTGGAGCAGTTGAAAGTTAGAGAACGGTAAAGTAAGTGGTTTATTTTGGTGCCTGTGATAAGGCCTTGCATTTAAAGGGTTTTTATAAAAAGGTTGGGCTGGTTATCTGTTTTACGAAAAAAGACGAATTAAATGTTTTTTCTCTCCTGGTTGAAGGCGATTTGTCTTGAGGCCGGGAGTAGAAAAGGTTTTGAAGGGTAATACAATTTATGTCACGTGTTAAAGATGAAAACGATCTTGTAACTCCGGGAGATCTGGTAGCTGAAAGCGGTGAAGTTTACGCTGACTCCGGTGCTTACGAAGAAAATGGTAAAATCTATTCTAAACACCTTGGTACTGTTCATTACCATGGACAGGATGTAGAGATAAGGCCTATGTCAGGGCGTTACATGCCTCAGGAGGGAGATATTGTGGTTGGCGAGGTTACGAGAGTAAGTTATTCTCGTTGGAACGTTGATTTCAACTCTCCGTATGAAGGCAGTCTCAACATTGCTGACGCTACTGATGAGTACGTTGACTTGGATGAAGATGATCTCTCCGACTTCTTTGAGGTTGGAGACGCAGTCGTGATCAAGATCAAGTCAGTCAGCGAGGCCATGGACGTTGATCTTTCGATGACAGATAAGAGATGTAGGAAGCTTGAAGGAGGACGTGTAATCGAAATCGCTCCTTCCAAAGTTCCAAGAGTAATCGGAAAACAGGGAACAATGGTCAAGCAGATCAACGAGAAAACCAACTGCAACATAATCGTAGGACAGAACGGCCAGATCTGGATTTCAGGGGATAAGGCCAACCTTGCTGCAAGAGCAGTCAAGAAGGTTGAGAGAGAAGCACATACTGAAGGCCTTACCGAGAAAATCGGTGAATGGCTTGATGAACAGCTCCGTGAAATGCAGGGTGATGAAGAATGACTGAAGCAGATGAAGATATTGAATGGTTTGATGACGAAGGAAAACGTGTAGATGGAAGAGAGAAGAACGAACTCAGAGAGACGAAGATGGAAGTCGACGTTCTTACAGAGGCAGATGGCTCTGCAATGGTTGAAGTAGGTAACACAAGAGTTGTTGCTTCTGTTTTCGGACCTCAGGACCTGCATCCTAAGCATTTGCAGGAGAGTGATAGAGCAGTTATCAAGATGCGTTACAACATGGCGCCTTTCTCCGTGGATGACCGTATGAGTCCAGGACCTAACAGAAGGGCAAAGGAGATAGGCCTTGTAGCTAAGAAAGCTCTTGAACCTGCTATTGAAATGGAGAAGTTCCCTACCGCAGGGATTGACATCTCCATGGAAGTCGTAGAAAGCGATGGAGGTACAAGGGTTACAGGAGTTACTGCAGCTGCTTTAGCGCTTGCTGACGCAGGTATCCCTATGAAGGGAATGGTTTCAGCAACTGCAGCAGGAGTTGTTGATGGAACACCGGTTCTTGACGTCAACGGCAAGGAAGACAAGAAAGGGAACGCGGATATCCCGATTGCATTGATTAATTACAATGAAGACGGTGAATCAACAGGAGAAGAAATCACGCTTCTCCAGATGGACGGCGATCTTACGCAGGAACAGGTGGAGGACTGCATCGAGCTTGCAAAGGATGGATGCCGTCAGCTGCATGAGATGCAGCAGGAAGCGTTACTTGAAACTTACAAGGATCTGCGAGGTGATTTCTAATGAAATTGAATGAAGAGACAATCCGCAGCATGGCGGAAGACGGTGAAAGATTGGACAACAGAGATCTCAACGAGTACAGAGAGATCAAGATTGAAACAGATTACATCAACGAAACCAGTGAAGGATCTGCTTTAGTAGAAATCGGAGACACAAAGGTTCTTGTAGGCCTTTCCATCGAGATTGAGGAGCCTTACGATGACAGGCCTGGAAAAGGAACTATCGTGACGAACGCTGAGCTTGCTCCAATGGCGAAGCGTGAGTACGAGTCAGGTCCTCCTCAGGAAGAAGGTGTTGAATTGGCGAGAGTTGTTGACCGTGGGATCAGAGAAGCTGAGGCGATCGACCTTGAAGACCTCTGTATGGTAGAGGGCGAAAAGGTTTACACAGTCTTCATCGATGTCCACGTCTTGAATGATGACGGCAACTTGATCGATGCAGCCTCGCTCGCAGCGATGGCAGCACTGAAGTCAGGATACCTTCCAGCTTACGATGAAGAGGCAGGAGAGCTCAACAGAGATGAGAAATGGAAGGATATCGAGCTTCAGTGTGAACCGGTAACGGTTACGGGAAGAAAGATCGGTGACACGCTTCTCTGGGATACGACAGGCGAAGAGGAAGAAGCACTTGACGCACGTCTGACAGTTTCGAAGAAGAAGGATGGAAACATCGTCGCGATGCAGAAAGGAGGGACTCAGCCTTACACAGCAGAGGAGATCTCAGAGACAATGAGTAAAGCCGATGAAAAAATCGAAAAACTTCGAAACCTTCTAGAGGATGAGGTAGGGGAATAAAAAATCTTCCCCCCTCAAAGGTTTCTATAGAAGGCCTTTAAAGAGGTTGAACCAAAAATGCCACGAGAGAACAAGTCAGCAAAACGTTTCGGATCCAGGTACGGAAGCAGAATCCGTGAAAACGTAGATGAAGCAGAAGATAGAGAAGATATTGAATGCCCAGAATGCGGGTCAGGGAAGATAGAGAGGAACGCCGCAGGAGTCTGGGAATGCAGAAAATGCGGAGAAAAAACTGCTGGAGGAGCATACCAGCTTAAAACCGGAGCCGAAGACATGACCAAAAAAGCACTTGAACTGGATGAAGAAGAACTTGAAGAGCTTGAAGAAGCCAAGGAACAGATCGAGGCCTGATAAAATGAGTTATGTATGTGTAAACTGTGAGGAGGAAGTAGAGCTTAACCCTGTAGAGGAGAAGGTGATCTGTCCAAAATGCAGTCACAGGGTTCTACTGAAGAAAAGACCTGACGACCCTGATACGGTCCAGGCAGTATGAAAACAGAGCTAGAAGTAGAGACAGAGAAACCGGAAAAGATCCGGGAAGCAGTCCAGCCAAGCCTGAACTCAAACGGTAAAGTAACCTACAGTTTAGAAACCAGTGAGGACTCCTTGAAAATCAAGGTAAGGACTGAAGGCCTTGGCCCGTTAAGAGGCTGCACGGACACCGTTTTCAGGCTTGTAAGCCTGGCGGAAAAACTGTATTAAAAATATTCAGAGGTGTGAAAAAGTACTATGTCAGAAGAACAGGATGCGCAGAAGCTTATGATGCAGATGCAGCAAACCCAACAACAGATGCAAGAAATCGCTCAGAGAAAAGAACAAACAGAAAGCGAGCTACAAGGCGTTAAGAAGGCCTTAAGCGAGCTTGAAAAGGATAAAGGTGAGGAAGTTTACCGTTCTGTAGGCGAGATCATGGTTAAGAGAGATAGGGAAGAGCTTGCAGATGACTTGGAAGAGAGAAAAGAGGATTTAAATGTTAGAATGGAAGGCCTTGAGAAGAAAGAGGAGCAGCTTGAAGAGAAGATTAAGGAAAGCCAGAGCCAGTTCTCCCAGAGCATGGGGTAAACTGGCCCTCTTTGAGGTGTTTTAGTTATGGGATCTGTATCTGCTGTCGTCCAGAGGATGAGAGACTTAGCTGAGAAGGAGTCTGTTCCTTCCAACGTCTCTGACATGCTTGAGGAGGCTGCTGAGGAGTTGGAGGAAGAGGATCAGGATATTTCTATCCGTGTTAACTCTGCTTCTTCTATTCTTGACGATATCAGCAACGATCCGAATATCCGACAGCATACGAGGACTGAGATCTGGAACCTTGCCTCCCAGGTAGAAAGCCTGGATTAATATTCTTTCCTACTTTTCCTTCCTTAAGGTTTCCGCTTCTTCACCAGGGCTCCGGTAAGCTATAAAAAAATCAGTTAACCGATGTATAACTAAGAGGTAATCAAAGCTATGGCACTGGGGTTTCTAAAGAAGAAAGAAGATGACTCAAACGAAAACGGAGACGTAGTCGAAGATGACTTCGTTGAACTAGACGCACAGGTATCAGAAAAAGAAGAAAAAATCGTTGTAAGAGCAGAAACACTGAAAGAGTTCGACGACGTTGAAAACGTACAAGAACACCTCAGAAACGACCATATCGTCTGGGTAAACATCAAACCATTGAAAAACCGTGACATGTCCAAACTGAAAAGAGCGGTTAAAAGACTTAAGAAAACCGTCAAAGCTGTAAACGGAGATATTGCAGGCGTAGACGAAGAATGGGTTGTAGTAACACCAGAATTCGCTGAGATAGAAAGAACAAGCGACAAAATACAGAGCAAAGAATAAAAAAGAGGGTCTAAACGCCCACAACTTTTTCCCTACTCTTCTGCACCTTCTTCAAGGTCAAGGCCTTCACCCATTTCCAGGCCTCCTGAAATCTCTTCTGTAGCTTCCATCATTTCCTCCATCTGGTTCTCCATCATACCTAACTGGTTCTTCATCTTCCATTTAAGGTAGTAGAGGCCTCCAAAAACACCGAATACTATTCCAGTTATGAAACCTGCTGAAAACTCTAGTATCATAGATTATGAAGTTATTCACCAAGAATAAAAGAACAAGGGGAAATAAGAGAGGGATAAATAGCTGATCGCTCTCCGTTTAAGAAAAAATTAACGGATTTCAAGCTCTCTTTCCTTCGGACTTCCACTCATCTACAATGTTCTGTCCCTTACTTGACTTTGCTGTCGACTGATTCTGGTTCACATGCTCTTCAGCCCTGTGAACGCCTTCCCTAGTTACAGCATCCTCCCCCTCAAATACTTTTCCACAGTAAGGACATTCCTTAGACTTCTGATCTGACATATCTACATTGTCACCTTTGGATAACAAAATTAAATAAGTTCTGGTTGGGAAGTGCAGAAACACTTGCCAGTCCAGAAACAACAAGTCACTTATGAGACAAAAAGATTTAAAAAACCTACGCACACCTCTTCAATCTTCTAATTTAGGCCTTTACAAGACTCAGCTCTCATACCTGGCTTCTCTCCACCCTCAAGCATAGAAGCCGACAAAGTCATCTCACAGTCAAATCCTTCTTCAGGAAGCCTAAACCTTTCTCCCCTAAACTCAAACACCATCGCCGCCTGAAGGCCTACACTGCTCTCCCCACCACTTTGTACATGGTTTAAAGCCATTTCATCAAGTTTACCGTGATTCATGGCCGCACTATACTTTAACGTCCTTGAACTGCCTCCAGGTATTTCTTCAACACCATTTACAGGTGTAGAATTCCATTCCACCATTTTTAAACCGTCTACATCAACGCTTCCCGTGAAACGTGGCGCAGGAATACTGAACTCATTAGGGTTCGAGGCCTCAAAGCTGATAAAGAGTTCAGTGGTCGAGTTAGATACGTTTCCAAACTCTACTTCAACATCTTTAACCTCCATTTCAGGCCTTACCGACTGATCAATGATTTTAGGACCTATCTGGAACTCGGGTCCGGTGTAGCTGCCTTCAACAGGCTCAAATCCTTCTTCGACTGTTTTGGAAAAATCTGTTTCTATTTCCTGGTTGAAGATGTTTCTCTCAAAGCTTTGGAAAGGTATATGAAATGATACTTTTACTGAGAGCTGGGATTCTTCCCCCTGTCTTACATGTTTCTCCCACCATGCAGGGATTTTCTCAGCGTTTAGCTTTGTCTTCAGCTCCACAGTATTATTACCTTTCTCAAGGCCTAAATCCTTGATTTCTCCTGAAGCAAGAGTTATATTCTCTGATTCCACTGAATAGCTGAGATCTATGATGGCAGGGATTGATACAGGGTTAGGATTGTTTATCCATACCTCTGATTTTATCAAGGCCTTTTCTCCTGAAGTGTTAGCCCATTCTCCTTTTTCAACTACTCCGAAAGAAGGCTTCTGGAACCCGGTTGCTGCTATACCGGTGCTTGCCGCTAAAACAACAGCCAAAGTTCCTGCCAGTGCTGCAAGCCTCAGCATTGTTGAAAGGTAATGGCTCTGTGCCGCTATTAAAACAGCACCCCAAAACCATTTAAACAGAATGCTTTCTGAACAGTTCTCTCGGCCTATAAAAAACTTAGGAAGGCCTAAGGTTTTGGGAAAGTTCTCTGAAGGTGTTGCCAGGCTTGTTTAAAACGTGCTCAGGCGAAGGATGTGATAATAAGACGTTCCTGGCATTATGCAATGAATGCACCATTCAAAGAGTGGAGGAAGAGTAAAGAAGATTTTTCAAGGCCTTGAAATTTAATGCCTTTACTCTGTATGGGTTTTTACATCCATTCGGGTTCGGAGATTTTGATGTCGCCGTGCACCTCTGCCTGACAGCCAAGTCTGAAGGGTCCTTCCAGTTTCTCCTCGCCCTGAAACCGTTTGATCGTGTTTTTCTCGTCTTCCTCCATTTCTGAAAGATTCTCCATACCTTCTTCTACTTTTATCCGGCAGGTGGTGCAGTTGCAGAATCCTCCGCAGGCGTGCATCCATTCTACTCCTCCATCAAGC
>JBDGSI010000085.1:0-4872 GCA_042217615.1 Candidatus Nanohalobium sp.
GTAGATCACGTTGTTTCTGAAGACTTTTGCGTCGGAGCTGTCCAGTTTTTCTCTGTCATAGAATTTCAAAAATTACAGGTTGAATGGGGAAGATTTTGGATGCGGAATGGTTGTATATAGTTGGACTGATGTGGAATAAGTAATAAAAGAGTATGTGGTTAGTACTATCATGTTATGACGATGAGTGTTGATTTGCCTGAGGGTCTTGAAAGAGAAATTGATTCTGAAGTAGGTAAAGGCAGGTATAAGTCAAAGTCTGAGTTTATCCGAGACGCAGTTAGAAGACTCTTAGATGAAAGAGACAAGATTGAACACAAACAGTTATCTGTAGAAGCCCAGAAACGGATTGCTGAAGCCAGAGAAACTGACGAAGAATATAGTCCTGAAGAAGTCAAGGAAGCATTAGGAATTGAGGATTAAAGGTATGGATTACAGCTTCAAGGCAACCGCCAAGCAGTCTCTGGAAGAACTTGATAAAGGACAAGCTGAAGAAATAATCAAATTAATCGAAGAAGTAGCAGAACAGGGATTTAACCACGATAAGGTTAAGATGATTAAGGACAGAAACGGTGACTGGGTTTACCGCATCAAAGCAGCTGAAGACAACACTAATCACCGAGTTTTCATAGACTATATTGAAGGCGAACTCAAAATCATTGACATTCTACACAGAAACATAGCATACGACGGCAAGTACGGAAATGGCTAAAACAAGCCATTCTAATTTACAATAAATTTCCGTAGATTTCTACCGTAATTTTCCTACTTACATTTAATGCTCCGGTTACAAATAAAACTATGTTTAACACAATTAATCATAGAGAGCGTCGGCTGTAATGCCTTTAACAGGGATTCGAGGAGTGAAAAGGCACAGAGTCCATCTAGCGATGATGATCTGAAGGCTTCCATGAAAACCTTCTTTTTGCAAATCTCAGGCAGCCCAGATTTCTATGTTAACTATTTGTCTTTACTCTGTTCTTTGGGAGAGCAATTCGTAGTAGGCTATTAGGGCGGGAGCAAGTAATCCGAAGTAAAGTGTTACTTCTTCAAACAGGATTCTGTGGTTAAGTCAATAGATTGTTGAAGAACTCCTTCTTAAGACATAGAGTTATACAGAGGCAGGGGTTTTTTAGGGGTTGAAGGCCTTATCTTGTATTGTCAGGTTTAACTATGTTTTCGGATGTTGACGAGCTTTTGATGGAGAGTGAGACTCTTCAGGAGAAGGCGTATCCTTCTATTAAGGATACGACTTTTATCGGCAGTTATTTGATTGCAGGCGTTATGACTGTGGCTGTACTTGCTTTAGCTGCTTCTCCAAGTATTATGGGGCTTTCATTTCCTGGTTACTGGTTTTTAGGCCTTCTTATTATCCCTTTGGCGTTTTTTATCCGGGTTGAGGTTAAGAGGCGTTTTATAGAGTACTTTATCACCGATCAGAAGGTTATTGAGAGGAGAGGTCTTTTGAGCCAGACTACTGAGAGCACTATGTATGAGAATATTACGGATGTTCGTTTGAATGAGTCCTTATTGGAGCGTATTTTTGATGTAGGGGATATAAAAGTGAATACTGCAGGTCATGACGGTGCTACGATCAAGTTGAAAGGTGTTAAGAATCCTGAACGTGTTAAGACCATGATTGAAAGTAATATTAACAGCAGGGAGTCTGGAGGAGTGGGTGGAGGCCTTGGATCCGATTCTGGTTCAAGTGGTTCGGATTTTGATGATGACCTTGATTTTGATTCGGATTTTGACAGTGATTTAGAGTTCTGAACTGGTATGGTTTTTTAATGATTTGAGCCAGATTCTTTGTATAGTTATGTCTTTGAGGATTCTGGTTACAAGTGATTTTCATCAGAGAGAGGATTTGAAGGAGGCTGCTGTTGAGGAGGCTAACTCTGGAGATTATGATCTCTTCTTGAATCTTGGAGATTATATGAGTGAGGAGTATGCTGAGGAGCTTTTTGAAGAAGTTGAATGCGCTGCCCTTGGAACTACAGGGAATAGAGATATGATGTTCAGCGAGGAGTTCCTGGAGTCGGATGTACCGGTCTTCAATTTCCTGGAAGCTGATATAGACGATGAATACAAACTGATTTTGATCGGAGGTAACTTCCCCAATGATATCAAGCAAGAAGTAGAGGAACTGATACAAGACTACGACTCCGACAAAGTCATCATCGGGACTCATTACCCGCCGAAAAAAGTAGGAGATCAAATCCACTCTGGAAAAAGAGTAGGCTTCGACCAGTTCCGCGAAATGATAATAAGGCACAAACCCGCCCTATGGATGAACGGTCACGTCCACGAAGCCTTCAGCCAAAGAAAACTTATGGGAGTCCCAGTACTTAACGCAGCAGCAACAGACACAGGAAAAGCCTTCTCCGTAGAAATGAAAGATGAAGGCGGCGTCAAAAACATTGAAGAAGTTCAACTAGTAGATAAATAATCCGAATCCATAAGGCCTTCAACAGATTCCTCTCGGACACTGTTTCTTTCCTCCACATAACCATCGTAAAGCTTATCCAGTAATTCTTCCTCTACCGAGGCATCTTCAAACCGGCCTCTAAGCTCCGAGACCTGATCCCCCTCCAGTAGCCTATCTACGCTGACGTATTCAAGGCCTGTTTCATGTACAGGAGTATCCGGAGAAGCTGCTGCAAAGTAAAGGCCTCCTTCCTCTTCCTTCACCGCTGCAAGCACTTTACCGGTTCCGTAGTTGAGAAAACTTTCTACATTGCCTGCACTGACTCTTCCGATCTGTCTTTTAACTCCAGAGAAACGCTGCCGATGATTCAAAGGCCTCTCGCTCATTACTTATCTCTCAGTACTAAATTTTTTTAGGTGTTTTGAAGCCGCTCTGCCTCAGAAATGTTCTAGTTCTCTTTTCAGTGAAAGGTTTCAAAAAATTTTAGTAACCTACAATATTCAAGGAAGTGAATTAAAGGCCTAATGTCAGTAAGAAGTATTGGAAGAGATTTGAAGAGAATTGTTTTCTGGTCTGTTTTAACTGCGGCAATGCTTTCCTTTCTTGGAAGCCAGTCCTTCTTCAGTTTTGGACTGCTGCAAATAGGTGCTGCAGCTTTGTTTGTAGCTATTGCACTTATTTTCTGCCTCTACATAGACAGAGAGATAGTATGGGTGAATGAATGGAAGCAGGAAGCATTGAATGACTCTATGACCTGGGCTTTCCTTGGATTAATGCCTATAGCAATTATTACAGGAAACATCGAGGCCTTAAGCTTTTCCGGCAAGGAATTTGCCGCCGCAGGATTCTACCTGTTTATGATGGCCTTCCTAGTTAAAAATCTGTACAAAGCATACAGTGATAGGAAATGAAGGAAGACTTCCCCTATATCTTCAGGATAGTGTTTGCAGCCTCGATAATCCCGGTACTGCTTTTGATCTCAGTAGGCCTTGTAGAGGTAGGAAAGCCAGTGTACTCTGTAGTACCTATCCTTATGGCCGCTGCCACAGGCCTTGGAATACTTGTCAACCTGAGAAGAGTAAGGAGCGAAGACAAACTTGACAGGAAGACACGAGACGAGATAAACCATAGATCTGCTGCAAACGCTTTCTGGGCAACCATAAACCTGGCAATTATAGCTGAAGTATTCAGAGGCATCATAACAGATATTACAGATATCAGTTTAGAGGCCTTCCAAAGATACGACCTGGCAGCTTTCATCTTGACAGGGCTAACGCTTTACTACCTTGTAAGAGCCTTCTACATGCATTACGGCCTGAACAAAGAGTTCTGGCGGTGGAGACCAGGCAAAGAATAGAAACACAGGAAAAACTTTTTCTCCTATAAAAATAGTTTTTTAGTTTTTCAAGACTACAAAGGCCTTATGGATAAGAAAGACGAAAAAATCCTGCAGATTCTGAAGAAAAACGGAAGAGCCTCCTACACAGATATATCTGAGAAAGTCGACGTTTCCGAAGCCACAGTCAGGAACCGTATAGAAAAAATGAGGGAGAACAACGTTATAGAGAGATTTACCGTTAAAACAGGAAGGAAAGAATCTAAGGCTGTTGTCATGGCAAAGTTAGAGACAGGGAGAGACATAGAAAATATTCTAGATAAGTTCCCCGGCCAGATACAGATCAAAGAGGTAACCGGAGACTACGACCTTATTATAGAACTCGAAAGATCCTCCAACCAGGAGATAAACAAAATCCTGGATAAAATAAGAGAGATCTCCGGCGTAAAAAACACTGAAACCTATATGGTTCTACAGGAAAGAGCCTAGAGAACCTCAGAAAAACCGTAGTAACCCGACTTTCTGTCCTTCAGCCACTCCGCAGCTTTCAACGCTCCTGAGGAGAATACTTGTCTTGACTCGCTTCTGTGCCTTATTTTGAGGACTTCCTGGTCTCCTGCGAGCAGTACTTCATGCGTTCCTTTTATGTCGCCGGCTCGCTTGGCGTGGACTCCTATTTCTCCTTCTTTTCTCGGTGCTTCTCCCTCTCTTCCGTGTACCTCTTCGAAGTCTCCTCTGACGTCTCTGATATCGTCGAGGAACGTGTTTGCGGTTCCTGAGGGCGCGTCACGTTTCCTGTTGTGATGTGTCTCCGTCACCTCGATATCGTAGTCCTCCAGCTTTCCAGCCGCTTCTTTAACCAGTTCTCTCATAACGTTGATGCTTGGAGAGAAATTCGAGGCCTTCAGGACAGAGGTTTCCTCTCCTGCTTGTTTAATTTCTTTTTCCTGGCTCTCTGAGAAACCAGTAGTTCCTATAACCATCGGCGTTGAAGTCTTTTTCGCAGCTTCAAGGTACTTCATGGAGGCCTCTGGAACTGTGAAGTCGATCAAGGCGTCGATCTCTCTTTCTTCAAGCAAGTCTTGAAGTTTTTCGTCGTTTTGGACTTTTA
>JBDGSI010000086.1:0-3126 GCA_042217615.1 Candidatus Nanohalobium sp.
CCAGGATGAAGTCGCCTTTCTGCATCTGCTGTTTCAGTCTTTCTTCGTATATTTTGAGGCCTTCTGCGTCGTCTGCTGTATCTTCCGCATCTGTTAGCGCTTCTCTGAATCTTTTCTCCTCTGCACCTGTTGCCATAACACCTGGTATTACGCTGGAATGTTTTTTATTCCATGTCTGAGATCAGGTCTTTTTCAACTAGAAATTTCTCTGTAGGCCTTGTTAGTTCTTTCCGGCTTATGTCCTCTGTCTGAACCCATTCTGTTTTTTCTGCTTCGTCGTTTGTCTTTGTCGAAGGCTTTTGTTCTGGCCGGTATATGTAGAGGTTCCAGTCGTGGATGTCACATCCTCTTCTGCAGGGATCCTCGATTCTGCCTCTGAAAACCTGGTTGAACTCTTCTCCGCCAGCTTCTACACCTGTTTCCTCTTTCAGCTCTCTTTTCACTGCTTTATCAGGATCCTCCTCCTGTTCCAGATGCCCTGCAGGTATTGTATAGCTGTAAGGGTACTTCCTTCTCTTTAAAAGCAGTATTTCGTCTCTGTGCTTCACTATTACGCCTACCGTCCTGTGTACTAGGTCTCCGCATTCTCTGTAGTATTCAAGGCCTTGGTTGTCGATTACTCTTTCGTTTACGTGGCCTTTGCTGCACCGGTATTTTTCTTTTCCTTCCTGATCTATTTTTTCTATTTCCTGGTCTCCGCATTCTATGCATTTCATTAAGCGGGGATTTGTGAACCGCTTTATTTATGAGTAAGGAAGTTTCTTACACGTAGTTGTGAGGGAAAAATTCCTGCGTTCGATGCTTTCGGAAGAGTCCAGGGCCTACGGATTCACTATTGGTTTCTGGGGTTCTGGAACGGCGTTGATTCAGGCCTTGGGAATGCCTTCTCTTGTAGATGTTTTGCTGTATGGTTCAGGTGCGGTCACCGGTTTCGGTGTACTGGCCTTAATCAGTTTCGGTGGGGCTACTCAGAGGATTGATGTTGAGAAGGATGAGTCAGAGTATCTTGCGCTGGCAAGTCTGCATTATATAGCGGCTTTAACCCCTATACTGCTTTCAGCAGCTCTGGCAAGGGTTTTACCCGGTGAAATGGCTTTTTTCGTTGGAGGCCTAAGTGTTTCCCTGCTGTACAATTTGTTGTCATTGCTTGAAGAGGATATTTCAGAGTTTCTGAGCTAGGAGTCTATATCCTTCCATCTGCCGCCGTAAATGTATCCTGAAAGTTCTTTCTGTTCTGCAAGATCCTCAAAAACTTTTTCCAGGCTTTTATGACTCATTTTTGAGAAAATTTCTGGTTCAAATATGTATGTTCCTGCGTTGATCAGCCTTGAAGGCTCTGATCCCGGGCTTGGCTTTTCTTCAAACCCTGTAATGGTTCTACCCTTCATTTTCACAACTCCGTAGTCAGCAGGTTTTTCTACAGTGGTTAAGGCCATCGTAGCTGTTCTCCCTTCCTCTCTGTGAACTTTCAGCATGTCATGAAGATCCACATCAGTTACAACGTCTCCATTAACTGCTACGAAAGGTTTCCCGATCTTATCTCTTATTTTTTCCAGTGCTGCCGCCGTTCCTTCCGGTTCATCTTCCTCACAGTACTCCAAGGCCACGCCATCAAACTCAGAGCCAAAACGGTTCTCAATCTCCTTCCTGTTCGAACCTGCAAGAAGTATTATTCTCTCCACTCCTTCACCTGAAAGATGATCCAAGACATGGCTTAGAACAGGTTTGCCTTCATACAGCCGCATAGATGAGGCATCTTCTCCCCCACACAGTACAGCAGCAGTGCAGAGGCCTCTGGAGGAAAGATACTCTGAAATCACTTCTTCCATCATTCTGGACCTGTTAAGGCCTTTTCTCTCCGCTTCTGCGTCAACCTTCTCTATAAGCTGTTCTTCTACTGTAAGGGAGACTCTCTTCTTCGGCATAGTAAAGTCTTCTTAATCGACTTTTAACTTTCCTCCCCTTGAAAAAAGAAAAAGGAGGGGAGTGAGAACTGACGTGTTCTTACTCTTGGTTGAGACCTGTCAAGTTGAAGTCTTCAAGGCCTGAGCTACCGCCGTAATAGTAGCAGGTATCTGACTTCACTGCTCCGTCAGCGTAGACAGCGACGTTGTTGACTCCTGATTCTCTTGTCTCGTTACTGAATGATACCGTCTCTATACCGCCTGAACTGACCTGTACTGTACGGTTCTCACCGTTTACAGACAGTTTGACATCTCCACTGTAGTCGAAAGAAGAGATATTTGCCTGGAAAGGTCTGCAACCGGCTTTCAAACCTATAGAAGCCGGTACCTCCATTTCGACGTCTCCAACCTCTGAGCTGTAGCTCTCTGCCTCTACACGGATCATTTCCTTGAGGCCTTCCTCACTGCTCCTTAACTCAGAGGACTGGTTGGCCTTGACTGAGATAATTGCCGGATAACCTTTCTCTTCGTCAAGACAGATATTTACCTCTCCGCTGCCACTTAGACTTGAGGCCTGTGTTGGAACGCTCGTGTTAAGGTCTTCAGCAGAGCCTTTCAAACTGTACATTGTACATTTCCTGTCTTTAACTGTTTCTACACCTTCAACAGTTACTGAAATGTTTTCAAGCATTTTCTCCATGCTATCCTGGCTGAAGTACTGCTTCGATGAGGCGTAGTTGCAGTTTATACCGGTGCCTGAACTCTGCTGCTGCATCTGTCCAAGGCCTCCAAGAACTGACCCTTCGGAGCATACAGCAGGTTGGTCGCCGAACACATCGTAAACCGCAGTAGTCATGCCGGAAACCCCTACAACAAACTTGGAGTTCTCTCCCGTACTGTAGAGCTCAGGCTGTTCAACCATGCCGGAAATCATTCCTCCCATACCTCCCATATTGACTTCAAGGTCGTAGGTTACATGATAGGTTGAACTCTGCATCTTACCAAGCTGTGACTTAAACTTCTGCTTATCACTCATTTGATCCTCCAATGCAGTACAGCCCGAAGCCATTACAGCCACGGAAACCAGCAAAACAAGACTCCATTTCATGCTTAACGAAAATAAAATAATCAAACCTTTAAAAAGTACTTGAAACCCAGTTAAAACCTGATGAAAGCAGCGGTTACAGGCGGCGCAGGATTCATAGGCTCCCATCTAACTGAA
>JBDGSI010000087.1:0-7399 GCA_042217615.1 Candidatus Nanohalobium sp.
AAGGCCTTACATCATGCCTCCCATCCGGGACTGGAAGTTTCTGGTTTGAGGGAATGATTACATCATTCCGCCCATTCCTCCCATGCCTCCTCCAGGCATTCCGCCGGAAGGTGGGCCTCCTGCTTCTCCGCCTGCGTCTCCATCACTGTCAAAGCCTGATGCGGAGATCACGTCATCGATACGCAGAATCATTTCAGAGGCCTCTGAAGCACTCTGTACTGCCTGCGTCTTGGTCTGTTTTGGCTCTACTACTCCTTCATCGAACAGTTTTTCACTTTTTCCTGAGGTGACGTCGATTCCGCTCCAGGTATCTCCGGAGTCGTGCTTGTTCCTGAGGTCTACAAGCGTGTCGATCGGATCGAAGCCGGCGTTCTCTGCGAGCGTTCTAGGAACTACTTCAAGTGCGTCTGCGAAGGCGTTGATCGCGAGCTGTTCACGTCCTCCGACGCTGTCTGCGTAGTCGCGGAGCTGCTGGGCGAGCTCTACTTCTGTTGCACCTCCTCCGCCGACTACCTGGCCGTTTCTTAGCGCAGAACTTACTCCGCCGATGGCGTCTTCCATCGCTCTTTCGATCTCGTCTACTACGTGTTCTGTTCCTCCTCTGATCAGGATTGAAACGCTTTTGGCTTCAGGACAGTCCTGTACAAAGGTCATCGTATCGCCACCGACTGTTCTCTGCTCCACACTTCCCGCTTTGCCTAGGTCGGAGGCCTCAATGTCCTGTATGTTCGTCACGATGCTTGCTCCCGTAGCGTTGGAAAGCTTGTCGAGATCAGAGGTTGAGACTCTTCTAATCGCGAGGATTCCCTTCTTCGCGAGGTAGTGCTGGGCCATATCATCGATACCTTTCTGGCAGAGGACGACGTCCGCTCCTGCACTGTCTAAGGCCTCTACCATTTCCTTCAATTGTTCTTCTTCCTGTTCAACGAAGTTCTTCATCTGGCCTGGATCGCTTATATTTATTTCTGCGTCAGTCTCCGTCTCCTTAACTTCGATAGGGCTGTTAAGAAGCGCAATACTTGCGTCTTCTAAAGTATCTGGCATGTCTCCATGGACTTTTTCCTTGTCAAGGATCACTCCCTGTACAAGCTCGGTTTCCTCTACAGCTCCTCCTTCATTCTTCTCAATCTTGACCGCACCAGTGTCGATAACAGTTCTACCAGACTTCTGTTCAGCGACCTGCCCTACAGCATCCACAGCTATCTCTGCCAAATACTCTCTGGCGCTTTCAGCTGATTTACCTGTCATAGCTGTCATTGCAACACGCTGCAGGATTTCATCGTCTCCAAGCTCCACTTTCTCAGAGATATCATCTAGAACCTGCGTTGATTTCTCCCTGGCCTTCCTGTAACCTTTCGTGATTACAGTTGGATGTATCTCCTGATCCAGAAGGCCTTCAGCCTGTTTCAGCAGTTCTCCAGCAAGTACTACCGCTGTAGTGGTTCCATCGCCTACTTCCTCTTCCTGGGTCTGTGCAACCTCCACCATCATTTTAGCTGCTGGATGCTGGAGGTCCATCTCTTCAAGTATAGTTACACCGTCATTAGTGACTACTAGGTCTCCTACACTGTCGACCATCATCTTGTCCATTCCTTTCGGACCAAGTGTTGTCCTCACTGCTTTTGCTACAGATTTACAAGCATCGATATTGTTTTCTTGTGCGTCTTCTCCAGTCTGTCTTTCAGAATCCTCAGACATTATGAAGACCGGTTGTCCACCTAATCCTGGCATAATTCAATTCACCTGTTTTTATTGAAGTATGTTAAAATTTAAAACGTGACCGGTTCCGGAAAACCACTCCTTTACCCTCTGTAAGAGGTAAATAGGCCGCGCAATCTCTTACAAGTATTTTTCATAATAGAAGAATGCCTAGAACCAAATAAAGATAGATAAGTCCTAAAGAAATAATGAAAAAGCGTGCAGCCACATTAAACCCACTTATCAAAGAAACATAGTTTTCACCCAGAACAGATAGAGGAGTTGAAAGATTACTGGAAAGCCCGCATCGGGCTCCTGAAAGCCTTTTATTTGCTTTACGTACTGCTTTTTCTAAATCTTTCTTACCAGGGCCATCATTCATCGAGTAAGGATCCTTATGACTATCCGTAGTTATAACAAGAGTTTTATCACCGCCCTCATCAAGGCCTTCAAGAACTTCTTCAGTGTTATTTCCCTCATAACCAATTATCCTAGTTTTCTGACCCTTCACATACTCAACTAAAGCAAACAAAGGCCTGCTACCATCCTCCGAGTAAAAACCTGCTCTGTAATCTCCCTGATCGAGTTCATCCAGCTTTTTAAGAAAGCTTCTCAAGTAAGACCGGAATTTTTCAGCCTCGACAGAATCGGAGCGGAGAGACCTGTTATCTTCAGGTTCAAACGCATGACAGTCTACTAGAAGATCACTTTCAGGCTCTAAAATATCACTGTAGGCTCCTACCTCAATATCATCAAACTTTTCAGTCTGAACCAAAACCCGTTTGTTTTCCCCATATTTCCTCCCGAAGAACTTAAAATCACCTTTCTCCTTCTCTATCATTTCAGAGGCTTGAGCCGAAAAATCCTCAACTTCAGGCCTTTCTGAGAGAATTTCTTGAATGGCCTCAGGACTTGCAGGATCAGATTTATGGGTAGCCGGAGCATGTAGAAAGAAACCACTTCCAGACTCGTTAAGTTCTTCATTTATTTTGATAGACATCTTGCCCCTTCCAATACCAGAAATCAGACCTGGATGAAGCCGAGGAACCAAAAAACTGAATTCGCTCCCATCCTTAGCAATCTTCATCTCCTGTATAGGCCTTTTAACCCTTTTTCCCGGCTCAAGCTCAAATTTTTCTTCAAGAGCCAAAGCCGAGCTCACATTAAATCCTCTTACCTCCACGTTGGAAGCTGAAAGCCGTTCAGCAAGTCTTGCCGAGATCAAAACCACTCCTAGAGCAGAAGATATAACCATAAGGTTTGAAAGAGAGATAAGATTAAAATCAGTTAGGTAATACAGAAGTAACAGAAAAACTGATCCCTGAAAGCAGCTTGTAAACGTCATAGACAGTTTTTCAGAGAGACTTGTCGTTATCAAAAGAACTTCAATAGTGTTAAGAGATATCGCTCCAGCAGCAATCCAGAGTACACTTGAATAGTTAGACCCCAGTGCTAAACCTGTTATCAAAATGAGAGATGCTAGAGACTGATTCACTAAAGCGAGAAAATAGCTCCACTTCCGAGAATACTTTTCAACAGTCTGGAATACTGCTTCCCCTGCCAGCAGTGTGGATACAAACAAAGACATTGAAAGAAAACCCGCCTCCACAAGACTAAACAAGCCCACCTGGCTCAAAAGATAGTAAATCAAGCCTGTAAGCACAGTTACTCCAACCATCCCTGCTAATGTCGCTTCAATCCGGGGAACAGTAAAAATGAAGACTTCAAAAGGCTCAAGATTATAGGTTTCCTTCCTATTCCCCTCGACCATAATCAACCTATCACTTCTGCTATTATAAGAATTGATTTGCTCAAAAACACCCTCCTACTTCAACAGGAAGAAGTTCCATGGTTATAGCAAAGAAATTCATCAGATGTTTCAAAAGGCCCATTTATCTTTAGCTTAACATAGCTACCATTTCTAGGATACTCAACAGAAGTATTGATTACCACAGTTTCTGTCGGAGCTAGATACATATCCGCTTTCTCTGACAGGGTTTCACTAACAAAGCGCCAACTCCTGCCCTCAGATCCCACAATGCTTCCGTTTGCGTATAGTGTCAGGTTCTTCTGATTTCCAGATTTGAGCGGCAGAGTTTCTATACCTGTGTTTCTCAAGCTAACGATTATGGCTCCGGAGTAGTTGCCTGCGTATTCTACTTCAAGCTCAGCTGCTTGAGGATTGGCTTCTTGTATATCTTCTTGTATATCTTCTGACGTAACGTTTGCCGTATTTTTTATAGACTTAACCAATGTTTTAAAGCTGTTAAAATCTGCGTTAAGGATGCCTACATCGTCATCTATACTTTTGGAGTATCCATTTGATTCTACAGTGATTATGGTATCGGAATCGTCAGTCATTTCATACTTGCCTTCTTTCATTTTGAAGAAGTCTTCTTCGTAGAACTTGTCTAGAAGCCTTTGAACTTTGTCCTGTGAGATATCAGTTGACTCCTTGTTAAGGCCTTCATACATAACACTTCCGTTACCTGTTATCTGAACGCTGTAGCTTGGACAGTTGCCAAGACAGCTTGTCTTACTTAATGAGATCTTCAAATCCTCATTAGCTTTCAGATCAGGAGGTTCCTCAGAATAAAGAAAAGCTCCGATTATAACAAAAAACGCTACTAAAGATACCATAAAAAGTAGGTCTAAAACAAAACCCTTCCTACTCATGCTAGAGAACTTCTCAAGCAGGCAAGATAAAGTTTATTCCAGTTCCTTCCCAAGCTCCTCCTGAAGTATCTCCGAAACCTTATCACCGGAGGCCTCAACACGGCCCATAACGACGCCCATTAAGGCTCCCTGGGCATGCATTCCCTGCTCCTCTACCATATCGCTCTTCTCATCAAGAACTTCTCTCACCGCTTCATGTATATCCTCCTCTGAGGCCTTGCTCTCCGCAATATCCTCTATGACTTCCTCAGCCTCTTCTCCCGAAGCAACTCTTTTGACAACTCTTTCTATGTCGTCCTTCGCTATACCCTCAGATCTAAGGCCTTCGAAGATCGCTTTAAAGTCTTCCTCGACAAGTTTCTCAACTTTGTAGTCTTTCTCGAGCTGTGCAAGTGTGTTTGTGAAGAAGTTGGCGACCAGCTTAGAGTCGTAATCCTCCTTAAATTTCTCGAAAAGGCCTAACTTTTCCGAGCTTACGATCTGTGAGGCCAGTTCTTCGCCGATCTCCTCTGTATACTCCTCTTCTCTTTCGTCCAGCGTCTTCGGAAGGTTTTGGTCGATCTCTTCGACCTCACCTTCTTCTATCCTGATTGATGGGATGTCTGTCTCCGGGTACATTCTCGCACTTCCTGGTAGAGGCCTTGAATAGGAGGTTGTGAAGTTCTGCTCCGCTGCTCTTGTTTCTTCAGGTACTTCGCCTTTGTAGATCATCTCTGCTCTTTTCTGTACTTCCTGAGCCGCTGCCTTCGCCTGTTCCTCTTCAGCTGCGATCACTGCTATGACGTCTTCCTCTTCCTTGTCGAAGTCTTCAGCTACTTTCTCGAACTCATCTACTAATCCGTAGTTCTCAAGGTCTTCATCCGTGTGAAGGATTCCCTGTACGCCTTCAGCTTTAGCGTAATCGACAAGTTCTTTCGCCAGGTACCGTTCTCCAGAAATTTTTTCCTTCATTTTCCCTGTGAGGCCTGGAAGCTTCAATGCGTAGACAGCGCCGTCGTTCTCAAGCACTGTCGAGACTATATGATTGTCTGTATCCTCGAAAAAGTGTGTGACGTCTTCTTTCCTGACCTCTCTTTCTTCCAATCCGTCTCCTAGCTCGATCAGGTTTTTCTGCCTCTTGACCTCGAGTTCTATCAGTTTGTCGATGTTTTCGACGTCCTGGAAGCCTTTGATCTCGACACGAGAGCCTCCATCGATCGAGACGTTGACGTCCTGTCTGATGGTTCCAAGGCCTCTCCTGGCTTTTCCTGTGGAGCGGAGGAGCATGCCGATCTCCATCGCGACCTCTCTCGCGTGTTCCGGGTTCTTGATAGATGCATCGGTACCGACCTCCACAAGCGGAACGCCAAGCCTGTTCAGATCGTAGACTGCTTTATCCTGAGCCCTTTCATGGATTCCTGCAGATTCCTCCTCTAACTCGATGTCCTCTACAGTGACTTTTCCTGAATCCGTTTCGATCTCGCCGTCAAGGCCTACCATCGCCGTCCTCTGGAAGCCGGAAGTGTTTGATCCGTCCACCACCATTTTACGCATTACCTGGATCTCTGCAGGTATGTTCGCATCTACCATACGAGCGAAGGTCAATGCGGTCTCCAAGGCCTCCTCGTCCATCGAGTGAGGAGGTTCTTCATCTATCTCAACGAGGCAGTTGTTTCTACTGTAGTAGTTGTATACGAATTTCTGTGAGCGCCGTGCTGCCTGTTCTGCGGCTTCGTCTGTCTCTCCTGTCTCTCCTGCGACTGCGCTGAGGTATCTTTCAACGTTTGCATCTGCTGCCTCGTCCTCCAGCTCTACCGGGCAGCTGCAGAAAAGTTTTTCCTCTGTGTTAAGCTGCTGGTGTATTTCAATGCCGCATTTGAATCCTAGTTCTTCGTAGTCCATCAATCTTTCACCTCTGCGATCTCCAAGGCCTTCTCCCGGAGCTCTTCCTCTGTTATAGTATCGTTTTTGATCATGTGGTCGCTTAACGCCATGAGTTTTCCGACCCCTTGCTCTATCTCCCTGAGATCTCTTTCATGGAATTCATCGCCTTCAACGTCTTCTTCACGCTGTCTTTCCTCTCTACGCTTCTTTCTCTCTTCTCTCGAGGCCCACACCGATATGACCTCTATTTCCTCTCCTGTTTCTTCTTCGAAACGTTCTTTTTCGTCCCAGCCTCTCATACCTGTGATAACGATTCTCTCTTTCTCTTCGATTATCTCTTCAAGGTAGGGAACGCTGAGCTGTGCGATCGCATCCATACCGTGTTCTTCTCGAAGGCCGTTAACGAAGCTCCCGGTTTCATCAGCTTCCTTTCCACGTTTATCCATCTCAATCCTGACCACATCACCCATGTCTAGGACTGTGAAGCCTTCTTCCTCCAGCATTTCTGCTACAGTTGTCTTCCCTGCCAGAGGCATCCCTGTTACTCCGTAGATCTCTGTCAAAACTATCTAAGGCCTCTGATTAGAGTATGGATGATACAAAGTTTTTTCCAAAGATTTTGAACAGTCTGCCCTGACTTTTCTCCCTTACTTTATCTCTTAGAACTGATTTAGCCACCCGATACTCTGTAAAGTCTTTTATACTGTCTACATCAACTTCACAGGCCTTTAAGAAACGTGAAGGGTTTCTGACCTCTTCACCTGTTTCATAGGAAACACACATCACGTATTCTCTAAGAATGCTCTTTAAACGGGACTGTTTTCCCTCTTCCAGGAATTCCTTGGCCTTTTCATCAAACTCGTCTAATTCTTTCCTTCCCTCAGTCACCGTACATCGACCTCTTAGTTACTTCTCCATTAATATTTTCCTGGAAAAGCTGCTCCGCTTCTTCCCCGGAATCTGCCTGTCCAAGACTCCACATCAGTTTTACGTACGCCAGCTCAGGATGCATATCCTCAGACTCAATCACACCTCTCTTCTTAACCTTAACCTGGTTATCATAGACATCCATATCCACTCTTCCATTTATACAGTTAGAAGCCATCACAACCACTGTATCTTCCGTCAACTCTTCCAGCTTCTCCCGAATTTCTTTATGGTG
>JBDGSI010000088.1:0-2430 GCA_042217615.1 Candidatus Nanohalobium sp.
GGCAATGCTGTTAAGTTCTATTATTCAGATCTGCCAACCGGATCGTTTGCCAGTTGTTTAGGAACCTCGCGCTCTGTCCAGCTGAGCTACAGGCCCTTTCACCAAACCCAGGTTTCAGGTTCAGGCCTTTAAGTAGAGGTGAGAGGCCTGAAAAATAAAAAGACATCCTCTCCACAGAGAGTGCTACTTCCAAGTCACAATCTTTAAATGTTTCTGGTTTTAATTGTTTGTTGATGTCTGGAACGGATGAGAGGTACGATGAGGTTTTTCACTCGTTTGAAGAGGATTTAAGGAGTGTCTTACCGGATGATTATAGGGTAAATTTGAGGAATTATGAAGAAGAGAAAGCAGCTTTTGCAGTTCAGGTAGAGGGCGAAGATTGGGGAGTTTTTCTAGATTTTAAGCTAACTGGAGAAGAAGGATTTGATGAGTTTGTTGATTACTTGATTCAAGGTATTGACTATAGGCTGGGAGATCTCTGGAAGATGGATAAAGTGAATTTGGGTTTCGTTGAGGATGACTGTGACTTTGAGCTAACTGGAGAAGAAGGATTTTATGAGTTTGTTAATTACTTGGATCAAGAAATGGATTATCGCCTAGGGGATCTCTGGGAAATGGATAAAGGGAATTTGAGTTTCGTTGAGGAAGGCCTTATCTTAGATTATGAGCCTGGTGAAAATTTAGAACTGGTAGAGGTTGAAACTAAGGACGGCGATACAGTTATCTATAATCGTGATGCTCCTTCTTCTGCATGGATACAGAGCGATGAAACTGTTCCTGTTGAAAGGTAGAGGCCTTTTTTCCTAGTCTTTTTCTATCAGTGTTTCTATCTGGTATGTTTTCTGGCATTGTGGGTAGCCTTCGCATCCCCAGAAGAATCCGTAGCGGCCTTCCTTGATCTTCATCGGCATACCGCATTCAGGGCAGGCAACTTCCCGCGGCGATTTGTCTTTATGTTCTTTACATACTGGTTGTCCTGCAGAGTTTTTCTTCGTGGCGGATTCTCCGCAGAACACGCATTTCGTCATCGATGTTTCCTGACCCATTAGAAAAGATTTTTTGATGCCAAGTTTTTTGAGTCCGCGAGCAAAAGGCCTTCAAACAAGAGATTTATGGAAGAACTGCTTGTATTCGGACACTCTGTTACAAACGGTTTCTGGGATCCGGAAGGCGGATGGGTTCAAAGGCTGAGAAAAATTCTTGACAGAAAAGCCTTGAAATCCGGGAAAGAAGAAGACGTTTACTACCTCTACAACCTGTCAATAGCAGGGGATACAGCAAAAGATCTGAATCAGAGGATAAGAAAAGAATCAGATAGGAGGAAGGAAGAAGACGCTGAGACCCTGATAATAATTCAAATAGGTGCAAACGATGCAATGTACTACAGAAACGAAGACAGGGTAGAAACCAGTCTTGAAGAGTTTAAAAACCAGTTTAAAGAATTAATAGCGAAGGCAGAAGCCCTTGCAGAAAAAACTGTCGTTGTAGGAGGATTTCCAATGGATCCAGGGATGGAAGTAATCCCTTACCAGCCTAACATAGGAATCAACAACAAACGTTTGGAAAAATACGAAGAGGCAAAGAGAAAAATCTGTAAAGACACAGACACGCATTACATAGACCTGTACCCGTTAATGAAAGACAGGGATAACTCTGACTACCTTGAAGAAGGAGTTCACCCCAACAAAAAAGGACATGAAATGATTACAGAAAAAGTGGAGAAAGAAATCAAGGATAAAGGCCTTCTAAGCCTTTGACTTCCTCTCCTTAACGTATTCTGCAGCTTTCAATGCTGCCTGGCAGCCCTGCCCGGCGGAGACCACCAGTTGCTGTTCTCCGACATCTGTTACATCTCCTGCGGCGTAAAGGCCTTCAGTACTTGTTTTCATATCAGTATCTACTTTGATATAGTTTCCATCGTTGGTTTCGACTAGATCTGTGATGTCGCTGTTGGGTACTGTCCCGATTTCGATGAATACTCCTTCGACTTCAAGTGTTTTCATCTCTCCTCCTTGCCTGTATTTAACTCCGTCAACCATTTCGTCTCCGTAAATTTCCTGTATCTGTGCGTTTTCGTGGTGGTGGACATCGTCACTGTCTTCAATCTGTTTAACCGTTATTTCCTCTCCCGTGTATCCTTCGCTTCTATCTATTACATGTATCTGGTCAGCGATGTCTTCAAGGTAGGCGATCGCCTCTGTAGCAGCGTATCCTGCACCTACAACGGCAACATCCTCATCTTTATACAAAGGACCGTCACAGACAGCGCAGTAAGACACGCCCTTACCTGTAAACTCTTCCTCACCGTCTACACCCAGTTTCCTGCGGTGGCCGCCGGTAGCAATTATAACAGCTAACGCTTCAACAGTCTCACCGTCCTCAAGCTCTACTTCAAAGCCCTCACCGCTTTCCCGAATATCAACAGCTTTA
>JBDGSI010000088.1:2462-3881 GCA_042217615.1 Candidatus Nanohalobium sp.
CCTGTCCGCAAGCTCCGGTCCTGAAATACTTTTAATCCCCAGATAATTCTCAACCTTGTCTGTATTGTTTATCTGGCCGCCATACTCATCCGCTACAACAGTGACATCAACTCCTGCCCTAACACCGTAAATCGCAGCGGAGAGAGCAGCTGCCGCACCTCCGATCACAACCAAGTCTTTCATACAAACACAACTTACACCCAGCACTTTTAACCCCACCAAAAACCACCAAGTAACCCCTTCAGAAGATTTAACACCGAACAATCACAACAACTAAAAGTCTTTGTTTCCTGAAGACGTATCTGTGCAAAATCTTCCAGAAATTCGTGAAAAAGGTAATCCTCCTGAAGAACAGGGAATCTGGGTGGACACTACAGAATGGCACGCTGAATCAGATCCTGTAGATCATTTAATCAGTCTAAACGAATTATTCCCGAACTTCAAACCGGAAAATCCTATCATATTCAAAAAAGACAGTTCATCTCTTTATTATCCTCCTGAACACCAAAATACTCCTCCCCAAACTACAGTGATACAGGCAAGAAACCTTGAAGGCCTTAAACACGAATTAGGCCATTTAGTGGAAGATAGGAAGATAAACACTGCTCAAACACCGCACCTAGTATACAAAGCCTTTAAGGAAACCTTTGCCGATCTTACATGCCTCAATATGATTGAAGGGAGGAAGAGATTTGCTGAAATACCTGAGAAAGATTTTGACGGATTGAAGGAGGCTTTGGAACCTAGGAATATTGAAGGCCTTCAACGTACTTACAGAAGAGTGCTTGAAGAAGTAGAAGAGGGCGAATACGGAAAAGCCTACAGTATTTTAGATGGTATCAACCATGAACCTACTGAGGACTTCTTCCAGGACCTCCTAGCAGTAAATGGAGTAAATTATAGAGGTATAGCCGATAGGGAAGAAATAGAAGAGAAATGGGGAGTTATGGAGAGCCTGAAAAATCTCCAAAAAGAAGACTCTTCGGAAAGAAAAAAGGTTCTTTATACGATAGGGTCTAAAGTAGCTGAATCGGAAATCTATCTCAAAGGCCTTAAAGACATTGACGCGGATGAAATACTGGGATCAATACAGTTCAACGGTTATGGAACCCCCTATGAAACAGAGGTAGACTTCCCACATCAAGTGGGAAGAGGGTATGCAGTCCAGCTCTACAACAGAGGAGTCTCACCTCAAAGACTAATAGAAAATCCTTCAACATATATACAGAAAACTGAAGACATGATCAAAAACGAGATACAGCGAGCAATACCTGACACAGGAAAACCATTGGTTTAAAACAGTTTCAAATCCAGTACCCTACACAAGGCCTCACTGACTCCGCAAAGGCCTTAAATCTTCAAAAGCGGCGTTGGTCCAGTGGCTAAGACCCCGGCCTTCCAACTGGTTACGCTCAGTTG
>JBDGSI010000089.1:0-12979 GCA_042217615.1 Candidatus Nanohalobium sp.
AGTAGATCAGCTTTCTAAGGAAGAACTTCAGAACTCAAAAATTTACATTCCGTAGCAGCCCTTCGTTAGATTGCATTTATTCAGCTTGTAAAAAGGTTGTAAATTCTTCTGATTTTAAATAGGCACTGGTATAACAAGTAAATCTATCTGAATGGGTAAGCCTGTTCTATATTCTTTAATTGGTTTCTGGCTGTTGCTACAAGCTGATGGCTATGTTATTTTACGGTAAGTCCAGAAAATTGCAGGGCAATTTTCGCCTCAAACTTTTCAAAAATAAACCTCTTTATCAGGGTATAGTTACCTCTAGAAACAAACAATTGTGTTATCTAAACTTCTCATAATACCGTTAAATAAACTCAAAAATTCTTCCGTTAGTTGATTCTTTAGCTTCTAGGTGTCCAGGGTATAACGCTTTACCGCTGGTTTAAATAAATAGGAGATATTGGAGTTTTTTTGGACTTAGGATTAAGCTTCCTCTCTACAATCTCTCCTCCAGATGAGAAATGCCATTAAGGCCGCTATTAGGGCACCGAAAGCCCAGAAGTAGATTCCGTTTACCCATCCGAAGTTATCTACAATCCATCCCGTGACAACGCCAGTTATTGCAGCACCAATATATCCAAATCCATCAATAAATCCGGTGACAGCGGATGAGCCATTTCTAGTGCCTAAATCCATGGGTATGGATGAAACTATGAGGACGTGAGGACCAAAGCTAAGGAATCCGATCAAGGTTAGGCATGTTAGTCCTAAAGCCCAGTGTAAACTCATTAAAGTTGGGAATGCAATAATTGATCCGAATAATGCGGTGAGCATTACTCCTGCTGTGGAAGAATGGTGTTCTAATAGTTTATCTGAGAAAATTCCTGCAGCTACAGCTCCTAGAATGCCTGCGAAAGGAAATAGAGTTGACTGATAAGCTGCCTTTGAAACACTTATTGCCTGTGTCTCAAAGAAATATGTAGGAGCCCAGTCAAGGAAGCCGTATCGGACTATATTAAGTCCAAATAACGCAAAAGCAGCTATCCATACTCCTTTATGGGATAATGTATATTTCAGTACTTCTTTCGGAGAGCTACCTACCTCTTCATGGTTTTCATTAGTGGCCTCCAAAACTTTTTGCTCTAACTTAGAATTTACTTCTTCTGGAGAGCCTCTACCAAATACAAACCATTGGACTGCAACTCCTAAACTGATTAAAGCGGGTGCAATGAAAACATACCGCCAGCCTAGATGTGATACTACAAATCCTGCTAATAAGACGGAGAAAGCACTTCCTGCAATGTAAGATGTTCCTAAAAGAGTTGAATAACGCGTCCTTTTTTCTGTTCCAAACCAATTGGAAATAGTTCTTACTGTGGGCGCCCATCCTGTTGACTGCACAAAGCCATTTATTCCCCACATTAAGACCATTAGGAATACAATTCCTCCCGGTATTAATCCAAAGGCTATGTTGATTATTGCAGAAACTGATAAACCTGCTGCAATAAAGTATCTGGGATTTATGTGGTTTCCAATCTGCCCATTCACAAACTGCCCTATGGCATATCCTGAGAATAAGGCGGTCATAACCCCTCCAAGAGCGGTCTTTGTAAGTCCAAACTCTTGCATTATGCCAGGAACTGCCACTGAAAAGTTGACTCTTATGAGGTAAAACGAAAAGTAGGTTATCCATGCCGATAGGAATATTCTCCTTTGCCACTGTTCAAGCGATTTCTCAGACATTTAGCTCACCATTCGATTTTATGAACCGAGTTTTGCTCGAAGATTTTGAGATTGTGTTGATTTGTTGAGAGTATAGAATGAGATTCACAAGGATTGCCATCATTTTGAAGAGATATATTCTCGGTAAACGATTGTAGAGTAATGTAAACTGCTTCTTGAGTTATTTTGACAGAGTTTTGATGGACGTGCCCACTTATACTTACAACTTTGCCATCTAATTTCTCTAAAACATTTGAAAAAGTTTCATAATCCCTTATTCTTGCCTTTTCCTGTCGTCCTTCTAGCCAGCGATTGTTAGAAGAATCAAAATTGTAAAGTGGGGCATGAGAGAACAAAATGGTTTCACCCTCAAATTCATCTATTTTTTCCTCTAACCATTTAACTTGCTCTTCTCCTAAACGAACATTGTAACCTTCATGAAGAGTATCTAGAAAGATAAACTGCGTACCATCTCTTCTTAGAGTTCCATATTTTTCTTCATTTAAAATCTGGAGTACTTCCTCTTTATTCAGATTTTTGATTTCATGGTTTCCAACGAGAAATTTTGAATTCACATCTAGTTGATTGACATATTCTTTCACTTCCTTAAGCCGTCTTCTGTCTCTTTCTTCATTAACTGCATCTATTTGATCTCCTAAAAATAATAAGAAATCTAAATCATCTACTAGATTTTCTAAAACTTTCTTCAATCTATCTAAACCTTCAGAGGGTTTGTTATATTTCATCCCTTCGTAGGAGTTTTTATCTCCATAGTGAATATCGGTAACTATTCCTACTTTCATAATGAACCGACCTCTATATCAACTACTCCTGTTTCTCTCTGATTATACGCTGCATCTCTCCTCTCAAGGATTTCTTGAGTGGTCGATCTCAGATTTTCACGTGTAGAGAAAAATCTATCTGCAGGTCTGAAGTTTTCATAGTGGTATTCTTCCCCATCTTGTACATCTACATCATTTGAATCTATCCAGTCTCTATTCATCCTTTTTACTTCTGGCAGATCAGAAATGTATTTGGTCATTAGTTGAGATGGAGTCGAGTCTCCTTTCACTCTCATTATATAGCGAGGTCTTTCACCAGATCCATCTTCTGTTCCCTGATAGAAGTAGTAAGGTCCATCTTGCACAACATCTTGAAGAGCTGTAAGTGGCTTCTCCATTGGTTCAACTGTAAAGTACTGTGTTCCTTCATCATGTAATGTGTCAATAATGTCGTCACCTGCAGCTACACCTACTATATGAGGGTGGTAGACTGATCCTGGTCTAGGGTTAGCTTCTTTCTCTCCATGTTCGTACCATATGGCATCTCTGTCATATTCTTCTTCCATTGCTTGAGTCATAAGTCCTAGGAACTCTTCATATTCCTCAAACCACTCCCTAGGATAGTGTCCTGCGGAGAACATGTAGTCTCCATCATTAAGGTGTTCTTGAGATATTACTTGAATAGTTCCAGGAACTACATTTCTAATATCTGGAACAGCAAAAAAGTTTTCAGAAGCTGCAATAACATTTCCCTCATATTCTGCTTCAGCACATAATCTACACCCAAATGGCATTTCATCAATCTCCATGCCTGTCTCTTGTTCTAAATGGTCAAGAGGTAGCATTGGATCTTCTATCTCTGACATTTTATTTCACCAATATTTTTTCTGATAAATTTTTCGAGTTTTTCCTGATGTTCAGTGAAGTTGTTTGTTTCAATGACATAATCAAAGTTATCAACCTTTTCAAGATGATTTCTGGCATGTTTAAGCCGTTTTTGAATTCTTTTAGTTGAAATCTCCTGCCTACTTCCGATGCGATTCCTGAGTTCCTCAAAATCGTCCGCATATAAGAATAATTTCGCGGTTGGGATTTCAGGATTTTCTTTCTCAAATTTCTTCCAATCATTATGGTCGTGAATTGAATCTACAACTACCGATCTACCACTTTCAATTGCAGATTTTACACTACTTCTAAAACCATTTCCAAACGCATAGAAATTATCCAGAAACTCGGTAGATACTGCTATCTCACCTCTTTGTTTTAAATTTTCAAACTTTTCTTCCGAGATGAAATGATATGCGCTGTTTCCCACTTCTTGAGGTCGAGGATTTCTCGTCGTATATTGTTCCTTATAGTGGAGGATAGAATCGAATTTTCTATCTAAAATCTGTGCAGAAGTTGTTTTTCCAGCGCCAGATGGCCCCCCAATAACAATCAATTTCCCGTTTGAAGGAGAGTTTCCACTTTTTGTATTTCTACCCATTGGTTAAGTTAAGTTTACTTAATCTTTATGTTTTCTTCTTTAACTCTCTTTGTAGTGAATACTTAATGAACAATATTTCATGGGATCCTCTTGGAACAAGGCCTCAAATGGAGGAAGTCAAAAGATTTCTGAGGAATGAGGAACCTGAGTTTGTAGAGTTTGCAAACCGTCGGCTGAATTTTTTTGATAATGGGCAAATCGAAGAATGGCTATATGAAAGATCAAAAGATAGTTCTTCAGATCGAAGATTACTTAGTCTTCAAACCTGTTCGCAGCGATTCATTTATCAAAACGAAAACAAAAATCTAACTAAGCTTCTTTGTAGCGATGTAAATGGTTTAGAAGGAGAATGGCGTCCCATCGAGCCGCCAAATCTTTCTTCTTATCATAAATCAACTTACGTAAATTATGAAAAAAGCCAGGTTTTTCAGACGCAGTCTAGATTAGGAGAGCTTGAGAAAAAAATTTATGCTGCGACCACTCTGATACACAATAAGGAGGTAATAGATGTAGAAATAGAAAATCTAGATGTAAAAACTCCTGATCTACTTGGAGTGGCGGCACCAGTCTATAATGGAGAGCAATTTCCTGGCATATTGACATCTTATGAAGAAGGGATGACTTACGAGGATGTCGTTAAAAATTTTAAACCAGAGAAACGAAGAGAATTAGAATACCATCCAGAAGAGGCTGCAGAAAGAATTTCTATTTTAAATGAAAGAAATATCGTTAGTGCGGCTCCTGGCGATTATTATGAGGGTAGACCGATCGATTTCATTTATGATGAGGAAGCCGATTACTGGATAATAACTGATTTAGGCGAACTGGATCCAGAGAGTTCAAATAGAGAATTTATAAGGGATAATGAGATAGTTGATAAAGCCAATTATTATTTCAGCGATATTTGCCCTAGAACGATTGTGTGATTTTTTAAGAGGTTGAAATTTTATAGGAGTCAAACTAAGTGCTTTATATCTTCATTTTTGGATCTTCTTCTATTGTTTCTTCTGCCAATTTTTCTAACTCATTATCTTCAGCTGAAGTATTGGAAGTCAGTAGTTTTCTGAAGAATTCTGTTTTCTTTTCTTGTTTCAAATGTTTTTCCTTCTCATTTTTGACGCCGTCTGGGTATGCTTTTTGGTTTAGTATGTTTCCGTAATTCAAGCAGCTTTCTCTGTGTCCTGAGTTTATTTTATCGCATTTTGAACACTTCAAAGGTTCTAGGTCTTTCTGGAACTGGTCTTCCTTTGTCTTTGTGATTCCATAGGCTTCTTTGTATCCTTGGTTGGCTTGTTTGTCGCTGACTGCGGAGTATCGTTGGAATGTGTCTGAGTTGGGTGTTAGTCCTACTCGTTTTTTGATGGTTCCGGCATGGTTCTGTATCCAAGTTTAGTGTAGAAGGTTATTGAGAAAAGGTAGTACGCCGGAGCTGGGATTCGAAAATCGTAGATTTTCTGTATCGTGAGAAACTCTGTCAAGTTTCGACGATTTGAACCCGAAGCTCGCAGCCGAAAATCCGTCATCGGATTTTCTTGCAGAAGAACTCTTAGAGTTCTTCGATATCAAATACCAGCCCGAAGACGAAGTCGCCGGGGCTGGGATTTGAACCCAGGAGGGCCGTCACAGCCCAGCAGATGTTCCTAAGCTTATATAATCATCGCGCTCCAGCGCTCATCACATCTGCGGTAACTCCTGAAAGCGGTTGAGCGAAGCGAATGCCGCTTCTGATGATGAAACTTTCAGAAGTTTCCTCGAATCTGCCGCGTTCAACCAGACTCCGCCACCCCGGCACATGTTTGAAGGGGCGAGGAAGTTTTATTAGAGTTCCAAGACTGACTGGATCATGGAATGAAGTACGACGCGGTGATATTTGATAAGGATGGAACGCTTCTTGACTCTGGTTTTGACGGTTTTGAATGGCTTGAAGAGGCTAAAGTCAGGAAGGCCCGCGAACTCGGTTACGATATAACTGTTGAAGAGGCTCACGAGATAATCTTTCTTGACTCCATAAAGGAGGCAGAAGAGTACCTGGAGAAAGAGGGGATGACATGGGAGGATCTCGCGAAGATTGTGAGAGCGGTCAATGACGAGAAGATTAAGAGGATTAAAGCAGGTGAGATAGAACTTTTCGAGGATGTTGAGGAAGTGCTTAACGCTTTGAATGTTCCAAGAGCGATTGTCAGCAATGCCTCAAGGAGATCAACGGTTTTCACTGTGGACTTTTTCGGCTTGGGACAGTACTTCAGCGATGTCAGGGCGCCCGAGCTGGGAGATATGAGAACTTTTGTGGATGTGAAGAAGCCTCACCCAAGAATGGTTGAGGAGACGGTTCGGAAGCTTGGGGCGGAGAACCCTGTGATTGTAGGTGACTCCGTTTCAGATGTAGGTGCGGCGGAGAACGCCGGTATCGACTCTATCCTGGTGAACAAGGAGTACAATGACCGACTCAGACCGGATTACAGGATCGAGTCTCTGGATGAACTGCTTCAGTTCTTCTCCTGATTTAAAACCTTCAACTTCAATTACTGCTTTATGACAAGTTCAGAAAACTGTACAAAATGCGGAGAGGAAGCCGTCATAACGCGGGAGTACGAGGGAAGATCTCTCTGTAAAAAGCATTTTTCCGTAGACGTTAACAAGACGGTTAAAAGCACTATAAGAAAGGGAGAAATGGTTGAATCCGGTGATATAATAGCTGTAGGTCTGAGCGGAGGGAAAGACTCGGCTGTAATGCTTCAGCAACTGGTAGAGATTTTTGGCGACAGGCCTGACATTGAGATTAAAGGGCTCGCGGTACATGAAGGCATAGACGGCTACAGGGACGAGTCAATCCGGGCAGCAGAGAAATTATGCGATAATCTAGGCGTTAAACTTCATGTGGCGAGGTACAGTGACTACTACGACCTGGAGATGGATGAAGTAGTGAAAAAAGATATAGAAAGAAGTAACTGCACTTACTGCGGAGTTTTAAGACGCGATCTGCTTAATAAGAAGTCAAGGGAGATAGAGGCGAATAAACTGGCGGTGGGACACAACAAGGATGATGAGGCACAGGCCTTACTGATGAACTACATCAAGGGAGATATGATGAGGCTGGCCAGGATAGGATCAAAGCTTGTAAATGACAATGACTTTGTTCCACGAATCAAGCCGCTTAGAGACCTTAGAGAAAAGGAGATAGCGCTTTACTCCAGGCTTCACAACCTGGGAGTTGTTGACAGGTGTCCTCACGTGCAGGAAGGATCGCTGCGTCCTCGTGTAAAAAAGTTTCTCAACGATCTGGAGGAGGAGATGCCGGGCATAAAGGACCAGGTAGTGGCTAACGGCCGGGAAATCTCAGATCTTGTCGAAGACGAGTACAGCTTTGAAGACTCTGATCTTTCGCCCTGCGAGAAATGCGGTGAACCCTCCAGCAACGAAGTCTGTAGGAAATGCCAGTTACTGGAAGAACTCCAGAACATGTGATAAATGCTGGAGAATTTGGAATTTGGCGAGGTTTTAAATGGGATCGTAATACACCCTATTACGTTCGATAGATATGAAAGCAATAGTTCTAGCAGGCGGACATGCAACCAGACTGTGGCCTGTCACGAAGGACAGGGCTAAACCCTTACTACCTCTTGGAGAGAAACCGATAATCGATTTCATAGTCGAGGATCTGGAGAAAGAGGCGGACGACGTTATAATATCCACTAACAAGAAGTTTGCCGAGGATTTCGAAGATTATACAGAGGAGTACGATAGAGACGCCCGTGTGGTTGTGGAAGACCAGGGCAGCGAGGAAGAGAAGCCCGGAACCATCGGTGCGATCCTGAAGCTTATTGAGAAAGAGGATATAGACGACGACCTTCTAGTGATCGGAGGCGACAACCTCTACAGCTTCAACATTCTGGACTTCCTGGACTTCTGCAGGGAAAAAGAGGCACCGGCCACTGTTGCGTACGACGTGGAGAATGAAGAGGTGGCGACATCGTTCGGCATCGTGGATCTGGAAGGAGAGAAGCTTGTGGATTTTGTCGAAAAACCTGATAATCCCCCTTCAACACTGGCAGGGATTGCCTGCTACTACTTCCCGCAGGAAGATGTTTCCCTCTACAAAAGGTATGATGAACACTTCTCTAAAACCGATGTCCCCGCGGAGAAGTACCTGGACGAGCCTGGAAGACTGATTGAATGGGCTCACGAGAAAACGGACATGTACGCTTACACGTTCAACGGCTACTGGTACGATGTAGGAACGCCTAAAGGATACCTGGACGCGCTCGAAAACGTAATGGGCAGAAACATGGTGAAAGGCGAAGTAGTGAACAGCGAGATAGGAGAAAACGTGATGGTGATGGAGGGCGCACGGATCGAAGACTCAAAGCTTCAGAACACGGTAGTCTTCCCGAACACAGAAGTCAAGGGCTCAGAGCTCAGGAACTCACTGGTAGACAGTCACTCTGAAGTCAGGGAAGTAGATCTCAACGATGCGATAATCGGGAAACATACCGAGCTCTAGCAACAACATGGAGAGGCTTCAAAGCCTCCATAATCTGCTTCTCCTTCTTCTATTATTACTCCGCCTGATACTTCTTCCTCACCTCTAAAGTAGGTATCTTCTTCGTAGTCGCCGTCCTCCAGGTAGTCAGGAACGTTCTCAGGGCTGTACGCGTCAAGTCCGTCTTCGTGGTAGGAAGCGCCTTCATCCTTCTCCAGCCCGATCAAGTCCATTACCTGGTCAACCTCTTCCTCAAGTGCTTCCGCCAGTTCAGGGTCGGGGTGAACTCCTTCCTGGTAAAGCTGTCTTGAAACCTCCGCGGTCTCAAAAAGGTAGGACGACCCTGCAAGCTCCTCCCCGTTCTCATGCGTATACAGGGCGGAGAACTCTGTCGCGCCTTCTCTGAAATCGTGGTCGCCGTACCTCATCCCAAGGGAAAGGTAGGATGCGGTGTTATCGTTCATTCGCTGCTGTAAAGTTTCCCTCGCTTTTCCTCTACTGGCCTCCGCATGGTAGTTTTCGTGAAGAAGTGTCTTCTCAACTTCCTGAGAGGTGTCGAAGGCATAGTCAAGAGGGTCGTAACCTAGACGGTTCTCAACACCGGCTCCGGAACTGTTCAGGAACGTTCTGGTCCGGGTAGAAGCCTTTGAATTGCCGGGATGCGGAAAGATCTCGGCCGTCGCGAAGTTTTCAACAACATCAATACCGTATTTTTCCTCAATCTGGCGGGCGTCTTCCCTCAATGGTTCCGACCAGCTGTCAAAATTTAATGCGTCTGGGTTCCAGGATTCGTTTTCAGCGGTCCCTGGTTCCAGAGCTGCGTAAACATCATTCATTTCATCGTCTTCCAGACTCTCCTCTAGCGACGGTTTCTCAGGTGCAGGAGCTGGCACCCACGTATTATTTCTTTCATCGTCTTCTGGTTTGGCGGATATCATGTCCGGAAGTTATCGTGAAAATGTTAAATCCCTGACTTTTCCAGGAGTTCTTCCATGTCGCGGTCGTGGCGCCACCGCTTCCTTTTTGCTTCTTCTCTTTCCAGCCAGATAGGTTCGCCTTCCCAGTTTCCATCGAGCTCGCCGCCCACAACTGAGGCCTGGAAGATTTTTTCCACGCCGCCGACAGAGTTAACTCCTTCAAACAGCTTCTCCCCGATCTCCACCTCGAGACCAGTCTCTTCCATTACTTCGCGCCCCGCGGCCTCTCTGAAGCTTTCTCCGTAGTCAAGACCGCCGCCCGGCAGCATCATGTAACTTCCCACGTCGATTCCAAGAACTTTTCCATTCTTCAATACAACTGCGGCGGCCGAGTTCCGCGGATAAAGCAGTTTCCCCGCTAATCGCATCCCGATATCCTTACCCCTCCAGACGATCCAGGATTTCAGTTTCAAAACATTCACAGACTTAATTATAGGAGAGCGCTCTCTAAAGCTTTTTTCTTTTGAGACCTCTAAGGACAGTGTTTAAATTCAGGCCCTGATATTTCTTTTCCATGGATAGTTCCAGAGAAGAAACTGTGGAGTTTCTGAAGAAGGTTTTCCGACCTGAAAAAAAGAAGATGATACTTCCTGCATTTATGACCCTGATCCTACTGGTCGGTATTGCTTCAGGAATGCATCTCAGGTCACAGGGCGTGGGCGAGATCTACTCTGAAAATATAAGATCTGGAGTGCTCAACTCCATGGTTATCGATGCTGAACACCGGTATTTCAACGATAGTATAAACAAGTCTAGAAAGGAAAGGATTTCAGGTATGGAGGGCAGATCCGATTGGAGTGAAGGAGTATTTATGAAGGCAGAGGCCGGTTTAGTGGGGTTAATCGTCGGTACAAATGTTTTCCCAATGAGCCCTGAGACAGCTATGTTCTCAGGGACTTCTTCATCAGTCTATAAGTTGAAAGATCGTTACTTAATCGAAGAGTACCCGAAGGCAGTGGTGGAGCAGGTCTATTATGGTTATAGGTTACGGAAACTCGAGGAAAGAATTGAAAACAATCCAGGAGAGTGGGATTTGAAGCGTTTCAGGAGGAAGGTTGAGGATATTCGTTCTGTAAGATATCCTGATAGAGAGATAATATCTTACCTTGAAGAGGTTAAAGACCGGTCAAAGGAAAATGTTCAAGCACGTGGCGGAGTTTTTGAAGAGAGTACATTGAAAAATCTTGTAAACCAGGATGTCAAGGAGGTGAGGTTTTACCACTTCCTTCCGACTGTTCTAGCGACCTTTCTGATCTACTACTTGGTATCCTGTATTTTATTCGGTCTGTACAGGTTGGATGTGCTGGAGTCAGAGAGACTTCTCTCCAGAGAAAGCTTGGATCACTCAATAGTTTCCATGGCCACTTTTTACTCAGCTTCACTCGTTGCTGTAGGATACTTGTTCGTTAAGTTTGTCATGGGGGTGTATCTCCAGTGGGAAGGTCTCGGTGTTTTACTATTCCTAGAGTTCATGATAGGTATAGCCTACTTTTACTTCGCTGGACTAATAACTTCAGATTACAAATGGTTGAAGAGAGCTGTGGCGGTTTCCGTCTTTGGCGTGCTCTTCTCCGTTCTATACGTGGTTATTTCAGAGCCTGATGTTTTGCTAGGTTTACTCATATGGGTTGCAGTACAGATTACTCTAGTAGGAGTGGTTTCGTACTTGATGGAGAGAAATATTGCCGAAGACTTCCGTAGCGGAGAGATTTGAAACAAATTTTTTTTGGAAAACGAAAAGTAAAAATAGTCTGGCAGCGTCCGCACGCTTCCGCCGAAAGGGCAGTACTGATGCGATCGCTGAGGGACTTTACTTCCGTGTTCGGAATGGGTACGGGTGTTGCCCCCTCGCTTTGGCCGCCAGTATTCCAAACAAGGGGGTGTAAAACTTTTAAACCCAACCACACCGCGATTTTTTGGAGTGACTTAAAGCTTTTCTAGTATTCTTGAAAGCTCCTTTGAACGGCCTTTCGGAATCCTGGAGGAAACCTTGTCGTTCTTGTAGAAACCGCAGCCTACGATCCGGTTCTGGAACTTCAAGGCGACGTAGCCGTCTTCCTCAAGGTCTCTGTCAATCATTTCCTCTCTTCTCGCCAGCTTCAGGAGTTCGTCTTGAGAAACTTCTACCACGTTTCTCTCAATGCTATCACCCAGAAACTGAAGGGCGTAAGTCGTCGGCTTCAAACCTCTCTCCTTGTCCCGGAGAAATCTGATACCCTTCGTCTCCGTATCGAGTTCAGTTTCTGTTTCCCGGGAGACAAGCCAGAAATCACCTGAGATCTTCTCCAGCTGGTACTCTTCCAGTTCCTGCCTTTCGACCCCGAAACGTTCCTCTAGGTAGCTCCATGCCTCACTTCTTGAACTTGGCAACGTAGATCCCTCCTGAGTCAAGATGGTGCGGATAGATCCTCACGGTTTTACACATCTCTCCTCCATACTCGCGGTCCTGGAACTCTTCCGCACCCCTGCGATGCGGCGCTTCAGTCTCGATATGCTCCAGCTCTAGTCCGGTTTCTTCCAGAGCGTGTGAAACGACTTCCTCGTTTTCCTCCGGCGCAAAAGTGCAGGTAGAGTAAACTATCGCGCCGTCTTCTTTCACGAGTTTCTCCGCCTTCTTAAGCAGTTTTTTCTGGAGCTCCGCAAGTCCTTCGATTTCATCCATTGAGGCGGATTCGAAGTTTCTACGAGCTTTGTCTCCTTCTCCGCTGCATGGCGCGTCCACCAGCACGCGATCGTATTTTTCGTCTTCCGGAAGGTTTCTGCCGTCGTAGTTCGCCGTTGAGATGGATGATGCGCCTATCCGGTACTTGTTCGCCGTCATGCCCTGTATTCTCGAAGAAGACTGATCGTTTGCCACGATAAAGCCTCGGTTTTGACCCAGATAGCATCAAAGCTGGGCCTTACCGCCTGGTGCGGCACACATATCAAGTATTTTCTCTCCTTTCTTCGGTGCGAGAACTTCTACCGGTAAACTGGCGCTCTCCTCCTGGACGTAGTACTCGCCACGCCAGTGCATCAACGAGTTTCCAGGCGAATCCGTGCCGAGGCGGAAGATCTCCTGGTTCCAGGAAGACTGTTCAATACTATCGAACTCCTTCCCTAGTTTCTCCTCAAAGTTCTTCCCTGCTTTAATCCTGTTCTTCCTGACTGTCTTAACAATCCGGTTCTCACAGGCTTCCTTGAATGCTTCCCAGTTCTCTATGATTTCGCGGTAGCGTTCCATTTTTCAGAGATCGCTCAGTTTTTTCTGTCCTGTTTCTTCCTTCCCAAACGCTTTTCTCAGGTCTTCCTTGAACTCCGGTGTCTTAGAGCGGTCGTATAGAGTTGCTGCGGGGTGGTATACCGGCATGATTTTCTGGCCTTCTCGTGAAAATATTCGGCCGTGGATCGAGCTGATACCTTTCTTCGTGTCTAAAAGTTCCCTGGATGCGAAGTTCCCCAGTGTGACGATGATATCCGGGTCGACCTCCTCGATTTCCTGCTTTAAAAGCGGTCTCCAGGCCTCGATCTCGTCTTTTTTCGGGTCCCTGTTTTCAGGCGGTCGGATCTT
>JBDGSI010000009.1:0-14961 GCA_042217615.1 Candidatus Nanohalobium sp.
ACGGCGTCAAGATACAGTTCAACCGTGGATGGGCGCTAGTAAGGCCTTCCTCAACTGAGGAAAAAATGTCGGTTCGTTGTGAGGCTGATACTGAGGAAGCGGTCGAAGAAATACTGGAGGAAGTAAGAGGGAAAGTAGAGAGGTTTATCAAGGATTTTTCATGACTTCGCCGATAAAGGTGCCGGAGGAGATAATATCTCCCATCCCGGTCACTCTCTCCAGGTCTTCGTGTATTAAAGTCGGTATAGCAGCTACTCTGTACTCCTCCATCTCCCCTATACCTTCTTCCGGAAAGTTTTCTAAGCCAAAGTAGTCTCCAAAGTCTTCAAGCATATCCAGACGCTTAACATGCTTATCCTCCATTTCAAGGCCTTCTAAATCTCCTCTTTGAACTACTTCTCCTTTTTCAGCTGTCTTAACTGCACATATTTCTCCGAAAACCATTGCGTCCCTAACTTTTTCGGTTTCAACAGGGTAATCCTCTTTCATCGTGGTGATGTGGAAGTTATAGGTATGAATATGAACTCGGGAAAGATTAAAGTCTTCTATAAGCTCTTTACCAAGTTTGAAGGCCTCTCCAACAGTCAGGTTCTCTTCAAGTTCTTCATTTTTTGTTATTTTCCATATTTGTTTTGCTTCTTCTTCGTCAAGGCCTATGCTTTCTACTTTTGGAAGAATGTTTTTGATGATTTTCTCTGCTGTTTCCTGATCTGTGTTTACGTACTCCATGTGTACCGGTGTTTGGATCTGGCTTATCTGTTGTCTGGCTTTCTCCAGTTTGGCTTCTTTGTTTCCTTCTACATCGTGGAATCCTGATAGAAGCACTCTATCCAGGTTTTCATCCATTTCGTCGAAGCCATCTACTATGCTTTTCCTGAAGTAGGGTCCAAATCCTTTGATTGAGTCTGAAACGATTAGACGGCCTGTTTTCTCAGCGTTGAACTCAAATATCATGTTTCTCTTTGTTCTGTCTGTATTGGCAGTGTCTCGTACATTTTTCAATACGAAATCATCTTCAACGGTGGGAAAGAGGACGTTGACGTTTATCATATCTGCAAGTTCCTGTGAAAGGAAAGGAGTGTAGAATATAACGGAGTTACCAAGGCCTGAAAGAAAGTTTGCCATTATACCGGCTTGGCCTCCGATACGTTCTTTTCCGTTGCCGAAGGATTTGTCAAGGCCTTTCATCTCTGCTTCTTCGTTCACTCCTTCCTCCATGCAGTACTTGAGAAGAGATTTAAGGTCGGAGAGCGATTTTATTTTGTCTAGGTTCTCTGGCTTTGCGTCTCTCAGTTCTAGGCCTAGGTCTTCTACGTTGTAGAGCACGTCGATGTTTGCGTTGAAAGCAGTCATTACTTCGACGTTGTCTTCTTCAGGTATTCTGCAGTGTTCGCGGAACCGTTGAACCCAGGTGTCTTTCATAGCCCTTCACAAAGTTCTTCTACTTCCTCTTGTATATCTTTTGCCTTTACCACTCCGGATGCAACCAGAACTCCTTTGCAGCCTAGCTCAATGCTTTTTTCTACGTCCTCACGTTTTTTTATCCCTGCACCGGTCAATGTTTCGACGCCTTCAACTGTTTTCTCAACAGCTTCTTCCACAATATGAGGTTTTGCCTCAGAGACAGAGGTATCTCCTCCGATAAGCTCAGGAGGCTCGTAAGCAATGAAGTCGGGACCGAAACTGCTGTACTTTCTACATTCCTCAGGTGTCTGAGCGCAGACAATAGTTGTCAACCCCAGGCTATCAGCAGCATTAATAGAGGCCTCAAGCTCTCTATCCCTTAACCGGTTCTCAGAGTGATTCAACAATGTTCCGGAAGCACCAGCGTCCTTCACACCTTTAGCCAAGATACTGCCTGTATGGCTTCCAGCTTCAACCCCGTCTACGTGCTGTGCAAAGGCCTCAACACCTTCAACCCTGAAAATATCCTCTGGCTGCGGAGCAACAACAACTTTTTCCCCTGTAGACTCAGAGGCCTTTCTACATGCCTCTATAACATTCTCTGAGTTTTTACCTACTGCTGAGTCGTAAGCTTTCAGGTTGACAACTATCAAGGTTCTATTCACCGACTACAACATCAATGCTCGGACTGTTTAAAACCTCTACTTCTCCATCCTCGAACTTGAGGTCAATCTTCTCATCTCCAACTCTTTTGCCTATCCTTTTACCTGAGAAACTCTCTACAGGATCTACAACCACTTTTTCATCTTTAACCTGGATACCAAGGATGTAAGAGTCAACTACGTGGACGAAAAGGCCTGCACTCCAGGCCTGCTCGCTGCAACCCATTAAATCACCTGTTTCTGCGTTGACAACTTCGGGCAGCGCTCCTGGCTGATTTCTATCCACGAACTGGGTCATTTTCTCTAGGTGGTTGATTCCCTGCCGTTCTTTCCCGTACTGAAGATTTGCAGCAGCAGCCCACATCGTTGTAAGCCCCCAGGCAGCCCCTTCATGGTAGCCATCTGCTTTATATCCTGGATCAATAACAGAACGGGTTCTAGCACCGTACATTGAACTGAACTCTCCGTTAATTTTTTCCAGGATTTCTTCAGAAGGTTCTTCATCGAAAAGACCAAACATTAGGGGTACTGCAGGGTTTATGGTTTTGGGAGCGTTTTCTCCAAGATAATCTTTCAGGTAACCATTCTCCTGGAACTTTTCAAGGCCTTCACGTAGCTTCTCAGCTTTATCCTTCTTCCCTGTTTTTTCTGCAGCTGCCAGCCAGAGACCTTGGATATCGACAGCAGGACTTCTCTCAAGGGTATCCATCCATGTAGCTTTATCTCCGTGCTGTACAACTCCGTCTTCAAGTTCAAGATTGGAGAAAGCTTTATCTACAGCTTCCTCAAGCTCTTCACAGACTTTATAATGCTTTTTAAGCTTTTCAACAGCTATTACAAAGAGAGGAAGAGTGTCTGCCCGCTCTGTAGAGTCTCCTTCACCTGTGTCAAGCTGTATAAGGCCTGGAATATCTTTTTCGGCGAAGTTTTCCAGAATTTTCTTTGAAAGTTCGAAGTATCCTGCATCTATAAGGCCTAGTACTGTCCAGAATGTATCTCTTGCCCAGTATTCTTGGAACCAGGGGTGTCCTGCGATTAATCCAAGGCCTTCTCTGTCGTAGATCAGGTTTTTCATGCTTTCGATACTGTACTTGAATGTTCTGCCCAGTTTTCTGTCTCTAAGCTCTTGTTCCTGGTCTTCAAGTTTTGAAAATTTTGCTTCTGAGGTAAGGAACTTGGTTGTTGTCGTTACGCTGCTTTCTGGAGGTATTTCTTCTCTGAAAACTATTTCTCCAGGTATAAAGCATTTCTGCTTTTCGCCAGGGTAGTGTTCCTTTGTGTAGGGGTCTCCTTTTCTTTTGAAGTTTCTGTCGCTTTCTATAACCAGTTTCTTGTCCAGGGCGGATACATTCAGTCTGTTATCGTCTTCTTCAAGTTCAAAGCTTCTTTCAGGAAGATCATCTGACTTATGTCTTATGTCGATACCAGGCTCTAGGACTGTCTGCACAGCCTTTCTTTCCTGTCCTTTGTTCTTGATTTTAAGCTTTACTTTAAGGCCTGGCATCTCTTCAGGTGTTGAAACATGTTCTTCAATAGAGAGACTTCCTGTCTCATGGTAGAAAATAAATTTGTCTCCGTATTCAACTCCTTCAAGTGTTTTACTGTCCAGCCATATCCCATTAACTTTGAAGCTGAAGTAATCGAGGTATTTGTGGGGTGGCGTCCAGTAGCCGCTCCACTTGGATTTGAAACCTGTGTCAAGGTGCCTGTTTAGAAAACCGTGAAGATTTGAGATAACTCCTTTCCGCCCGGCAAGATTTTCTGAAAGATTGTACTCCATGAATTCATTCCAGAAGACGCTCAAGTATAAAACCTGCCGTCCAATTCACCTAGAGGTAGTGATTAAGGCTTGAGCAAGTTTTTATACCGTGAAAAGTAACACGTCATTATGCCAAGAGACAACTTGATAGAAGTATCCTTTGAAGTCGCAAACAAAGTAGGAGGCATCTATCAAGTGCTCAAGTCCAAGTCCTCACGGATGAAAGAGTTCTACGATGACCACTACCTTACTATAGGGCCTTACGATGAGGACGCGACACGCGGAGATTTCGTTCCCAGGGAAGACCACCAGTTCAAAGAAGTTTTCAAAGAACTCGAGAAGAAAGGAATCAAATGCCATTTCGGGGTCTGGACTGTACCGGGATCGCCTAAATGCATCCTGGTAGATGCCTCAGACCTTAACAGGGATATAGGCGATATCAAGACAGAGATGTGGGAGAAATACGATATAGAATCTTTAGAGGCCGGCCACGACTTTGATGAACCTGTCAAATGGAGCTACGCCGTAGGCCTTCTAATTGACAGGCTTGAAGATGAAAAAATGGAGGGGGACACAGTTGTACATCTTCATGAATGGCTTTCCGCACCTGCAATGTTTAACTTTGACTCTCCAAAGGTTTTCACAACTCACGCAACTGTTTTAGGCCGTACACTGTCAAGCACAGACTTTGATCTCCGTGAAGCGGTAGAAAACGGAAACGTTGAGGAAGGCCTTGCTGAAAAGCACGGGGTCAAGTCGAAGCATCAGGTTGAGAAGACAGGTGCTGAGATTGCTGACGTATTCACAACGGTAAGCGAGACTACAGGCAGAGAAGCTGAAGCCGTGCTTGATGTAAAGCCTGATATGATTCTTCCAAACGGTTTTAACGTAGAAGAATATCCTAGCCTGGAGGAACTATCCTATAACCATAAGAAAAAGAAGGAAAAGTTCAAAAGCTTCTTACAGGCCTTTTTCGAACCTTACTACGATGTAAACTTGGAGGATGATCCCCGAATCCTGTATATTTCAGGGCGGTACGAGTTCCATAACAAAGGGATTGATCTGATGATAGATGCGCTCTCCCAGGTGAATGAAAGAGAGGGAGATGACTTCTTCGTATTCATCTTCGTACCTACAGATGTGAAAGGCGAGAAAGTTGAAGTCCTGGAGAACATTTCGCTCTACGACGAATTAGAGGATTACGTTGAATCGGTGATGCCTCAGGTCAGGAAAAACATACTTAACTCCATAACATCAGGAAGAAAACCTTCTGCAGGCCTTGAAGATGTTATACAGGGTACAAGAAAGCTTGAATCGCTGGAGGCAAACTTCCATACAAAGAAAGATAAGAAACCTCCTCTGTCTGCGTACGATCTCTCATACGGTGAAGACCAGATACTTGAGGCCTTAAAGGAGAAAGGCCTTACTAACAGTGAAGATGACAGGGTTAAGGTGGTTTTCTACCCTACTTACCTCTCTGTCGGAGATAAAATGCTTTCGATGGACTACAATGAAGCTATAGTGGCTTCCTCGGCAGGCATATTCCCTAGCTACTATGAGCCATGGGGGTATACTCCTGTGGAGACAGCGGCGAACGGAGCTCTCTCAATAACAACTGACTTGGCAGGGTTCGGCCAGTACCTTCAGAAGAATACAGAAGAAAATGAGAGAAAAGGTATCAAAGTACTGGAACGCCGCAACAGATCTGATGAGGAAGCAGCAGAGGACCTGGCGGATATGATAGATGAAATAATAGGTTACTCCAGAACTGAGATTACGGAGAGAAAACATAATGCCAGGAGACTGGCACAGATGACTTCATGGAAAAAACTTGGTCAAAACTACAGAAAGGCTCATAGAAAGGCCTTGGGGAGGATAGAATGAGTTTTAGGGTTGAGACAGAGAATATTGAACCAGCAGACCTTGACATCGAGGAGGAAGAACCTTTCTTCGCCAGATACAGTCCAGATATAAAGGAGATAAAGGAGAAGGCCTCGGAAAAAGATTTCGAAAACCTTGTTGTTATAGGGAACGGAGGCTCTATCACAAGCTTCAGAGCTTTTCTTTACTCTTTCTTCCCTGAGATCGACAAAGATGTCCGACTGGTTACTACAATGGATCCTGACTACTTGAACAGGCTTTCCAGGGAACTGGATAAAGAAGAAACGTTGGTAGTTCCAATAAGCAAGTCAGGACAGACAGTAGGCGTCATAGAATCTCTTCTCTACTTCATGGAAAAAGGTTACGAAGTCTTCCCTGTAACATCAGACAATAACGGTGCCTTAAGGCAGATAATAAGTGAAGAAGGCCTTGACTGGGTTGAGCATCCTGACGTCGGCGGAAGATTCTCAGGGGCTACAGAGACCGGTCTTGTACCGGCTGCACTTGCAGGAATGGATATCGAAGAGATACGTGCCGGTGCAGAGGAGATGTATGAAGAATTAAAGCCAGGCAAGGTAAATGCTGCGAAGGAGCTGGCAGCCAAGCTTTACAGGGCAGAGGAAAGAGGATTTGAAGAAATACTAACACCTTTCTACTCTACAAGAATGTTCGGCTTCTACCCTTTAATGGTTCAGTTAATGCATGAAACCGTATGTAAAAACGGAGAAGGCCAGACAGTCTACGGCGACATAGGACCGGAATACCAGCATCATACAAACCAGAGAATGTTTGGAGGCCGAGAAAACGTCTTCCCTGTATTTTTCAGGGCGGAAACACATGAGCACGTCAACATAAAAGTGCCTGAAGGCCTTGAGGATGTTGAGATACGTGGAAAACCGCTTAAGCAATTGGAAAGAAATACCTACTCCGAGGCCTTGAAATCTGAGTACAGAGGTGTAAGAGATGCTTTAGATGAAGAAGATAGGCCTCATGCAACGGTGGCTTTAGAGGAGCTTTCTTACAGGTCTGCTGGCAAGTTACTGGCTTTTATGCAGTACTTGGCTGTGTACTCGGCATGGTTCCGTAGAGTTAATCCTTTTAACCAGCCTAATGTTGAAAAAAGCAAGCAAATAGGTTTTGAAGAGAGGTTTAACTAGTATGAAAGTTGTACTGCTTTCAAAACAGTTTAGCGACGGCGAGGCCATTTCAGAGTATGTTAAAACCATTTCAGAGCACTTGGTGGAGAAAGGGCATGAAGCGGTTATAGTTTCGTTTGATGATGGCTCTTACTACAGCGTCCATGAAGATGTGGAGGTTGTAAGGGCGCCGCTGAACTTTGACGGTGATAATATCTACAACTGGTCCATGATGATGAATAATGAGTTAAAAGCCCAGGTACGTCAAAACGTAGGCGATGACGTAGATGTTATACACGCCAATGACTGGACAACAGTGCCTGGAGGAGTTTCACTTGCAAAGACTTTGGAAAGGCCTTTTATCCTGACTCTTCACTCCACTGAAAACGAGAGAGGGTTTGAAGGCGAACATGCAGAGCTGATTTCCGAGCTGGAGTGGCAGGGAGTATTTGAATCAGATCTTTTACTTACTACAAAGGAGGATACTAAGAATTCTGTACTGTTTGATCTTGACGCACCTGACGAGAAAGTAGAGTCAATCAATCCGTATGAACTGGAATGGCCGGAAAGAGTTTTAAACAAGTACAGAAAACTTGTTAAACCGGAGCAGAAAGTCAAAACTTAAGTGAATAACACGATGAGGCCTCTTTTCATAACATGGGAATACCCGCCTTACAAGGCGGGAGGGATAGCCGCCCACTGCGAAGACTTAGCTACTACTATGGCTTCTCAAGGCCATGAACCTGTGGTTATAAGCTATGGTGAGGAGGAAAGCTCTGAGGTAAGGGACGGCGTCCAGATTCACAGGGTTCCCTCAACAGACTCTGCTACAAACACTCTTTCCTGGGCCATGCATCTCGGCCACCAGATGGAGAAAAAAGCTATAGAACTCCATAAAAAGAATTCTTTCGACCTTGTACACGCTCACGACTGGATGGCAATACCAGGGGCTACAGGCATCAAGAAAAGCCTGGACCTGCCAATGGTTTTCACAGTTCACTCAACCCAGCAGGGAAGAGACGGGATCAACTCAGAATACCAGCAGACAATCCACGACCTGGAATGGTATGGAACATACGAGGCCTCACAGGTTATAACAGTAGGAAGAGAGTTCTCAGAGGAAGTCAAACACACATACGAAGTACCAGAGGAAAAAGTAAACTATATTCCGAACGGGGTTAACCTGGAAAAATTCGATCAACACAGTAAAAACCTTCAAAGAGACAACTACGCCTTGGACTGGGAGCAGATCGTACTGTTCGTCGGCAGGATGTACCCACAGAAAGGGCCAGGCCATTTAATCGAGGCAATGCCTCACATACTGGACAGAAAACCGGAAGCCAAGTTCATAATGTGCGGCAGCGGAGCCACAGAACACTACAAGAACATTGCCAAAAGCCAGGTAGGCGACAAAGTACACTTCCCCGGATACGTACCTGAAGACGACCTTATCTCACTTATGAAAGAAGCAACCATGACAGTAGCACCCAGCGTGTATGAACCCTTCGGTATCGTACCGCTTGAAGCCGCAGCATCAGAAACCATGACAGTAGGCAGCTACACAGGCGGAATGAAAGACACAATAGTACACGAATACACAGGCCTCCACACATACCCCGCAGACCCTGGCTCAATCACAGACCAGGTATCCAGAAGCCTCGAAGACCCAGGCTGGAGCGAATGGATGGGCGACAACGCCCGAGACCGCGTAGAAGACAACTTCCAATGGGAACAAATCGCCGCCTGGACCACAGGAATATATACAGAAGCACTAGAATAATTATAGCTCAGAGATCATTGTTCTCAAGCCAGGCCTTCAACTGTTCAACCATGTAGGCCTTTGCTTTTTCAGAGAAAGAATGTTTTTCTCCCTCCAATTTCTCAACCATTACCCGATCAAGTTTCCTACAGGCCTTGAAACTGTACTCCGGATGCACTGTCGTATCTTCACCGCCGTGAAAGATTGCTACAGGAGCTTCAATTGATTCAGCTGCATCTTCAAAACTGTATGTGTCAAAATCCTCGAAGAAACGCTTGTCTATAGGCTTTCCCTCAATGTACTCGAAACGGCCTTTCTCCTCTACCGCTGCACGGAACTTATCCATAATTTCCCCGTACGTAACTGGGGCCTTCCCAATAACCGCGTCCACATCCAGATCAGTTGCAGCATGGAAAACTGCTTTCCCACCAAAACTCGTTCCAAACAACACAGCTTTCTCCGGTTCAAAGTACTCAACCACTGCTTTCAAATCCTCAATCCTTGAACTCAAATCCTGATCGATGAAATCGCCGGAAGATTCGCCGTTACCTCTGAAAGAAAACGTGACAACATTGAAACCTTCTTCCGATAGCTCAAGGTACTCTGACTGTCTATCCTTGTTGCCACCGAATCCGTGACAGACAAAAATCCAGGTATCTGACTCAGCCTCTGCACAGGTTGCTGCTACTTCTTCTTTATTCTCCAGTTCTATCAGATGTTTCTCCTTCATAAGAAAGCTCTACGGCTCTACTTTCTTAACCTTTCATCAACCTGTTCCTGGAAGTCCATTAGATGCTCGGTGATGACGGCGAAGCCCTGGTGCGGATGATCAAAATATGAGAAGTAGTTGTGTACGCTGCCGTCCTCGTAGGTCTTCGTACAGATATGGTGTAGGTGGTCGGAGGTGAGGAACTTTCTCCAGACCTCGGTGACTTCCTCATCGTCCAGCTCTTTCACTTTCTCCTCCAGCTCCTGCAGTTTGTCAAACAGTGTGCGTTGCATCGGGTTGCCCAGCCAAGCAGACGCATCCATCTCCTGATCAGCCCAGGAAACAGTGTTGTACTCGAATGCATCGAATTTTCCTACAGGATCGTTGTTTTTAGCTACATCCCTTACTTTGGCAAACTTCAGATTATCGTGGGATAGGACCTGCTCTGGAAGATCTTCCAAGAACCAGAGAATCCCGGTACCTTCCCAGTGGTGCTCCCCAAACGTTTCATAATCCATGAAAAGGTTCAACATATCGCCTTGAGAAGCCGCCAGCCAGGCAGAGTACTTGTCAGCGGTTAAAGGATACTCTTCCCACCACTTAGCGGAGAAACGGTACCCTACATCATCTGTCAGCTTCCGGTTACGCAGCATAATGTTTGTACCGTTTTCAGTTACGAAATCTGGCTGAGTATAAGCATGGTTAGGAGATCTCCATCCCAATAAACGAGGAACACCTTCAGTGAAGATACCTTCATAACCTTCCTCAGCAGCAACCTTCCCAATCTCATTATGATAAATCAACTCGGTATTCGTCATGACCTGAGGCCTTTTACCGAAGTTCTCCTCTATAATAGATCGATGTTTCTCAAGCTGCCATCTAAACTCATCCTTATCATGGAAAAGGCCTGCCAGTGAATGGTAATGTGCCTGTCCAATAAAGTCTATGGTATCATCCGGGAAGCTGTTCAGCATGTCAATAAGCTCGGGGTGGTACTGTTTTGCCTGGTCGATCCAGGAACTGGAGATAGAGAAATTGACTTTGAACTGCCTATCCTTTCCCTCGAACTGTTTGGCAGCTCTCAGCAATCTTTCAGTTGCGGGAAAGTAACAGTTCTCCGCCACATCCTTGAAGAAATGCTCATTCATTTCATCGTCAAAGTAACGACCATAGAGAGTATTTGAGTCCTCATTAACTCCGTCAATCCTCAACCGGTGAGGTTGATGCACCTCAAAACTTAGAGTTACCGGAAGCATAAATCAAACTATCTGAGGCCTCGTTTATAACACAGCAGGGTGGAAAACTGGAGCGGCGGAAGGGATTTTAAACCAGGCTAGGCTAAAAGGTATAGTAGAGGTTGGAACCATGAAACCAGAGATCCAGGAAAAAGAAGAAGGCTACCTAATAACGCTTAAAGCAAAAGAAGAACTGGCCTTGGCTGTCCAATCAAGTAGCGGAGAAAGAATATACCTTCCTGGAGAAGGAGGAACTGACTCAACTTATTACAATGAAAACCCTCAGTACCTGGTGGAGACAGAGCAAGGATACCAGGTTCTTCACTCTGAAAGACCTGAAAAAATAGAGGTAATCAACTAAAATTTCCTGTAAACCTCTGCAAACTCATCTCCCATTTCACTCCAGCTTCTTGACTCAAACTCCGGGCTGAAATCTCTGCTTAAAGCTTTCTCAAGGCCTTCAGCTATTGAATCGGATTCAGGTTTTATCTCTATAATTGACTCTCCTGAAACCAGTTCGTTAACTCCGCTTTCAGTAGCTAATACGGGCGTCCCGGACTCAAGAGCTTCTGTTATAGTTAAACCGAAAGGCTCGTTTACGGAAGGAGATACAAAGACATCTGCAGCAGCGTAGAAATCCCCAAGAACCTCTGAAGGAATGAAACCTGTGAAATGGACCCTGTCTTCAATGCCTAAAAGCCGGGTGAAACGTTCAAGCGAAGGCCTCATATGGCCGTCTCCTCCTATAACCAGAGAAGCCTTCCCTCCTTCCTCAAGAAATTTTTTAAATCCGTAAAGCAAGTGTTCAACTCCTTTCTGCTCTGCATGCCTGCCCACATACAACACCATCTCCTGATCTATTTCCAGTTTCTGTTTAACATCTTTTCCTGTAGAGTCAGGCTGGGAAAAACCGTTGTATATGATTTCAGGTTCTCCGCCGTATTTTTCCCTGATTTCATCTCCTAACTTCTCGCTTACAGCAGTGACAAGATCTGCTTCCTTTACCGCTACTTCCTCAAGCTGTTCTATCTCCTCACTGCCGCCTCTGCTTCTTACAGAGCTTAAAGAATGTATTGTAGACACCCAGTCAACCTCACTGTACTTTGAGGCCTTGAAACCGGCTTCCGCACCAAACCAGTCATGTGTATGAACTATATCAAAATCTTCAGCTATTTTCGCTACTTCACGACTCATTTTTCTGGCCTGCCAGGTCATCTCTCCTTCTCCCAGCTTTATTCCATGAAAGCCTTCCTCACTGGTTGGCATGTTTTCCTCAGGTAAAGCAAGTGAAACATTCAGGTCCTCCTTTTTCTTCAGCTCTTGGTACAGGTGGTACACATGAATGTCAAGGCCTCCATCAATTTTCGGGGGGTAGCCCCAGCCTACAAGCAGGATTTTCTTCTGCACATGAGGGTTGTTCTAGACAAGCGTTTATGTTTCTGAAGATTTTTTCCCTTGCACTTATGTAGGTCCAGGTCTCTGAAGTAAACTGTAGCAATGATTTGTGTAGCCTCATTCATTGTCTCGGCAGTATTAGGCCTTTTCTTCGAAAGACACAGAGAAATCGCAAAGCAGTCATTCAGCTGCCTTAAGCAAAGGGTGAAAACAGGGGAATGCGAGGCAGACTTTGAGACACGTCTTAAATCCTCTATAGTTTCAAAAGCCATGAAGAGAGACAAGAGACTGGCCAGATTCCTTAACAACTACATGGAACAAATTTCATGGGCTTTAATCATACTGTTCGCAGTGTCAGCAGCATACATGGCGCTAGGGATTTTCAACTTCCTGATGTTTGGCAACTGTAACGGTGCAGAGGCCTCAGGAGGCTGCATACTCACAGATCTCTCACAAACCTTCATAGTACGTGAAACAGTAGAATCAATAAGTTTCTGGCTGCCAGGATGAAAAGAGAAGACTTTCCGCCTCTAAAAAACAAGGAATTAACCTATCTAGACAGCTCCTGCATGAGCCTAAGGCCTCAACAAGTAATAAACGCTGTCAAAGAATACTACACAGAGTACCCTGCGTGCCCGGGAAGAAGCCACCACTCCATGTCAGAAAAAGCAACCCAGAAAATAGAAGAAACCAGGCAGAAAACCGCAGAATTCATAGGCACAAAGAAAAACAACCTGATACTTAACACAGGGACAACAAAAGGCCTCAACACGGTAGCAAAAACCTTTCCAGCCGAAAAAGTCTTCATATCCGACAGAGAACACAATTCAGGGCTTGTACCTTTCCAAGAAAAAAACTGCAAACTCCAAATACTTGACACAGAGGGAGGCCTCAACCTGGAAAAACTTGACTCAGAAATTTCTGAAGGAGACCTGCTCAGCCTTGTCCACGTATCCAATCTAGATGGCAAAAAACTGGACGTAAAAGAAGCAGCCAAAGTAGCAAGAGAGAACAACGCGTACACAATGATAGACGGAGCGCAGAGCATCCCGCATAACTCGGTAGATGTCTCCAGCTTCCCGGTAGATTTCCTCGCATTCTCAGGCCACAAAATGCTTGGACCATCAGGAACAGGAGCACTATACGTCTCAGACCGGGGAAAACAGAAAATCAAACCATTAACAACAGGAGGAGAAGCAGTGGAAAACACTACATACCAGGAAGCCGAGTACAGCGAATTCCCGCACAGATACGAAGCAGGCCTTCCAAACGTAGCAGGCCTCATAGGAATGGGCGCAGCAGTAGACTACTTGGAAAACATAGGCATGGAAAAAATCCATAGACACGAAAAAAAGCTGACTCAGAAGCTGGAGGAAGAGCTTAAAGGCCTTGAAGACGTAAGATATGTCTCGAAAGGCTCAGGCGTAGTCTCCTTCTGGATAAAAGGCATGGATTCTCACCAAGCCGCTTTAATGCTGGATGAAGAAGACATAGCTGTTAGATCGGGTATGCATTGCGTACACTCATGGTTCAACGATAGAGAGGAAAGGCCTGGAGTCAGAGCCTCCCTATACCTCTACAACAACGAAAAAGACGTAGAGAAACTGGCAAACGAACTCGAAAAACTAGTTTATATCTCCTGAATCTTTTTGATCTAGTGTTTTTCTTCTTTTTCTCCATCTTCCAGCCAGATCGTTCTGTCCGCTTTCTTCCCCAGTTCTTTCTCGTGGTTGACGGTTGTCACTGTCTGTCCCTGTTCTGCCAGGTCTCTGTAGAGCTGCATCATTTCTGCGGAGGCCTTTGTGTCGAGCTGTGAGGTTGATTCGTCGGCAAGGAGTATCTCCGCGATCTCAGCGACTTTTGCTTTCTCGACCTCTGCACCATATCCCTGTCGCCGGTCTCCACAGGAACAATCCCTTCTCTATCCGGGGCCCGATCCTCAGGCAACGCAAGTTCAACTTCAACATCTTTCTCCCTCAGTTCTTCGAACAGGTGCTTGACGTGGATGTCCAGGCCGCCATCAATCTTTGGAGGGAAGCCCCAGCCGACGAGAAGGATTTTTTTGTTCATCTGTCTTCCGGAGTCTCTACTTCTATCTTACTCATTTTTTGGAAGTCTCTGTCTCTGGTGACGATTTTTACTCCTTTTTTGCTGGCTTCGCCTGCTATCAATGTGTCCGCAAGGTTTACTTTTTCGCCCTGATTTGAAAGAGCTTTCTCTATTTTTGCAGCTTCTTCAGCAGTCTCATTGTCTAACTGAGCTGTCTCAAGCCATTCAAGCCTTTCCTTTAGATCTTCTAAATCTGATTTACCTTCCGAGTTCAGTTCACCTCGGTAAAGCTCGAATATCGTCAGGCTGCTGGCATAAAACGCTTCCTCCGAGTTTTCCTCCAGGTATTCAAGCGTGTAATCTCGTCCTTTCAGATAATCAACTAAGAAGCTGGTGTCCAAGAACTTCATTCTCCTTCCCTCAGATCCTGGTCAAGCCTATCTCTACCTTCTTCAATAACCTTTTCAACGCCTTTCCGGTCTCTCCAGGAGCCGAAGCCTTTCCTGAAGTCTTTTTCGCCCTCAGTAACCTTCATAATCACATCACTGAAACTCTCACCCTCTCCTTTGAAACTTTTCAACCTTCTATACGCCTCCTCCCGGACCGACAAACTCTTCGAAGCCATGTACGCATATACGTACGCATAGTTTAAAACTGTTCTGACGCTCCCAAAGAAGGGTCAACCGCTTTTCCGAGAAAAAAGTAAAGAAGGTCTGAAAATTCCTTCTACTCGATGCCCATCGCGTCGTTTGTCTTCTGGATGGAGGTTTCCTTGTCTTCCATCTCCAGCATGGATCGGATCGCATCGATGTTGTCAGGGATGACAATCGATTCCTGGTGTACCATGTGGATCCAGTAGGCGCGGTTGCCTTCCACGGTAACTGTCTCCTTCCAGACGCCGGCCTCCGGCATGTCGCTTCTTTTTCTGCCGAGGTCGCGCATCTCTTCGTGTACTTTTCCGGTCGAGTCGAA